>JBQMQE010000021.1:28341-31685 GCA_052172655.1 Burkholderiales bacterium
GGCGACAACCGTGACAACAGCAGCGACAGCCGGGTATGGGGCTTTGTGCCCGAAGCCAATATCGTCGGCAAGGCTTTCTTTATCTGGTTCAATTTCAGTGAGTTGAGACGCTTCGGACGGTTCAAATAGGGAGCTCGCAATCATGCGCAACAATCAACGTGGCGTCAGCGTTCTGGTGATTTTCTTGATCGGCGTGGTGCTAGCCCTGGGCGCCATTGGCGCCATGAAGATCGGACCAGCCTATACCGATTTCGCGACGGCCAAGAGCGCGATCGTCGCCATTGCCGCCAGCGAAGGCCGGGCCAGCAGCGTCAATGAAATACGCAGGGCTTTCGACCGTCGCGCCGAAATCGACAATATCAAGGCGGTGACTTCGGGGGATCTGGAAATAGGCAAGGACGGCGGCGACGTCGTGATCTCGTTCGCCTACGCGCAGAAAATTCCTCTGTTCGCCAACGTGTCGTTGTTAATCGACTTTGCCGCCAGCACTGCGCCCGGCGGCGCGGGCAAAGAGTAGCACCCCTCCGAAGGCGCGATGGACTACGGGCCGCTACAGCGAAAGCTGGGCTACAGCTTCGCGCAGGCGACCTTGCTGCAACAGGCGCTGACGCACCGCAGCCACAGCACCCCGCACAACGAGCGCATCGAGTTTCTCGGCGACAGCGTCGTCAATTGCTGCATCGCGCATGAGTTGTATCAGCGCTTCGGTGATCTTAAGGAAGGCGAACTGTCGCGCCTGCGCGCAAACCTGGTGCGGCAGGAGACCTTGGCCGAATTGGCGCATGAACTGGAGTTGGGAATGTATCTGCGCCTGGGCGAGGGTGAGATGAAGAGCGGCGGCTTCCGCCGTCCTTCCATCCTGGCCGACGGCGTGGAAGCTTTGTTTGGCGCAGTTTTCCTCGATGGCGGTTTTGCCGCGGCCCAGAGCGTGATCCGCGGCCTGTATGCGTCCTTGCTCGAACACCTGAATCCGCAAACCCTGGGCAAGGATCCCAAGACCCTGTTGCAGGAGTTGCTGCAAGCCCGCAAAATTCCCCTGCCGCAGTATGCCGTGGTCGGGACCAAGGGCGCCGCGCATAAGCAACTGTTTCAGGTCGAGTGTCAGATCCCGCAGTTGGCAATCCGCACTACCGGCTTTGGCGCTACCCGGCGCATCGCCGAGCAGGAAGCGGCGCAGCTTGCGTTCGGGCAGATGCGCAATTGAAGTCCGCCGACTTTCGCTGCGGCACCATCGCCATCATCGGGCGGCCCAACGTGGGCAAGTCCACGCTGCTGAACTACCTGGTCGGGGAAAAAGTCAGCATTACCTCGCGCAAGGCGCAGACCACGCGCCATCGCATCACCGGCATACTGAGCAGCGCAGATGCGCAGTACATATTTGTCGACACGCCCGGCTTTCAGACCAAGAACGCCAGTGCGTTGAACCGCCTGATGAACCGCAGCGTCACGCAGGCCCTGCAGGACGTGGACGTGATCCTGGTGGTGATCGAGGCCGGGCGCATCAGCCGCGAAGACCGTCAGGTATTCGATTTGCTGCCGTCCGGGCAGCCGGCGGTATTGGCGCTAAACAAGATCGATCGCCTCACCGACAAGAAGTTGCTGCTGCCCTTGCTGGCGCAGTTGCAGGCTGAGTGCGCCTTTTCTGACATCGTGCCGGTCAGCGCCAAGAGCGGGGAGCAGACACAGCAATTGCTGCAAGCGCTGCGAGCGCACCTGCCGCAGCAGCCGGCGATCCACCCAGAAGGGGAGATCACCGACCGCAGCGAGCGCTTTCTCGCGGCGGAACTGGTGCGCGAGAAATTGTTCCGCCAACTCGGGGACGAGCTGCCTTACGGCGCCAGCACGGTGATTGAGAAATTCGAAATCGAAGGCAGGCTGCGCCGCATCCACGTGGCCATCATCGTCGACAAAGCCAGCCACAAGGCGATGGTCATCGGCAAGGGTGGCGAGAAGCTGAAGCTGATCGGAACCGACGCGCGGCGCGACATGGAAAAGCTTTTCGGCGGCAAGGTGTTTCTGCAAATCTGGGTCAAGGTCAAACACGGCTGGGCCGATGACGAACGCACGCTTAAGAACCTGGGGTTCGAACCATGAGCCCGACGGGCCGCCCCCTAGGGCGGATCCTTGGCGCGAAGCGGCAAGGTAATCCAATGGCCCCGACGGGCCACCCTAAGAGCCGCATCTTCGATATGGCCTTGACGCGTAGCGACAAGGTAGTCCAATGAGCGCGCGCACGCGACAGGATAACCAGCCCGGGTACGTACTGCATACCTACCCATTCCGCGAGACCAGTCTGGTGGTGGAAACTTTCACCCGCTCGCACGGCCGCGTCGCCATGGTGGCGCGTGGCGCCAAGCGCCCGCGCTCGGCCCTACGCGGCAGCATCATGGCGTTCCAGCCTCTGGGCCTATCCTGGTCCGGGCGCGGCGAGCTGCGCCTGCTGCTGCGCGCGGAATGGCAGGGCGGGCAACCGCGCCTGCAAGGCAGGGCGCTACTGTGCGGCTTCTATCTCAACGAGCTGCTGTTGAAACTGCTGCCGCGCGAGGATGCGCACGAGCAACTGTTCCTGGATTATCAAACGGCGCTCACGCGCCTGGCCGAGGAAGCAGAGCCCGGGGCGGTGCTGCGCCGCTTTGAGAAGGCGCTACTGCGCGAACTGGGTTACGCGCTGACGCTGGACAGCGCCAGCGGCGCGGGGATAGACCCGCGCAAGTCTTATACGTACGAGCCTGAGCGCGGGCCGGTGGCGGTGAACGGCGCCGCGCAAGCGGGACTGGTGCTCTCGGGGCAGGCGCTGCTCGACATCGTGCGCGACGACTACAGCGATCCGCTGACCCTGCAGCAGGCGAAGGCCTTGATGCGCCTGCTGATCAGCCATCGCCTGGAGCAAAAGCCGCTCAATAGCCGGCGCATATTCGAGGAGCTGCGACAACTGTGATCGAACTCGGCGTAAATATCGACCATGTGGCCACGCTGCGCCAGGTGCGCGGCACGGCTTATCCGGACCCGGTGCGCGCCGCCTTGCTCGCCGAGCGCGCCGGCGCCGACGCCATCACCCTGCATTTGCGCGAGGACCGGCGCCATATCCAGGACCGCGACGTCGACACTTTGCGCGCGCAGCTCTCCAAACGCATGAATCTGGAGTCCGCAGTGACGCGCGAGATGCTGCAGATCGCGCTGCGCGTGCGTCCGCACGATGTCTGCCTGGTGCCGGAGCGGCGCATGGAGCTGACCACCGAGGGCGGCCTGGACGTCGCCGGCCAGTTCGAGCGCGTGCGCCAGGCGTGCGGACTGCTCGCCGGATCCGGAATCCGCGTATCGCTGTTCATCAATCCGGATCCCGC
>JBQMQE010000022.1:0-31562 GCA_052172655.1 Burkholderiales bacterium
ATCTTAAGTAAGTGCCATTCGCCCTAAGCCGGTCTTTTGTGAACGCGAGATGTCGACAGCATCGGCGAAGATTTCGATTTATGGCGCGATCGCATCCGCGGGGGGGATATACGCCCCGAAGGAAGTCCCCACCTCTTCGGGTGGTCCCGACCTTCGGTCTCCCACCTTGGGGGACGCCCCAAAGGTCTCGATCCCACTCGAGGGGAAAGCCCCACCTCTTCGGGTGGTCCCGACCTTTGGTCTCCCACCTTAAGGGACAAGGGGGGATGCATGCCCCCTTCGTTCGTCAGATGAGTGTTTCTTCCAGACCGAAGACACGGTGTTTGCTTCGGCCTTGCGCAAAATTAAGGCTTGAAGCGCTTGATGGTGCTGTTGAGGGCGTCGTTGCCAGGATTTTTCTTGGTCGCATCGAGCCATATTTTCTCGGCTTCCCGATGCTCGCCTGCGACCCATAACACTTCGCCCAAGTGCGCGGCGATCTCCGGGTCGGGGCGCGCGGTGTAGGCTTTGCGCAGAAATTCCAGCGCCTCCTTGTTTTTCCCCATGCGGTACATCAGCCAGCCCATGCTGTCGATGATGAACGGGTCGTCGGGTGAAAGCTGCAGCGCTTTCTCGATCAGCCCCTGCGCCTCGGGCAGGCGCAGGTTGCGATCTGCAAGCGAATAGCCGAGCGCGTTGTAGGCATGCGCATGGTCGGGCTGCAGGCCGATAAGCTTCTTCAGGTTGCTCTCGAGCAGGTCCAGGCGCTCGATCTTCTCTGCCAGCATGGCGTAGTCGTAAAGCAACTCGGGTTGGTCGGGCATGCTCTTCAGCGCGTTGCCGATCAAATCGAAGGCCTCGCGCGGCCGGTTGGCATCGCGCAGTATCTGCGCCTCGGTCAGCAATAGTTGCACCCGCGCCTGGTCGCTACCGGCTTCGACCTGCCGCAGGTACGCGCGCGCAGCGTCCAGCTTGCCTTGCTTGTTGAGCACCAGCGCATAGCGCAGTTGCGCCTGCAGATGCTGCTCGCCGCCCGTGACTTCTTCATACCAGCGCAGTGCCTCAGGGTAATTCTTCCGCTCCTCGGCGATCTGACCCAGGTACAGGCGCGCCGTGTTCTTGTCGCGGTAGGGCAGCACCAGCAAGCGCTTGAAATTTGCTTCTGCCAGTGCGTAGTCCTGCAACTGCAGCGACAGCACGCCGACGGCAAAGACAACGTCGGCGTTATCGGGAAAGTCCTTGGACAGCGTCTGGAACTCGGCGCGCGCCTGGGTGTACTCGCGCTCGGCCACCAGAACGCGCGCATAACTCAGGCGCACTTCGCGCGCCTTGGGATGGCGCTCGAGGAAAGCGGCCAGGCGCTGCAGTGCCAGCGCGTTCGACTGGCGTTGCAGCAGTTGCGCCTCGAGTAGCGCAGGCAGATCCCAGTCCGGCTTGAGCTTCGCTGCCGCACGCACTTCGGTCAGGGCGAGTTCGCTTTGCCCGGCGCCCGCCGCTACCTGGGCGACGGCAAAATGCGCCTGCGCGGCCTGCGGGTAGGGCTGCGCCAGTTGCTGCACCAATTTAAGCGTCAGCGCCTTGTCCTGGCTGTTGGCGAGCAGGCGCGGCAGCTTCAGGAAACCTTCAGCGCCCTCGTCGCCTTCGAGCAACTGTTGCAGGTAGGGCAGCGCTTCCTCCTGTCGCTTGGCGCCGATCAGCAGGCTGGTAAGCGTCTGCAGCGCCTGCATCGAGGATGGTTCGGTTTCATACCAAATCCTGGCAGCCTCGATCGCGGCGCCGGGCATGCGCGCGTACAAGGCGACCTCTGCCGCGCGCCTGGCGATGCGCGGATCGCGCGTGCGCTTGGCCAGATCGGCGTAGGCCTGCGCCGACAGGCCGAGGGCGCCGCGCTGGCCGGCAATTTCCGCCAGCAGATATTCGTACAGCACCGCCTCGGTAAGGTCCTGTTTGGGCAGATCCGGTTTGGCCGCGGCCGCCTGCTCGGGTGCGGCGGCCGGTACGTCAGCCTTCTCCGGTGCGGCCTGTCCGGCTTCGCCCTGAATCGCCGCCGGCGCGGCGGCCGGCGCTGCCTGCTGCGGCGGCTGTTGTGCGCAGGCAGCAAGCGCCAGGCACACGCCTGCAATCAGGATCCGACGGGGAATAGGGAACGCGAAAATACGCGGAAAAGACATTGTTGCGCGGATTGCTTAGCGTGGGGGGTACATATTAGGTATATTTGTCCGCCAGTACAAGAAAAACCGGTCCGCGCAGCCCATGCCTGAACTACCCGAAGTCGAGATCACGCGCCGCGGCATCGAGCCCTACCTCGCCGGCAAAATCATCACCGGCGTGCGCGTGCGCGAGCGCAGGCTGCGCTGGCCGATCCCGCTCAATCTGGCGGCGCGCGTCACCGGCCGGCGCATCGTTCGCGTCGCGCGTCGCGGCAAATACATCCTCATCGACTGCAGCGCAAAGGAGCGCGCCGGCTGGCTGATCCTGCACCTGGGCATGTCGGGAAGCCTGCGCATCATGGATGTCGGGACCAAAGCGCAAGCACACGAACACTTCGACCTGCTGCTGGGCAAGAAGTTGCTGCGCTTGCGCGACCCGCGCCGCTTCGGTGCAGTGTTGTGGCAAGCAGGCGATATTGCGCGCCACCCGCTGCTCGCGCACCTGGGCGCCGAGCCGCTGCAGGACAGGTTCGACGGAAAACTTCTCTACGCGGCAACGCGCACGCGCGAGGCCGCGGTCAAACTGGTGCTGATGAACGCGAGCATCGTGGTCGGCGTCGGCAACATCTACGCCAACGAAAGCCTGTTCCATGCCCGCATCAATCCGCGCACCGCGGCACGGCGCTTGTCGCTGGCGCGCTGCGAGGCGCTCGCGGCAGCAATCAAGTCTACGTTGAACCAGGCGCTCGCTGCGGGCGGCAGCAGCCTGCGCGACTTCGTTCACAGCGACGGAACCTCGGGCTATTTCCAGCAGCAATACTACGTGTACGCACGCACCGGGCTGCCCTGCCGTGTCTGCGGCTCGCCCATCCGGGCGCTGCGCCAGGGCCAGCGCTCCACGTTCTATTGTCCCGCCTGCCAGAAGTAGCGGGCTGTTGGCGCGCCGGCGCGGCGCGTCAGCCGCCGTGTTTCTGCGCCATCAGCCGCGAATATTTCTGCTGCAGCTCGTCCTTGGTCTCGGCATGGCCGGGATCAAGGGGAATGCAGTCCACGGGACAAACCGCGACGCATTGGGGCTCATCGAAATGCCCTACGCATTCGGTGCACTTGGCCGGATCGATCGCGTAAATCTCCGGCCCCTGGGAAATCGCCTCATTCGGGCATTCCGGCTCGCACACGTCGCAATTGATGCACTCATCGGTGATCATCAAAGCCATGGGACTCCCCTATCCTCGGAGCAGCGTCAGCATCACCCGCCGCCCATCTGCCGGATCTTTTCCTTGATGCAGCGCTCCACCGCCGGCTGAACGAACTTGCTCACGTCTCCGCCCAGGGTCGCGATTTCGCGCACCATGGTGGCGGAGACAAACATGTGCTGCTCGCCGGGAGTGAGGAACAGGGTTTCGACATCCGGATAAAGATTGCGGTTCATCCCCGCCAGTTGGAATTCGTACTCGAAGTCGGACACGGCGCGCAATCCGCGCAGGACGACGCGCGCGTTCTGGGTGCGGATAAAATTCATGAGCAGTCCGCGAAAGCTCTCCACGCGCACGTTGGGGTAAACCGATAGAACCTCGCGCGCCATGGCGACGCGCTCTTCCAGGGTGAAGAACGGCTGCTTGCCGCGGCTGTCGGCGACGCCGACGACCAGTTCTTCGAACACCGAGGCCGCGCGCCGCACCAAGTCCTCGTGGCCGCGTGTGAGGGGATCGAATGTTCCCGGGTAGACTGCCCTAGTCGCCATGTGTCACCAAAGTGGTCAGCAAAGTGTAGTGCACCTGTCCGGAGCGGCCTTGCCTGAGTACGCGCCAGCCGTCGGACGCTGCGAAAGTCGTCGCGCTCTCAAGGTAAACCCGCGCCCCCGACCGCAGCAGCGGCACAACCCGCGGCAGCGCCTGCGCCAGCAGAGTCGAACCAAACGGCGGGTCGAGAAACACCACGTCGTAGCGCACCGCCGCATCTGCCGCCGCGGCAGTGGCGAATTCTAGCGCATCCGCGCAGTGCACTTGCAGGTTTTTCGCCGCGAGCAAAGCGGCGTTGCGGCGTAGCGCCTCGCACACGCGCCGGCTTTGTTCCACCATCACCACGCAAGCCGCGCCGCGCGACAGCGCCTCGAAGCCGAGCGCGCCGCTGCCGGCGAACAGGTCGAGGCAGCGCTGGCCGGTCAGGTCCTGTCCCAGCCAGTTGAACAGGGTCTCGCGCACGCGGTCGGCGCTGGGGCGCAGACCCTCATGATCGGGAAAACTGACGCGGCGGCTGCGCCATTCGCCGCCGATGATGCGTAACTGGTTACTTTTCGCCACTGCCGACAACGACGGTCACCAAGTTGTCCGGGCGCACGCGCCTGGCGAAGACGGCGCGAACTTCGGCGGCGCTCACTTTCCCGACCCTAGCGGCGAAATCGTCCAGCCAGGTTAGCGGCAGCCGGTAAAAGCCGATCATCGCGACTTGCTCCAACAGCTTGCGATTGCTGTCTATGCGCAGCGCAAAACCGCCGACCAGATTCTGCTTTGCCGCCTTCATCTCGGCGGCGCTAGGCCCTTGGGCCAGGAATTCCTCGAGCACGACGCGCACCCGCGCCAGCGCTTCCCCGGCCTGCTCTTTCTTGGTCTGCAGGCCGATCTGGAACGGGCCTTCCTGCGCCAGCGGCAGGAAATAGCTGTAGACGCTGTAGGCGTAGCCGCGTTTCTCGCGCACCTCCAGGTACAGCCGCGAAACGAAGCCGCCGCCGCCGAGGACGTAATTGCCCACCAGCAGCGGGAAATAGTCCGGGTCGTTGCGCGCGATCGCCGGCAGTCCAAGCAGGATGTGGCTTTGCGATGCCGGGTGCGCGATGCGCAGCGTCTGGGCCGGCGGCTGGATGACCGGCGCAAGCGCAACCGGCGCAGCGCCCGCGCGCGGCAGCCGCGCGCTCAGTTGCTCGGCGATGCGCCCGGCGAGCGCGCGGTCGGCATCGCCGATGATGGTGACCACGGCGCGCTCGGCGACGTAAGTCGCGCGATAAAAGCCTTCGACATCGGCGCGCGCGATGCCCAGCACGGTCTCGGGCGTCGGCGCAAGCGCGTAAGGATGCGCCGCGTACAGCAGGCGGTAAAAGGCCCTGCTTGCGATCGCATCGGGCTTGGTCTCGTCCTCCTTGACGGCATCGACCAGGCGCGCCCTCTCGCGCGCAAACGCGGTCTCAGGAAACACCGGCGTCTGCAGCATCTCGGCAAAGGTCGCGATCGCCTGCGTGCGTTCGCGTTCGCTCGACAGGGTACGCAGGGCGAGGCCGGCGCGATCGCGATCCACACTGCCGTCCAGTTGCGCGCCCACGTCGGCGATAAGCCGGCCGATCTCCTCTTCCGAGTGCGCGGCGGACCCGGCCTTGATCAGCGTATGGGTGAGCCCGCCCAGCCCGGCGCGGTCAGCGGGGACGCGCCTGCCGCCGGCGTCGAAATCGACGTTGATGTCGAGCATCGGAAGGCTGCGGCTTTCGACGAAATACACGCGCGCCCCCGAGGCAGTGGTCCAGTGCTGGATCGGCAGCGCGGCTTGCGCCGCGCACGCTGCAATCCACAACGCCACCGCCGCTACCAGACAGGCCAGCTTTCTTCCTTCGCTGTTGATGCCCATCGCCACTTCAGTGCCTGACGCCCGGTTGCGCCGGCCGCGGCGGCGCCTGGTCCAGCGGCTGCGGATCGAGCACGACCACGGTGAGTTGGTCGTCGACGAAGTACTGCTTCGCCACGGCGCGCACCTGCTCGGCGCTTACCGCCTTGACGCGCTCCTGCGCACGGTCGATGTCCCGGTAAGACAGGCCCGCAGTCTCAAACCGGCCGATTTCCATCGCCTGGCCGAAAATCGAATCGCGCTTGAATACCTGGCGCGCGACCACCTGTGCCTTGACCCGCGCGAGTTCGTCCGCGGTCACACCATCTTGCACCAGGCGCGCCAGCTCCGCACGCAGGGCCGCCTCCAGTTCGGCTACGCTCCTGTCTTGACTGGGCGTCCCCTCCAGCAGGCACATCCCCGGTCCGCGCGCGGTCATATCGTAGGACGCGCCGACCTCGCCCGCCACGCGGCTGTTGCGCACCAGCGACTGATTCAGCCGCGCCGACTCGTTGCCGTCGAGCACCCCGGCGAGCACTTCCAGCGCATACGGCTGCCAGTCCTCGCCCACATCGCGCAGCACCGGGCACTTCCAGCCCATCAGCAGATAGGGCAGTTCGGCCGGCGCCTTGACCACCAGGCGGCGCACGCCGCGCTGCTCCGGTTCGAGCTGGGGCTTGCGCTCGGGCAGGCGCCTGACCTTGATCCGGCCGTAGTATTTTTGCGCCAGCGCAAATACCTCGTCCGCCTTGACGTCTCCCACCACCACAACGAAGGCGTTGTTGGGCACGTACCAGCGCGTGTACCAGTCGCGTGCATCTAGATAGTTCATGTTGGCAAGATCGTTCATCCAGCCTATGACCGGCCGCCGGTAGGGGTGGGCGAAATACGCCTCGGCATTGAGCGCTTCGGCCACCAGGGCATGCGGCCGGTCCTCGGTGCGCATGCGCCGCTCCTCCATCACCACCTTGATCTCGCGCGAGAACTCGGACTCGGTCACCAGCAGATTGGACATGCGGTCGGCCTCCAGCCGCAGCATCAGCGGCAGCGCGGCCTTGGGCACCTGCTGGAAATAGGCGGTGTAGTCGAAACTGGTAAAGGCGTTCTCGCGCCCGCCGGCGGCGGCGATGCGACGCGAGAACTCACCGCTTTTCACGTTCTTGGTGGCCTTGAACATCATATGTTCGAGCACGTGCGCCACCCCACTGGTGCCGCTCACCTCGTCGATGCTGCCCGCGAGGTACCAGACCATGTGCACCGCGGTCGGGGCGCGATGATCTTCTTTCACGATCACGCGCAGGCCGTTGGCGAGCTTGTGCTCATGCACGCCGGTCTGCGCGCCGGCGGCGGTCACCGCCACGGCCGCGACGAGCGCAAACAAACGGCGAAACATACGGATTCTCATCTACACCCTTCTGCTAAAATCAGGGCGTATCTTAGCGGGTTTTACCGCCCGCCACGCGAGCCTTCATGTTCAGTTTGCTCAAAAAATCCGACGCAGCGACACCAGTTCCATCCTGGAGTGAACGACTCAAGGCCGGACTGGCGCGCACGCGCGCGCAAGTCGGCGGACTTTTCGGCGGCGGCAAGATCGACGCCGTGCTGTACGAGGAGCTGGAAACGGCGCTGCTTTGCGCCGACACGGGCGTGGCGGCCACGCAGTTCCTGCTGGAAAATCTGCGCCGGCAGGTGAGGAAAAAGGGTCTGACCGAACGCCGGGAGCTCAAGCTCGCGCTGCAGGAGGCGCTCGCCGGCCTGATCGCGCCGCTGGAGCGGCCGCTGGCGGCCGAAGGGCACCGCCCCTTCATCATCATGCTGGCCGGGGTCAATGGTGCCGGCAAGACGACGTCCATCGGCAAATTGGCGAAATATTTTCAGGCGCAAGGTAAGAGCGTGCTGCTCGCCGCCGGGGACACGTTCCGCGCCGCGGCGCGCGAACAGCTCGTCATCTGGGGGGAGCGCAACCGGGTTGCGGTGATCACCCAGCAGGGCGGCGATCCGGCAGCGGTGATTTTCGACGCGATCCAGGCGGCGCGCGCGCGCAAAATCGACATCGTGCTCGCCGACACGGCCGGGCGCCTGCCGACCCAGTTGAATCTGATGGAGGAGATACGCAAGGTCAAGCGCGTCATCGCCAAAGCCGACGCGAGCGCCCCGCATGAGGTGCTGCTGGTGCTGGACGCCAATACCGGCCAAAACGCGCTCAGCCAGGTGAAGGCGTTCGATGACGCGTTGGGGCTGACCGGCCTCATCCTTACCAAGCTCGACGGCACAGCCAGGGGCGGGGTAATCGCCGCCATCGCAAGAGAGCGACCGGTGCCGATACGCTTCATCGGCATCGGCGAGGGTATAGACGACCTGCGGCCGTTCCTGGCGCAGGACTTCGCCGCCGCCCTGGTCGATGCGGACTGAGCTTGTACTTATTCCCCACGCCTCGATGATCAGCTTCAGCCAGGTGCGCAAGAGTTATCGCGGCGGTCACGAGGCACTATCCGAACTCTCTTTCGGCATCGAAACCGGCGAACTCGTGTTCATTACCGGCCGCTCGGGCGCCGGCAAGAGCACCTTGCTCAAGCTGATCCCGGCGATCGAGCGTCCGACCAGCGGCACCGTGCTGGTGAACGGCCAGAACATCGGCAGCATGCGCCGCGCGGCCATCCCTTATCTGCGGCGTAACCTGGGCCTTATTTTTCAGGACCAGAAACTGCTCTATGACAGGAGCGTGTTCGACAATGTCATGCTGCCGCTCGCCTTCACCGGCCACGCGCACAAGGACGCCGCGCGGCGTGCGCGCGCGGCGCTGGACAAGGTGGGCCTGCTGGCGCGGGAGAAGGCCAACCCGATCACGCTCTCGGGCGGGGAGCAGCAGCGCCTGTGCATTGCGCGCGCCGTAGTGAACCGCCCCAGCATTTTGCTCGCCGACGAACCGACGGCCAGCCTCGACTCCGCCTCCGCCGCCGAGGTCATGGAGATGTTCCGCTCCTTCAATCAGGTCGGCGTGACCGTACTGATCGCCACCCACGACGAAGCCCTGGTGCAACGCCTCAATCCGCGCGTGCTGGCGCTCAAGCAAGGCAGGCTGGAGCGGTGAGCACCTGGCTGCGCCAGCACTGGCAGACCTTGGTCCTGACGCTCGGACGGCTGGGGCGCAATCCTGTTGCGACGCTGCTCAACGTGACGGTGATCGGCATCGCGCTGGCGCTGCCCCTGGGTGGCTACATGCTGCTGCAAAACCTGGGCAGCGTGGCGAATCAGGTCCGCGGCAATCCGCAAGTCAGCTTGTTTCTCGCTCGCGATGCAGACCAGGCCGACATCGCCGCGCTGGAGGCGCGCCTGAAGCAGATTCCCGGCGTGCGCGCGCTGCGCTTCGTTTCACGCGAGCAGGCCTTGGCGGGCCTGAAGCAGTCCGAGAACTTGTCCGACGTCATCGCCGCGCTGCAGACCAATCCCCTGCCGGACGCGTTCGTGCTCGAGACCGGCAGCAGCGCGGCCGAGCTGGAGAAAATGGAACCGAAATTGAAGGCCTTGCCCAAAGTCGCCCATGTGCAACTCGACTCGGCCTGGGTGAAGAGGCTGGAAAGCCTGTTGGAGCTCGGCCGGATGGCGGTGCTGATCCTCGCCACGCTGCTGGCCTGCGGCCTGATGGCGGTTACTTTCAACACCATACGGCTGCAGATCCTGACGCAAAAAGACGAGATTGAAGTGAGCAAGCTGATAGGCGCAACCGACGCCTTTATCCGCCGCCCCTTTTTCCACCTGGGTCTCATGCTTGGCGCGCTGGGGGGGATGGCCGCCCTCGCCATCGTCTACCTGTGCATACAGATCCTCAACCGCAGCATCCTCGAGCTGGCGCAGCTTTACGGCTCGGACTTCAGGCTCAAATTTTTCGGTCTTCCCGACTGCCTAGCCTTGCTCGCCTTTGCCGCCGTTCTGGGCTGGCTGGGCGCCTATATGTCAGTGAGCAGGCACTTATCTGGAATAGAGCCCAGATAGAAGCTGTAGATCAGCCACCGCCCCTTCCTCCGGATAGGACCGGTGGAACTTCTTACGGCGATTGGCACTCGAAGCCCTGGAGTGCTAAAATGACTTTGTTTTACAGGACGCGGTTCGGCGCAGGATGGTTAAGGGCGCGTCGCCGAACGCTACGTTGAGAAGGAGTCAAAATATGAATCAAGTTATGACCTTGCCCGTGCCTTCCCTGGTAGGAAGCCTCGAAACCTACATTGCCAGCGTCAACCGTTTTCCGCTGTTGACGCCAGACGAAGAGTTGCGCCTTGCGCGCAAGCTGCGCGATGAGAACGACATCGACGCCGCGCGTGCTTTGGTCGTCTCGCATTTGCGCGTGGTAGTGGCCATCGCCCGTGGCTACCTCGGCTACGGCCTGCCGCACGCCGATCTGATTCAGGAAGGCAACATCGGCCTGATGAAGGCAGTGAAACGCTTCGACCCCGAACG
The DNA here is from genome assembly GCA_052172655.1 of Burkholderiales bacterium. Taxonomy (GTDB): domain Bacteria; phylum Pseudomonadota; class Gammaproteobacteria; order Burkholderiales; family SG8-39; genus 2-12-FULL-64-23. The sequence continues at coordinate 10,176 of JBQMQE010000022.1, forward strand.
CAACGTGCGCCTGGTGTCCTTTGCCATCCACTGGATCAAGGCCGAAATGCACGAGTTCGTGCTGAAAAACTGGCGGTTGGTCAAGATTGCCACGACCAAGGCGCAAAGAAAACTGTTCTTCAATCTGCGCTCGATGAAAAAGGGCCTGGGACCGCTGTCGCAGGACGCGATCGAAGACATGGCCAGGCAACTGCGCGTCAAGCCGGAGGAAGTCAGGGAAATGGAAATGCGGATCGCGGGCCAGGACGTCGCCTTGGAAGCCAATGACGACGACGAAGACAGTTATGCGCCCATCGCCTACCTGACCGATTCGGACAACGAGCCCTCGCGGCTGCTTGAATCCGAAGAAAACGGGCGCGTCGGCGCGCAGGGGCTGCGAACCGCCCTGGAGAGCTTGGATGCGCGCAGCCGCCGCATCATCGAAGCGCGCTGGCTGCGCGAGAAGGATGCGGCGACGCTGCACGACCTTGCGGCCGAATTCAAGGTTTCGGCCGAGCGCATCCGCCAAGTCGAGGTCAAGGCGATGCAGAAAATGAAGGGCCTGCTCGCGGCGGCCTAAGCCGCACGCAAAAGCGCTTATCCCTGCCTGAGCAGGCTGCGCAGATCGGCCACCAGGTTCGCGCCGCCATCGCCGTGGCGCACGAACAGCCGCACCCGCCCTTGGGGATCGAAGACGTAGCTGCCGGCGGTATGGTCCAGCGTGTAACTGGTGGGTGTGGGACCGGGGTGTTTCTGGTAGAACACGCGGAATTCCTTGGCGGTCTTCGCCGTCGTCTCCAGGTCGCCGTATAGGCCGATGAAGCTCGGGTCGAACGCGGGGACATAGCTGGCCAACAACTCGCGCGTATCGCGCTCCGGATCGAGCGTGACGAACAGGACCTGTACGCGCGCGGCGTCCGCTCCGAGCTGCTGCAATACCGACTTCAATTCGACCATGGTCGTAGGACAGACGTCCGGGCATTGCGTATAGCCGAAAAACATTATCACCGCCTTGCCGCGAAAATCCGCCAGCGTGCGCACCTTGCCATTATGGTCGGTCAGACGAAAATCCCGGCAGCAATCGGTGCCGGTGACGTCGGTGTTCTTGAATGCGCGCTGCGGCAGGCCGCAGCCGGCGAGCGTGAGCGCGAGGAGCAAAACGCAGAGCTGGCTCAGGGCTCTAAACATAGTGGTCCAGCAGCAGCGCGGTAAACAGACCGGCCAGGTAGACGACGGAAAAGCGGAAGGTCTGCTGCGCCAACCGGTCGCTGTAGGCGGTGTAGATTCTGACCGCGTAGTACAGGAACATGCCGTCCAGGACGAGCGCGGCAGCCAGGTAAATCCAGCCGCTCATGCCGTAGACGAACGGCAGCAGGGTGCTCGCGATCAGGATCAGGGTGTAGAGCAACACGTGCAGCCGCGTGAATTTCTGGCCGTGGGTGACCGGCAGCATGGGCAAGCCGGCGCGGCTGAAATCCTCGGTGCGGTATAGCGCCAGCGCCCAGAAATGCGGCGGCGTCCAGGCGTAGATGATCAGCACCAGCAGCAACGCCTCGGGCGTCACTTCTCCCGTGACCGCAGTCCAGCCCAGCAGCGGCGGCATCGCCCCGGACAGCCCGCCGATGACGATGTTCTGCGGCGTGGCGGGCTTCAACAAGATGGTGTAGATGATCGCGTAGCCGACGAAGGTGCCGAACGTGAGCCACATGGTGAGCGCATTGACGTAGCGGTAGAGCAGGAACATACCGATGCCGCCGATCACGCCGGCGAAAACGACAGTCTGCAAGGACGTCAGCTCCCCGCGCGGCAACGGGCGCGCCCGGGTGCGCGCCATCTTGGCGTCGATCTCTTGCTCAATCAGGCAGTTGATGGCGAAAGCCGCGCCCGCCAGCAAGGCGATGCCGGCCGTTCCGGCGAACAGCACGCGCCAGGGCACCATGCCCGGCGTGGCGAGGAACATGCCGATCACCGCGCAGAATACGGCCAGCATGGTCACCCGCGGCTTGGTCAGGGAGTAGAACTGCCGCATGCGCTGCGCGGTGTGGTGCAAAATGAGCTCTGTGGCCATGGGTTTAGCGCGGAAGAATCGCAAAGCAGTTTATCACGATGGGCACGGGTGATCGTCGCTAACCGATGCGCGAGGCACGCAGCAGGCGCGCCAGATCCTTGCGCATCCTGCGCGGGTCGGCATCCTTGGGAAAGCGCAGCATCAGGTTGCCAAGCGGGTCGATCAGATAGATGTGATCGCGCGCCCCGCCCGCCGGCGGAAACTCGGCGACGATCGGACTGCCGGCCGCGCGCAGCATGCGCGTACCGTCGTATTCGCGCATCAGCAGCGTCTCCAGCGGCGCCTCATCCAGGATCAGCCAGACGCGCTCGATGCGCTCCATCTCGCGCCCCTGGGCGAGGCGCACCTGGCGCATGTTGTACAGTTTGGCGCGGCAGGCCGCGGCGCAACCGGCCTCATCCAGTTGCAACAGAATCCACTTGCCCCTGAGTGCGGACAACCTGAACGCCCGCTGGTCCAGGTGGCGCAGGGGAGGATCGATCAGCGGATGCACGGCAATGAGATCGCCATAGTTCATGCCGCCCCGCGGCTGCCAGTAATAATAGGCGATCACGGCGGCGACAAACGGCGCGAGGCACAAGGCCGCGATCGCGAGCATCTTCCTGCGACCGGAACGCGGATCAGGCTGTGCGCTTGAAGCTGAATGCGACATAGAAAATCAAAATCGTGATTGCGAGCGCGTACCACTGGAAGGCGTAGCCGCGGTGCTTGTCCGCTCCGCTGTCCGGCCGCGTCCAGGCGCGCGCGAGGCCGTCGGCGGCGTCGTTGGTCTGTTGCAGCACGATCGGCTGCAGCTTGAGCCCCGACCATTTTGCGTAGCGCGCGAGCACCAGATTCTGCCACACGCTGCCTTCCTCGGTCTTTGTGCTCAATTCGAAGATATGACTACTGGGCACGACGGCGACCCCCTCCACCGTCCCGGTCCCGGCCGGCGTCCGGATCTGCGGCAGGATATCGCGCCGCACACCAGCCGCCACCCAGCCCCGATTCACCAGCACGTACATGTCACCTCCGGCAATTTTCAACGGCGTCACCACCTCGTAGCCGGAGGTGCCGCGCAACACCTTGTTGTCGAGCAGGATGGTGTGCCTGGCCGAATACTCCCCGCGCACGCTGATGCGTCTGAATTCGTAGTCGTGCACATCGACCGGGCGCGACGGCAGCGCAAGCACCGCGTGGCGCGCAGCGTCATCCAAGTCGCGACCGCGCGCGAGCTTTTCCTCGGCGCGGCGCGTTTGCCAGTTGCCGAGGGACAGGGTAAGCACGATCGCAGCCAGCGCCGCCACACCGGGCAGGAAGGCGGGACGAAAGCGCCGCTTACCTGGCATGCGTGAACCGGTTTTCTGTCTGGTATCGCCGGTTTGACTGAGATACACTCAGCAGATTCCGTCGGCGCCTGCAATGAAAATCGTCGTCATCGTATTCGTGCTCCTGATACTCGCCAGCCTGGGCTCGGCGCTGTTCTTCCTGATCTCCGATCGCGGTCAGTCCAAACGCACCGTACGCGCTCTGGCCCTGCGCGTCGGCCTGTCGGTGACCCTGTTTCTGTTGCTGATGGCAGGCTACTATTTTGGCGTGATCCCGGGAAAGCTCACCTAGAGCAGCCGGTCTCGGGCATTGCGGGGCAAGCCCCTTAAACTGTAGAAAAAGGCGCCGCACAGCGTGCGGCGCGCCGAAGACCCATTTGCTGGACTCCTCGCTACTGCCTGCGCCCTGGATTGCGCCAACACCGTCGGTCAGGCTATACCCAGTAGACGAAAATGAACAGCAGCAGCCACACCACATCGACGAAGTGCCAGTACCAGGCCACCGCCTCGAAGGCGAAGTGGTGATCCGGCTTGAAGTGGCCCGCGATCGAGCGGAACAGCATGGTGGTGAGCATGATTACGCCTATGGTCACGTGAAAGCCGTGAAAGCCCGTAAGCATGAAAAAGGTCGTGCCGTAGATACCGGTGCTGAGCTTGAGGTTGAGTTCGGAATAGGCGTGCGAATATTCGTAAATCTGGAAGCCGAGGAAAGTTGCGCCCAGCGCAATCGTCAGGAACAACCACAGCATCAGCTTGGAGCGCTTGCCCTCGATCATGCCGAAGTGGGCGATGGTGAGGGTCACGCCTGAGCTCAGCAGCAGCAGGGTGTTGAGCGCGGGGACGCCCCAGGCCGCCATCGGCGTGAACGGGTCCTTGAATCCCGGACCGGCGCTCGGCCACTGGGCGCTGAAATCCGGCCACAGCAATTCCCTGCTGGTCAGGCTGCCCAGATCGGGAACGGCCAGCACGCGCGCATAGAACAGCGCGCCGAAGAACGCAGCGAAGAACATCACTTCCGAGAAGATGAACCAGCTCATGCCCCAGCGAAACGAGACGTCCTCCCACTTCCCGTACTTGCCGCTTTCGGATTCGCGCACGACGTCGCCGAACCAGCGGAACATCATGAACGCGAGCAGGGCGAAACCGATCAGCACGCCATAGCGGCCGAGGTCTGCGCCGTTGAACCACATCGCTGCGCCTCCCGCCATGAACAGCAGCGCAAACGAGCCGACGATCATCCAGTGGGACGGTTGCGGCACGAAATAATGCTGAGCCTGATCGCTCATGTTCTCTCTCCTCGATTTATACCAGCTTGCCGATGACCAAACGCACCAGCAGTATCAGACCCAAAACAAGAAACGCCGCCCCGATCAGGCCGGCAACGATCACCTGCTGCGGCTTCAGCTCGACGCTGTCCGTCTCGTAGTCACGGCGCTTGCGGATGCCGAGGAAAGACCAGAACACAGCCTTTGCCACTTGCAGCAGCGATGCCTTTTTCTGCGCCTGCGCCACCGTCACCCCTTGCCTGCCTTCACGTTCGCACCATCCACGCGGAAGAAGGTGTAGGAAAGCGTGATGGTGTTGACGTCCTTGGGCAGGTCCGGATCGATGACGAACACCACCGGCATCTGCCGCACCTCGCCCGCTGCCAGCGTCTGCTGGGTGAAGCAGAAACATTCCAGTTTCCTGAAGTACTGCGCCGCGAGCCTGGGCCCGTAACTGGGCACCGCCTGCCCGGTGACCGGCTCGTCCAGCGTGTTCCTCACCTCGTACACCATCTGCGTCAGCTCGCCCGGGTGGATTTCCACGCTCGAGGCCTTGGGCTTGAACGTCCAGGGCAGCATACGTATGTTGGAGTCGAATTCGACCGTCACCTTTCGCGTCAGATCGACCTGGGTGTTCGCCGCGGCGGCCTCGGCCTGGCCCGGCTGCCAAAGTTCGCGCAGGCCCGCGACCTCGCATATCTTGTTGTAGAACGGCACCAGCGCGAAGCCGAAACCGAACATGCCCAGCGCCACCACCAGCAGCTTCTTCAGCATGTTTCGGTTGGATGCCGAGGGCGCGGCAGGCGCGCTCATTTCGACCACCAGTAGTTGAGCATGATTGCGGCAAAGAACGCGAGCGCGACCGCGGCCAAAACCAGCGCGGTCCTGCGGTTTCCGGGATATTCACGTTTCATGCTTGCTCCGGACATCACTTCACTTCCGGCTGCTCATGGAAGCTGTGATATGGCGCAGGACTCGGCAGGTGCGTCCATTCCAGCGTATCGGCGCCCTCCCACGGTCTGGCCGGCGCTTTCTCGCCCTTGCCGAACACGCTGACCTTGAGCACGACGTACAGGAACACGAGCTGGCTCAGGCCGAAACCGAACGCGCCCACGGTCGCGATCTGGTTGAAATCGGTGAACTGGCTGGCGTAATCCGGGATGCGCCGCGGCATGCCCGCGAGACCGAGAAAGTGCATGGGGAAGAAGGTGACGTTGAAGAATACGAGCGACAGCCAGAAATGCCACTTGCCCAGGGTCTCGTCATACATGCGGCCGGTCCACTTCGGGATCCAGAAATAGGTGCCGGCGAAAATTGCGTAGAGTGACCCCGCCACCAGCACATAGTGGAAATGTGCCACCACGTAGTAAGTGTCCTGCAACTGCACGTCCACCGGCATGATCGCCACCATCGGGCCGGTGAATCCGCCCATGGTGAACACGAACAGGAATCCGACCGCGAACAGCATCGGCGTCTCGAAGGTCATCGAGCCCTTCCACATGGTGGCGAGCCAGTTGAACACCTTCACCCCGGTGGGCACCGCGATCAGCATGGTGGCGTACATGAAGAACAGCAGACCGGCGGTGGGCATGCCGACGGTGAACATGTGGTGCGCCCAGACGATGAAGGACAGGATCGCGATCGACGAGGTGGCGTACACCATCGAGGCGTAGCCGAACAGCGGTTTCCTCGCGAACGCCGGGATCACCTGGCTGATGATGCCGAATGCGGGCAGGATCATGATGTAGACCTCGGGATGGCCGAAGAACCAGAAGATGTGCTGGAACATCACCGGGTCGCCGCCGCCCGCGGCGTTGAAGAACGAGGTGCCGAAATGGCGGTCGGCGAGCACCATGGTGATCGCGCCGGCGAGCACCGGCATCACCGCGATCAGCAGGTAGGCGGTGATCAGCCAGGTCCACACGAACATCGGCATTTTCATCAGCGTCATCCCCGGGGCGCGCATATTGAGGACGGTGGTAATGATGTTGATCGAGCCCATGATGCTGGAAGCGCCCATGATGTGCAGGGCGAAAATACCGAGGTCCATGCCCGGGCCCATCTGCGTCGACAGCGGCGCGTAGATGGTCCAGCCGGCCGCGGGAGCGCCGCCGGGCACGAAGAACGAAATCACCAACAAGGAAGCCGCAACCGGCAGCAGCCAGAAGCTCCAGTTGTTCATGCGCGCGAACGCCATATCGGGCGCGCCTATCATCATCGGTATCTGCCAGTTGGCAAAACCGACGAAGGCCGGCATGATCGCGCCGAACACCATGATCAGGCCGTGCATGGTGGTGAGCTGGTTGAAGAACTCCGGATTGACGATCTGGATGCCGGGCTGGAACAGTTCCAGGCGCAGGGTCAGCGCCAGCACTCCGCCCAGCAGCAACATGGTGAGCGAAAACCACAGGTACATCGTGCCGATGTCCTTGTGGTTGGTGGTGCTCACCCAGCGCATCAGCCCCGAGGGATGATGCTCGTGGCCTTCGTGACTGTGGCCATAGGTGTCGATTACTGCACTCATGCGTTTCTCCAGGAATTCGAATCGTTAGAGCGTCCTACCAAACGAGGGGATATCCTCCAAGGGGACTTTCCCCTCAAGGGGGATTGAGACCTTCGGGGCGTCTCCCCTCGTGCTCCCCTAAATGACGCGCCTAACATACGTTGGGCGCTCTTACCTTCGTGCCGCTTTGATTTCGGCCGGCTGCGCCGCGTCGCCCGTCTTGTTGCCCCAGGCGTTGCGCTCGTAGGTAATCACGGCGGCGATGTCGGTGTCCGAGAGCTGCTTGCCGAAAGCGGCCATCGCGGTGCCGGCCTTGCCGTTGAGCACGATGTCGATGTGCGCATTCTTGTCGCCGTTCGCGATCTTGGAGCCGTCCAGCGCCGGGAACGCCGGCGGCAGCCCCTTGCCGCTCGCCTGGTGGCAGGCAACGCAGTTGGCCGCGTACACTTTCTCGCCCCGGGCTTTCAACTCGTCCGCGCTCCACTGCTTGTTCGGATCTTCGGCGGCCGCAACCGTTTTCTTTTTCTGGTCGGCGACCCACTGGGTGTATTTTTCCGCCGAAACAACCTCGACCACAATGGGCATGAAGCCATGGTCCTTGCCGCACAGCTCGGCGCACTGGCCGCGGTAGGTACCTTCCTTGTCCGCCCTGAACCAGGTGTCGCGCACGAAACCCGGAATGGCGTCCTGCTTGATGCCGAAAGCCGGCACCCAGAAGGAGTGAATCACGTCGTTGGCGGTGGTGAGTATGCGCACTTTCTTGCCCACCGGCACCACCAGCGGGTTGTCCACCTCGAGCAGGTAATTTTCGCCCTTGGGTTTCTGGTTGTGGATCTGATCCTGCGGCGTGGAAAGGGCGGACAGGAACGCCACGCCCTCGCCTTCGCCCTTGAGGTAATCGTAGCCCCATTTCCACTGGTAGCCGGTGGCCTTGATCGTGATGTCCGGGTTGGCCGTGTCCTTGAATGCGATCAGGGTCTTGGTCGCGGGCCAGGCCATGCCAATGAGGATTACGAACGGAATCACGGTCCAGATGATTTCCACCGTGGTGTTCTCGTGGAACTGCGCGGCCTTGTGGCCCACGGACTTGCGGTGCGCAAAGATGGAGTAGAACATCACGCCGAAGACGACGCAGAAGATCACCAGGATGACGTACATCATCAGCATGTGCAGGTCGTAGATCTCGCTCGCGATCCGGGTCACGGGCGGCTGAAAATTGAGTTGGTAGGCGGCGGATGCGAGCCCTGCGTAGAGCGCCAGCAGCAAGCCACCAATTAGTCGTCCAAGCACGCTATTCATCGTTTCCTCGTCACTGGCAGGCAGACCAAGCCAAGAATGCAGACCGAGCCAAAAAAAGTTGCGTACGCTATCACAGGCAAGGGGCTTAATCAAGCTTTCCCCCGGATTTTCCCCAGATAGCCGCGGGTAATGCGGAAATCAAGAAATCAAATCAAGGCCGCTTGGCGCGCGGCGGTTCGAGCCTGACGATAGCATGTCCATCCTCGGTCAGGCGCGGTTGCGGCTTCCAGGCGTGGCCGTAGACGATTTCGAAACTTGCCGGCAGCCTGCCGTCGCGGCGCAGGTTCGCGTAGGCCGCGCGCATGGCGCTGAACAAGCCCTTGCCGGTGAGTCCGCGCCTGCGCCCCGCAAGCACGTTCACCTGGCCGGTGGCGCGCAGGTCGGCGCATAGCGCGTCAACGCTGGCATAGGTGACCGTGATGAGCTCCATGTCCATCACCGGGTCGGCGAAGCCGCAGGCCGAGAGCATGTCGCCCAGATCGTGCATGTCGATGAAGTTGTGCACGTGCATAGCGCTGTCGTGCGCGGCGAACGCGCTTCTGAGCTCCTTCAGGGTATCCGGCCCGTAGCAACTGAACATCAGCAGCCCCCCGACTTTCAGCGCCCGCCATAATTGCTTCAGCGCCGGCAGCGGATCTGCCGCGCAATGCAGCGCCAGATTGGACCAAACGAGATCGAAGTTCGCCGCGTGCAGAGGCAAGGCGGCGAAATCGGCGCACAGGTAATCGACGCGCCCGCGCTTGAGGACGCGCCGCAGCCAGGAGCCGCGGCTGCGCGCGGCCTGCAGCATCGGGTAGGCGAAATCCAGTCCCAGCAACTGCGCCTTCGGATAGCGCTCGGCCAGGCGTCTGGCGCCGTGGCCTTCGCCGCAGCCCGCGTCGAGTATGCGCCCAGGCTCGAGCACGATGTACTGCAGCCGCTCCAGCATGCGCGCTTCCACTTCGCGCGCGAGCACGGCAGCCTCGGCATAGCCGGCAGCCGCTCGCGCGAACGCGCGGCGCGCGGCGCGGCGGTCGATCGAGGGCGCGCTCAGCGCAAGCCCCGGCGTTGCGGCCCGGCGATGGCTTCGTGCACGGACCTCACTGGCGCAGCGCCGACTCCAGCGCCAGCCCCACCGCGAGCAGGCGCCGGTCCTCGCCGCTTTGCCCCACGACCATCAGCCCCACCGGCGCTGCGCCCGGCTCCTGACAGGGGATCGACAGGGCGCAGCCATCGAGGAAGTTCACCACGCTGGTATTGCGCAGTATGGCGAGATTGGCCCTGCCATAGAGTTGATCGTCCGCCTCCAGCGGCCCAATGGCCGGCGCAACCATGGCTACCGTGGGCATCAGCAGCGCGTCGTAGGGCGCGGCCAGTCGCGCGCTTTCGGCAATCATGGCAGCGCGTTGCGTCAACACATCGATGTAATCGGCCGCGCTGAGGTCGGCGCCGCGCAAGATGCGGGAGGCGACGCGCGGATCGTACTCGGCCTTGCGCCGCGCAATCAGCCCACGGTGTACCGCATGGGCTTCGGCCACAACCAGCCCCCCCTTCTGATTGATCTGCGGCAGCCGCCGCAGGGCGTCGAAGCGCAGCTCGCTCACGCGCGCCCCGGCCTGCGACAGCCGCGCGAGCGCCTTGCCGAAAGCCCGGGCCACGCCGGCATCCAAGCCGTCCAGCACGTAGTCCTGCACTACGCCCAGACGCAGGCCCTGCAGCGGCAGGGCCGGCGGCACTTGCGGTGCTAGGCCCGCGAGTATGCTGTCGACCAGGGCGCAGCAGGCCACGTCGCGCGCAATCGGGCCGATCGAATCCAGTGTGGTAGAGAGCGGGAAAGTCCCGTGCGTGGGAATGCGCCGGGCTGTGGGCTTGAAGCCGCTGAGCCCGCACAGCGCTGCCGGAATGCGCACCGAGCCGCCGGTGTCGCTGCCCAGGCCCATCGCCGCCATGCCGTCCGAGACGGACACCGCCGCTCCCGATGACGAGCCGCCCGGAATACGGCCGGTCGCCCGGTCCCAGGGATTTTTCGGCGTGCCGTAATGCGGATTCAGGCCCAATCCCGAGAACGCGAATTCGACCATATTGGTGCGGCCGATGATGATCGCGCCCGCCTGACGCAGCCGCTGCACTACGATAGCATCGACTTCGGCCGGCGCGGCATCCGCCAGCGCCTTCGACCCGGCGCGCGTAATGTCGCCGGCGACGTCGAACAGATCTTTCACCGACACCGGAATGCCCGCAAGCGGCGATGGCACGATACCGTGCGCGCGCAGGGCATCGCTCGCCTTGGCTTCGGCCAGCGCCGATTCGCGGTGCGTGCGCAGGAACACGCGCGCGCCTTCTCCGGAAGGGGCGGCAATGCGCGTGAGTGCGTCCTCGACCAGTCCCTGGCTGGTGGTTTTGTGCCCGGCGAGCTCGCCTGCGAGGGCCATGATGGGTTTCATTTGACCACTACCTTGTTCATGGTTACTCTCTTCCCGCTTGAGCGACCACCGCATCTTCACGGAAGCATTTTCACTTGTCAATTTCGTCGCGTCCGTTTCTGAATATAGGCAAGAAAATCGGGCAAACCCTGCTGGCCCAGGACTGTCTGCTGTGCCAGGGAACGAGCGGCGCGCAACTGTTATGCCAGGCTTGCGCGCGCGAACTTCCAGCAAACGCGTCGGCCTGCCCGCGCTGCGCTGTTGCAGGCAGCAGCAACGCCGAGTGCGGCGCCTGCATTGCCGACCCGCCGCATTACGACGCCAGCTGCGCCGCGTTCGCCTACGCCTACCCGGTGGACGCGCTGATACAGGCTCTCAAATATGGCGGACAACTGGCGCTAGCCGGCCTGTTCGCGCACGAGTTGCGCCGGCGCATCGGCCGCGCTGACGGGGTCGATCTGATCGTGCCCCTGCCGCTGCATCCGGCGCGTCTGGCCGAGCGCGGCTTCAATCAGGCGGCCGAGATTGCCAAGGTGTTGTCGCGCCTCTACGGCATCCCCATGGATGCGCAACTCGCGCGGCGCGTGCGCAACACCGCGCCGCAGACCGCGCTGCCGTGGCGCGAGCGCGCGACCAATATGCGCCAAGCGTTCGCCTGCGGCAGCGACCTTGCCGGCTTGAGCATAGCCGTGGTGGACGACGTCATGACCACCGGCGCGACGCTGAACGAGTTCGCGCGTACGCTCAAACGCAGCGGCGCCGCGCGGGTCGAGAACTGGGTGGTCGCACGGACGGCGCGCGGTGATTGACATCGTGCTCTACCAGCCGGAGATTCCGCCCAATACCGGCAACATCATCCGTCTTGCCGCCAACACCGGCGCCACTTTGCACCTGGTCGAGCCGCTGGGCTTTCGCCTCGAGGACCGCGAATTGAAGCGCGCCGGTCTCGATTATCATGAGTATGTCGGGCTGGTCGTGCACAAGGATTGGCGCGCAGCCTGCGAATATCTGCGCGGCAGGCGCATGTTCGCCTTTTCCACGCATGCGCTGCGCCGTTATACCGAGCCCGAATACCGCGAGGGCGACGCGCTTCTGTTCGGACCGGAGACCCGCGGCCTGCCGCCGGAAGTACTCCACAGCGTGCCGGCGGAGCAGCGCCTGCGACTGCCGCTGCGACCCGGCAACCGCAGCCTCAACCTTTCCAACGCGGTCGCCGTGGCAGTGTACGAAGCCTGGCGCCAGCAGGGCTTTGCCGGCTGCGCTTAAGTTTCCCCCCTGGGGTCGCGCGCGAGCAACCGCTCCACCGCCTCGCGCGGCGAAACCCTGCCGAACAGAACGGCACACACCGACTGGGTGATAGGCATGTCGATGCCGAGCTGCAGCGCGCGCTTCTCGACTGCGGCGGCGGTATGCACGCCCTCGGCCACATGCCCCAGCTCGCGCAGGATGTCATCTAGCTTCCTGCCTTGCGCCAGGCCGAGGCCGACGCGCCGGTTGCGCGACAGCTCGCCGGTGCAGGTCAGGATCAGGTCGCCGGCGCCGGTGAGTCCGGTAAAAGTTTCGGGAAGGCCGCCGAGCTTCACCCCCAGGCGCGTGATTTCGGCCAGTCCGCGGGTGATCAAGGCCGCGCGCGCGTTGGCGCCCAAGCCCAGGCCGTCGGCGATGCCGGTGGCAATGGCCATGACGTTCTTTACCGCGCCGCCGATCTCCACTCCTGCTATATCACTGCTGAAGTACACGCGCAGACGGGGGCCGTGCAGGGTGCGGGCCGTGGCCTGGCTAAACCCCGCATCGGCAGAGGCGAGCGTGAGCGCCGTCGGCAATCCGCGCGCGACCTCGAGCGCGAAACTGGGGCCGGACAGCACGCCATAAGCGCTGCCAGGCGGCAGCACTCGCGCGGCGATCTGATGCGGCAGTTCGGCGCTTTGCGGATCGAACCCCTTACACAGCCACACCACCGGCTTTCGCAGGGGCGCGAGCTTCGCCAGCATGTCGGAGAGCGCCGCGGTAGGCGTCGCCACCAACACGAGTTCGGCGGCGCAGACGGCGGCGGCAAACTCGGCCTCGATCGCGAGCTGCGGCGGCAGGGCAATTTCAGGCAGATAGCGCTGGTTGCGGCGTGTGGCGGCGATATCCCGGCATTGCCCGGGGTCGCGTCCCCACAGCACCACCTCGTGTCTGGCGCTGAGGCTGACGGCGATTGCCGTGCCCCAGGCGCCGGCGCCAAGTACAGTAATCCTCATGGTTTCTTAGCGCGGATCGACGCGGCGGGCCACTACAGACCCCAGATCTGGTTCGCACGCACGAACCCTGTCTGGCCGTCGCGGTGACGCACCTTGACCCACGGGCCCGCGCCAAGCTCGACGATTTCCAGCGCGACCCCCTGGCGCGCCTGAAACACCAGCGGCGCCTGGTCTTCAGGCTTCTCGCGCACATCTGCGAGCGCCGCCGTAACCACCGCCGTGCGCATGTTTGACAGGCTTTTCTTCTCCACCCAGGCGAGATCGCCGGCGACATCGCGCACCTTGGTCCAGTTATCTACCTGGACGATGACTTCCACCGGGTAAAACCTGCTCGCGACGAACAGCGCATTCGCCTTGACCGAGGGTGCATCGTACATCGACACGGCATTCTCGCCGATCGAGCGGAACTCCCCCGCCAAAGCCGCCGGCGCGGCAACGAGCAGAAACAGAAAAAAGAAACGGCACATCACTCTTAGTGTGCGATCTCGATCCTGGATCCGGCCTGCTCCTGCGCCTGCTGCAGCCTTTGCAGGTAGATCGCCTCGAAATTCACCGGCGCCAGGTACACTGGCGGAAAACCGGCGCGACCAATGACGTCCGACACCGCCTCGCGCGCATAAGGGAAAAGTATGTTCGGGCAGGCGGTCGCAAGCAGGGGCTCCAGGTCGGATTCCGGCACGTTGCGGATCTGGAAGATCCCGGCCTGCGCCGCCTCCACCAGGAACAGCGTCTTGTCGCCCGCCTTCGCCGTTACCGTAACCGTCAGTACCACCTGGTACAGACCGTCGCCTATGGCCGCGCCCTCGTTATGCAGTTGCACATCCACTTGCGGCTGCTCGCCGGACAGGAATACCTCCGGCGCATGCGGAATCTCCAACGAAAGGTCCTTGACGTAAATCTTCTCGATGCCGAATGTCGGCTGCTGCTGCGGTTCGTTCATCTTTGGTTCCGGTGATTGAAGGGAAGTGCTGCCGCCGTCAGGTCTGGCCACGCAGCAGCGGATCGAGCTTGCCGGCGCGGTCGAGGGCCGCCAGGTCGTCGTAACCGCCGACGTGAACCTCGCCGATGTAGATCTGCGGCACGGTGCGCCGGCCGGTTTTGTCCATCATCTCATCGCGCCGCGCGGGGTCGAGGTCGACGCGGATTTTTTCGATTTCGGCGACGCCTTTCGACTTTAGCAGCATCTCGGCGCGCTGGCAGAACGGGCAGACGGCGGTGCTGTACATGAGTATCTTGGGCATGAGAATCTCTTTCAATATGAGGGGATATCCAGGGGACTTTCCCCTCGAGTGGGGGGCGAGACCTTCGGGCGCCTCACCTCATGCTCCCCTAATTTGGCCCGTTGCAAAATTCATTTTGCAACGGGTTCTAAGTACGCTTATTTTTGCACCGGCAGACCGGCCTGCTGCCAGGCCGCAAATCCGCCGCTCAGATTGACCACGTTGGAGAAGCCGCGCTTTCTCAGCGTTGCCGCGGCTGCGCTCGACCGATTGCCGGTAGCGCAGTACACAATCACCGGCTTGCCCTTGAACTTCTCGATATCGCCGGCCCGCGCCTCGATCTGCGACAAGGGCAGCCCGCGCGAATTGAGGATGTGCGACTGCGCGTATTCGGCCTGCTCGCGCACGTCCAGCACCAGCGCATCCTGGCGGTTGATCATCTGCGTCGCCTCCAGCGTATTGACCGACGGGCCGCCGGCTCCGCGTCGCACCAGCGGCCACACCAGCATCGCGCCGCTGACGAATGCGATCGCGACGAGGAAAATATTGTCGATTACGAATTTCACAGCTACTCCTCAGCTCACCACAAAATGAGGGGATCCGAGCGGGAACGGAGGACCCCAAGCTTTCCTCAGCCCCTCATGCTCCGCCAATTCAGGGGCCGTTTCGAAAATTTCGAAACGGCCTCCAGGACTTTGACCGGAATGGCGCCGGGGGATTGGCCTATCCTATCCCGCGGCGTCATTGTGCGCGCGGCGCGCTCCCTAAGACCCTGTTTATCGGGCAAATCGGAAATATCTCGCCCCGCAGCGGCCGGCTCACAGATTCTGACATCGGAATATTATAAAATATTCGCAGGCTTACCGTACGGTAAAAAAGGATCATTATGAAAAAAGTCATTCTGCTCAGGCACGGAGAGTCCGTCTGGAACAAGGAAAACCGGTTCACCGGATGGACCGACGTCGGCCTGACCGACAAGGGTGTGGAAGAGGCGGGAAAAGCTGGCGAGCTGATGCGCGAGGCGGGTTTTGTGTTCGATCTTGCGCATACTTCGGTGCTCAAGCGCGCGATCAAGACCCTGTGGCTGGCCCTCGAGCAACTCGACCTGATGTGGATACCGGTGCAGCACTCCTGGCGGCTGAACGAGCGCCACTACGGCGCGCTGCAGGGCCTGAACAAGGCCGAAACTGCGGCCAAGTTCGGTGACGAACAGGTGCTCGCCTGGCGCCGCAGCTATGATGTCCCGCCGCCCGCGCTCAGCGCAGACGATCAGCGCTGCCCCGGCAGCGACCCGCGCTACCGCGGGCTCGCGCCTAGCCAGGTGCCGCTCACCGAATGCCTTAAGGACACGGTGACGCGCGTGCTGCCCTACTGGAACCAGGCCATCGCCCCGGACATACGGGCGGGCAGGCGCGTGCTCATCGCCGCGCACGGCAATTCCATCCGGGCGCTGGTGAAGTACCTGGACAAGGTGAGCGACAAGGACATCGTCGGTCTCAATATCCCCACCGGCGTGCCGTTGGTCTACGAACTGGACGACGCCCTCAAGCCCATCCGCCACTACTATCTGGGCGATACGGCCGAAGTCGAAAAAGCCATGCAGGCGGTCGCGAACCAGGGCAAGGCGCAGGCTTGAATCTGGCGCAGGGGACGCGCACGGCAGGCAGAAGGGGTTCGGTTTTCCTCCGCGTCCTGCGCGTCCTCTGTGGCGGGCAATCTTTTCTGGTTTTGGCGCTGATCGGCGCGCATCCGGCGTGCGCCGCCGACAAGGCCGAACTGGACGCGCTGCGCGGACGTATCCAAACGCTGAGGAACAATCTGAGCGGCGCCGAGGAAGACCGGTCGGAGGCGAGCGACGCGCTGCGCGCATCGGAACGCGGCGTATCCGAGGCTAATCGCAGGCTGCGCAATATCGGTGCGCAACAACGGGCGGCGCGCGCCGATCTCCTGCGCGTGGGAGAGCGGTCGCGCATATTGCAGGCCGCCATCGCTTCGCAGCAGCACGAGCTCGGGCAACTGCTGGCCATGCGCCACGCCTCGGGCCAGCAGGGGTACCTGAGGCTGTTGCTATCCGGCCGCGAACCGAATCAGGCCGCGCGCGATCTGTACTATTACAGCTACATCTCGCGCGCCCAGGCCGATTTCATCCGCGCGTTGCGCTCCAACCTCTCCGGACTGGAGCAACTCGCGCGCGAAGCCCACGGCAAGAGCACCGAACTGGCGGAATTGGAGGCGCGACAACGCGAGGGCCGCAAGGAGCTTCTCGCGCAGCAAGCGGAACGGCGCCGGGTGCTGGCCAGGCTGGCGACGCAAATCCGTTCGCAACGCCGCGAGATGAAATCATTGCAGCGCGACGAGGCGCGTCTGTCGCGCCTGGTCGAGGAGTTGGGAAGGGTCATTTCTCCGGGGTCAAGCGGGCTGCGAAACGAGAGGCTGCCCGAAACGGGTCGCGACGGCGTTGCGTTCGCCTCGCTCAAAGGCAAGCTCAGACTGCCGACCCGAGGGGAACTAATCAACCGCTTCGGCAGTCCACGTAGTGACAGCGGGCTGAGCTGGAAGGGTTTGTTCATTCGCGGCGCCAGCGGCCAGGAGGTGCACGCGGTCGCTGTCGGCCGGGTAGTGTTTGCCGAGTGGATGCGCGGCTTCGGCAATCTGATGATCATCGACCACGGCCAAAGCTACCTCACCATTTACGGCAACAACGAGGCGCTGCTCAAGCAAGTGGGCGATACGGTCGCGGCCGGCGACGCGGTGGCGACAGTCGGCAATAGCGGCGGCAACCCGGATTCGGGTTTATACTTCGAGATTCGCTATCAAGGCAAAGCCTTCGATCCGTTGCGCTGGGTGTCTTTGAAGTAAAAGGGTGGTGTTTGTCATGAAAAGCAAGTTACAGAAGGCGGGTCTGGTTCTGCTGGGGGCTCTGGCCGGCGTGCTGCTGTCCCTCAATTTCTCAGCCATCGCCCAGAAAGAAGGGGCGAGCTCGCCGCTGCCGGTGGAGGAGTTGCGTTCGTTCGCCGAGGTGTTCGGCGCGATCAAGAGCAATTACGTCGAGCCGGTCGAGGACAAGAAGCTCATCTCCGAGGCCATCAACGGCATGCTCGCCGGTCTGGACCCGCACTCCGCCTACCTCGACCGTGACGCCTTCCGCGAACTGCAGGTAGGCACGCAAGGCGAGTTCGGCGGCCTGGGCATCGAGGTCGGCATGGAGGACGGGTTCGTCAAGGTGGTTTCTCCGATCGAAGACACCCCTGCCTACCGCGCCGGCATCAAGACGGGCGACCTGATCATCAGACTGGACGAAACGCCGGTGAAAGGCATGAGCCTGAACGACGCAGTCAAGCGCATGCGCGGCAAGCCCAAGACCTCGATCAAGCTCACCGTGCTGCGCAAAGGCGAATCCAAGCCGCTGGAGATCACGCTGGTGCGCGACGTGATCAAGGTGCGGAGCGTCAAATCCAAGATGATCGAGCCGGGCTACGGCTACCTGCGCGTGGTGCAGTTTCAGGAGCATTCCGGCGAAAGCATGGTGCGCCACATCAATACCCTGTACAAAAGCGGCCAGCTCAAAGGCCTGGTGCTGGATCTGCGCAATGACCCGGGCGGATTGCTCAACGGGGCTGTCGGCATCTCGGCGGCGTTCCTGCCGCCCAAGTCCGTCGTGGTCACGACCGACGGCCGCACCGAGGACGCCAAGCGCAAGTACCTCGCCAGCACCGAGGACTATCTGCGCGGCGGCAGCGATGATTACCTGAAGAATCTGCCGGCGGCGATCAAGACCGTGCCCATGGTGGTGCTGGTGAACGGCGGCTCGGCCTCGGCCTCTGAAATCGTGGCGGGCGCGTTGCAGGACCACAAGCGCGCCTTGATCATGGGCACCCAGACTTTCGGCAAAGGCTCGGTGCAAACCATCATGCCACTGGGCAACAGCACCGCAATCAAACTGACCACCGCGCGTTACTACACGCCCAGCGGCCGTTCGATCCAGGCCAAGGGCATCACGCCGGACATCGTGGTCGAAGAGCCCAGCATCGATGCGCACGCGTTCCTGCGCGAAGCGGATCTCAACAAACACTTGTCCAACGACAAGGACACCGCGACCAAGTCCGACAAGCCGGCGGCGCAGCCCGGCGACAAGCCAAAGAGCGAGAACGGCGAGGCGCCGACCAAGCCGATAGAGTTCGGCTCGGAGCAGGACTCTCAACTGACTCAGGCCATCAACATGCTGAAGGGCCTGCAGATCATTCGGAAAAACTAGCGTTCCGCGGGAGCCGCGCGAGGACTCTCTTCGGTTCGCACTTGGCGCTTTGCATTTTCCGCCCCCCATGAACGATGATCAACTGCTGCGCTACAGCAGGCATATTCTGCTGCCGGAGATCGGCATCGAAGGCCAGGAAAAACTGCTCGCCGCGCATGCGCTGGTCATCGGCGCAGGCGGCCTGGGCTCCCCCGCCGCCATGTATCTCGCCTCGGGCGGCGTCGGCCGCATTACGCTCGCCGATGGCGATTCGGTCGACCTCACCAATCTGCAGCGCCAGATACTGCACACTACCGCGGCCGTGGGCCGTGCGAAAGCCTATTCAGGCAAGGACACCCTGGCGCAACTGAACCCGGAAATCGACATCGCCGCAATCCCGGAACGTCTCGAGGGCGAACGCCTGGCCCGGCTGGTCGCGAGCGCCGACGTCGTGCTCGACTGCTGCGACAATTTCGCCACCCGCCACGCGGTCAACCGCGCCTGCGTCGAATATCGCAAGCCGCTGGTATCGGGAGCGGCCGTGCGCTTCGACGGTCAGGTCAGCGTGTTCGATCTGCGCCAGAGCGAGACCCCCTGCTACAACTGCCTGTTCCCGGAGGATACAGAAGCCGAGGAAACGCGCTGCGCGGTGATGGGCGTGTTCGCACCGCTTACCGGCATCATCGGCACGGTGCAGGCGGCCGAAGCGTTGAAGCTGCTCTGCGGCGCCGGCGACACACTCAACGGCCGCCTGCTGCTGCTCGATAGCCTCAGAATGGAGTGGCGCTCGGTCAGGCTGTCCAAGGACCCGGGGTGCAAGGTCTGCTCTGATTCAACCTAGCAGCATCGGCCCCTGCTTCTGCCACAACTCTGTCGGCAGACGGTTGAAGCCGCTCTTGGGTCTAATCGAAAAAGGGGGCGACGCCCCCTTTTAAATCCCCCGGATTTGCGGCTTTCCCTAGCCTAGCAGCATTGGTCCTTGCTGCTGCCACAACTCCGTCGGCAAACGCCTGAAGCCGCTCTTGGCGTACTGGTGCCAGCGGCCGATGATGTAGGCGAGCATCAGGTTCGCCTGGGCGGCGGCATCGGTGTCTTTGTCGATCTCCCCCTGCGTCTGCGCCAGCCGCAGCGATTGCTTGAGCGTCGCCTCCAGCCGGTCATGCAACTGGTTGATACGCGCCTGCAGGCGCTCGTCCTCGTTCACCAGCGCGTCGCCGATCAGCACGCGCGTCATGCCTGGATTCTTTTCGGCAAAGGAAAGCAGCATGGCGGCGATGGCATGGGTCTGTTTCAGCCCGCTTTCCTGCTCCGCGCTGATCTTGTTGATCAGGCCGAATACCGTCTCCTCGACAAAGCCGATCAGGCCTTCGTACATCTGCGCCTTGCTGGCGAAGTGGCGGTAGAGCGCGGCTTCAGACACATCGAGTCGGGCGGCGAGCGCGGCGGTGGTGACCTTCTCGCTTTTCGGCGCCTGCAGCATCTCGGCCAGCACTTGCAGGATCTGGTTCTTGCGTTCGCCGGAACGGGTCGCCATGATCATTTCCTTGGATGTGCCGATGTGCGCCGATTCTAGCCCATACGGTTGGTGAGTGCTAACCTTTTTATGCTCCCAGGCGCCCCAGCAGGCGCGGCAAGGCGAGCACCGAGGCGGTCTTGACATCGACATACGCTGATGAGCGCGTCTCGCGCGTGACCCACACCGTCTTCATGCCCAGGCGCTTGGCCGGGCGCAGGTTCTCACGGCTGTCCTCCACCATGACGCAGCGCGAGGCGTTGAGGCCGTGCGCGCGCAGCAGGCTGTGGAAAGCGGCGAGCGAGGGTTTGGGCTGGTAGCCGGTGGACTCGATGCAGTGCAAGGCATCGAAGTGGCTCTCTACGCCCATCATCTGCAGCACTGCACGGGCGTATTTGGACGGCGCGTTGGACAGGACCAGCTTTCGCCCCGGCAGGCGGCGCAGCATGGCGGCGAGTCCGCGCTCGTACACCACCATACCGGACAGGTCGGAAAACGCGTGCGTCTCGCGCAGGAAATGCTCGGGATCGGTGCCGTGATGACGCATCATGCCCAGCAGCGTCGCGCCATAGCTGCGCCAGTAATGCGCGCGCAGTTTGCCGGCGTCCTCCTCGCTCAGCCGCAAATGTTGCTGCAGATAGGCGGTCATGCTGCGATTGATATGCGGGAAGATATGCGGCGACGCATTGTGCAGGGTGTTGTCGAGGTCGAAAACCCAGGTAAGTCTTGTTGGCATTATTGCTCATCCATCCTAGAATCGCCGCATGCTGCTGACACGAAACTTCTCGCTGGAGCAACTGATCCATTCCGAAACCGCAGAGCGCGAGCGCATCGACAATACGCCGGGCGCGGACATCATCGACAACCTGCGGCTGCTGGCCGAAGGTCTGGAACGCGTGCGCATCATGACCGGATTCCCGCTGGAAATCTCCAGCGGCTATCGCTGCCCCGAACTCAACCGGCATGTCGGCGGTGCAAACACCTCGCAGCACACCCAGGGACTGGCCGCCGATTTCACCTGCGCCGAATTCGGATCGCCCGTCGAAATCATCAAAGCCATCCGCGACTCCGGCATCGACTTTGACCAGTGCATCCTGGAGTACGCGAAATGGGTGCATATATCCTTCAGCAAGGCGCCGCGCCGCAGGGTGCTGACGATCTACGATCCCGAGGAAGGTTATCTCGACGGCCTGCGGGATAAAGGTGGAACGCAAATAGCGTAAAAGCAGATCCCTCGGCGCTGCGCGCCTCGGGATGACATTGCCGGGCTAATGCCCGGCAATGTCACTTTCCGCGTATCAGCGTGCCTACACCTTGGTCGGTGAGAATTTCCAGCAGCAGCGCATGCTCGACG
>JBQMQE010000023.1:0-12297 GCA_052172655.1 Burkholderiales bacterium
CTTTGAACCGGCGGCGTAGCGTTCCAGTTTCACCAGAATGGGAAACCGCTTTTCCAGCTCGGCGCGCGCGTCGGCTTCCTTTTCGAAGATCAGCAGCTTGCCGTCCGGTCCTTTGACATCGTGCCAGGCCTGGGGGTCCTTCTCGTCTTCCTGCACTTGCAGCTTGAACATGATGGTGCCTTTCCGGGTTTGATGTTATTGGATTAAATTGTGGTGCCAAGCCGTTCGATAATCTTGACATTGATCAAACGGCATGGCGCAAGCGAGTTTTGCCCGCCGCATCACTTGCCGCCGATATGCGCGATGGCCTCGATTTCGACCAGGACTTCGGGCGACCCGAGCGCGCTGACCTCAACCAGGGTGGAGGCCGGGAAATCACCGTTGAAGAACTCCTGCCGCGCGCGCCAGACTTCCTTGTTCTGCTTGATGCTGACCACGTATATCGTCATCTTCACTACATCCTGCGTCGTGCCGCCCGCGGCTTCAACCAGGCTCTTGATCCTGGTGAATATGATTCTGGCCTGCTCGTATTCGCCCCTGCCCTCGATGGCGGCGCCGTCGTTGGAGCGCGACACCTGCCCGGAGATGAACAAGAACTCGCCCGCGCGGATCGCGTTCGACCAGCGGCCTGGCGGGGCTTCTGCAACAGCGGGACTATAGATGCGGGTTTTCGGCATGGGTCGCTCCTTTGTGGATGATGGAGAATTGTTGTAGCCTGCGTATGTTCATTCTTGCCGCATATTGCGCGGATGGCAAGCAACGGCGGCGCGCGGCCGACTGCGCCTCGCGCTTTGGCCATGACTGAAAGGAGGGGCGCATTGTGCATCCTGATGCAATGATCGATACGGTGCGCGCCTGGGTGGGCGCGGCGAAGCGCGTGGTGGTTCTCACCGGCGCGGGCATTTCCACCGAATCCGGCATTCCGGATTTTCGCGGGCCGCAGGGCGTGTGGACGCGCGATCCGCAGGCAGAGAAGCTCTCCGACATCCGCTATTACATGGCCGATGTGGAGATACGCAAGAAGGCGTGGCAGGCGCGGCTGGTACATCCGGCCTGGGAGGCGCGGCCGAACGCGGGCCACGAGGCCATCGTCGGACTCGAGCGGCGCGGCAAGCTGCACGCGCTGATTACGCAGAATATCGACGGGCTGCACCAAAAGGCGGGGAATTCGCCCGAGCGTGTGATCGAGGTGCACGGCACGGTGCTCAAGGTGGTGTGCATGAGCTGCGGCTGGAAGGGGCCGATGCAGGAGACGCTGCTGCGCCTGTTGACCGGCGAGGACGATCCGCCGTGCACCTTCTGCGGCGGCATCCTGAAGAGCGACACCATCTCGTTCGGCCAGAACCTGGTGCCCGAGCTTATCGACAGGGCGATGCGCTCGGCGGCCGAAGCCGACTGCTTCATCGCGGTCGGCACCAGCCTGCAGGTCTATCCGATCGCGGGTGCGGTATCAGAGGCGAAAGCCGCCGGCGCGCGCGTGGTGATCGTCAATGCCGAGCCTACGCCCTTCGACGACATCGCCGACGCGGTGCTCGCCGATTCCATCGGCAAGACGCTGCCGCGTATTCTTTAACGCGGGGAACCGCCGGGGTTCAGTGCCTGGCGGGTCTTGCGAACGCCGCCTTGACGCCCTGCGCCAGGCTGCCGGCTGCGTGCCCGGCGAGCGCGACGCCGGAGCGGATGCCCGCCAGCGCGCGGGAGAGGTACTCGGCAATGAATTCGCCGTCCTGAATGTACGCGTTGATGCGCAGGCGCTCGTTCTCGCTCAGGTGAAGGTCATTCACGCGGGAAAAAATGTCGGACCTGATATGTGTAGTATGCATAGTGGCTGCCGTTTCAAATTCTGATGAGAATTGCGGATCGACGCAGTCCCGGCTCAGTAGTGGGCCATGCCGGTACGTTCGAAATGGCGCTGGCGCTGTTCCAGGTCGGACAGGTTCTCGGATGCGGCGAAGAAATTGTCGCGCTCGAAGTACTCATTGCGTTCGAACCATGCGCCTACGGCCGTGAACAGCGCTTTCAACATGCGCGCAATTTCGACACTGCGCTGGCGGCGGGCGATTTGCTCGATCGCATGAATATCGAGCGCGGTCTCGTTCGCGGCTTCCACCTGGATATTGCTGCGCACAAAACGTGGCGCTGGGGCGGGCGATTTGAAAACCTTGACAGCGGGCTCGCCAAAAGCCGCGTCGGGGCGTAGCATGCTGTCACCTTCGTACAGGGGTGCGTAGAGTCTCATGTTCATTTCCTTAAAAATCTAGTTGATTCAGCACAAATATTGCGCCGTATGTGTAGGATAATACGGACCCAAAGCCGATTTATCCAATCGCATGATCGGATAGCCGCCATCGCTTTAGGTTATACTGTGGGTAATCCTATGATGCAACGCAACAAATCGGCCCGGAACCGGGCCGTTTTCCCACTGAAAAATCGGATTTGACATGGAGCTCTACCAGTTGCGCAGCTTTGTCGCCGTCGCCGAGGCAGGTCATCTGACCCATGCCGCGGAGAAGCTGCACATCAGCCAGCCGGCCGTCAGCGCGCAGATCAAGGCGCTGGAGGACGAACTCGACCTGGCCTTGTTCGAGCGCACTTCCAGCGGCATGGTGCTGACCTCGGCCGGTGAGCGCTTACTCAACGACGCAGGCAGGGTACTGGCCGCGGCCCAGGCTTTGCGCAATGTGGCGAAGGCGCTAAAGGGGGAAGTGACCGGCAGGCTGCGCGTGGGAACGACCTCGGACCCTGGCTTCATCCGCGTCGGCGAGTTCCTCAACACCACGGTAACGCGCCACCCGCTGCTGCAGGTGGAACTGCACCATATGGTCACCGGCGCCGCGTACGCGAAGGTGCGCGACGGAGAATTGGACGCAAGCTTCTACTACGGCGAGATCGAACATCCGGGCGTGGAAGGACTGCGGCTGCGGGCGAGCACCTATCGTGTCGCTGCTCCGGCGGCATGGAAGAGGCGGGTGGTCGACGCCGATTGGAACGAGATCGCGAACCAGCCCTGGGTAATCACGCCGTCGATCAGCACTCACCACAAACTGGTGCGCGCGCTGTTCGACAAGCATGGCGTAGAGCCGACCAGGGTGGTGGAAGCCGATCAGGAATCGGTGATCGCGAATCTGGTCGTATCCGGGGTCGGCCTGTCGCTGATCCGCGAAGATCTCGCGCTGGAGAAAGAAACCGCCGGCCAGGTGTGCCTGTGGCGGGACGTGCGCCTGGAGACCACGTTGTGGTTCATTTACCTCCGGGCGCGCAAGGACGATCCGGCGATCCGCGCCCTGCTAGGCGTACTGCGCGACACCTGGAACCTGAACGAACCGCCGGCGCGCAGGATCAGCGACCGCAGCTGAGCGGGCGAGGCAACTGCAGCCGCTGGGTTATCCGGCGAAGGCCGGGCGCGCTCGCGAGCGGTAGAGCAGCGCCGCCACGATCGCGATGTTGAGGAGGTTCCAGGCGATGCCGTTGACAAAAGCGGCGCGGTAGGAACCGGTGAGATCGAAAATCGCGCCGGACATCCAGCCGCCCAGCGCCATGCCGAACAAGGTCGCCATCAGCACCGTGCCCAACCGCGCGCCGGCTTCGCGCGGCGTGAAATGCTCGCGCACGATGAGAGCATAGGCGGGGACGATGCCGCCCTGGAACAGGCCGAACAGCGCCGACACCAGATAGAGCGACACCAAGCCCTTGAACGGCAGGAACAGCAGCAGCGCGAGCGCCTGCAGCGAGGAGCCGAGCAGCAGCGTGCGCAGCCCGCCGATGTGGTCCGAGATCCAGCCGAACGCGAGCCGGCTGACGATGCCAAAACCCAGCATCAGCGAGAGCATCTGCGCGCCGCGCGCGGGGCCATAGCCCAGATCGCCGCAATAGGCCACGATGTGCACTTGCGGCATGGACATGGCCACACAGCAGGCGACCCCGGCCACGCACAGCAGCGTCAGCAGCGTGCCCGGCGACAGCCCGAGCGTGCCTTGGGAGCCGGCGACGCTGGCCACAGGCGCGGCCGCAGGACCCGATGCAAACTGCGCCGGCAGCGGCGGGCGCGGACGCAAAATCAGGGCGAGCGGCAGCATCGCTGCGAGACAGAAAATGCCCATCCCGATATAGGTCTGGCGCCAGCCGGCGCTGGTGATGTAGTGCTGCATCAGCGGCGGCCAGACCGAGCCCGCGAGATAGTTGCCGCTGATGCAGATCGCGACGGCGATGCCGCGACGGCGCGTGAACCAGAGGGAAATGTCGGCCACCAGCGGCGCGAACGTGGCCGAAGTACCGAGCAAGCCGATGAGGAGTCCCTGGGCCAGGTTGAACTGCCACAGGCTGGCGGCATTGCCGGCAGCGATAAAGCCGGCCGAGAGTCCGAACGCGCCGATGATCACCGGGACCATCACGCCATAGCGGTCCGCCAGGCGCCCCATGAGGATGCCGCCCAAGCCGAAACCGATCATGGTGTAGGTGTAGGGCAGCGAAGCATCCGCGCGGTCCACGCCGAAATCGGCCTGCACGCGCGGCAGCACCACGGTGATTGCGTACATGCCCGAGCCGCCTATGGTCATCAGCGCGAGCGCGGCGGCGAGCCGCGCCCAGGCGTAGCGCGACTCGACCAGGGTTTCAGCCGGGCTCAAAACCCCTCGAGCACGATCTTGCCCAGTGTGTGACCTGCCTCGATCAGCTTGTGCGCGCGCTTCAGGTTGGCGGCGTTGATTTTTCCGAGATTGGCCGTAAGCGTCGTTTTCAGCGTGCCCGCCTCGATCAGCGCCGCGGTCTCGTTGAGCAGATTATGCTGCTCGATCATGTCCGGCGTGTGGAAGCTGGAGCGGGTGAACATGAATTCCCAGGCGATGGTGGTGCTCTTGCCCATCAGCGGGGTCAGATCGACCGGCTTTTGCGCCGAAACGATGGCGCAGATTTTTCCGAGCGGCTTGATGATGGGTGCGAGCGCGGGCAGCCAGCGATCGGTGTTGTTGAGGCAGAAGATGTAATCGACCTCCTTCATGCCCAGCGCCTCCAGTTGCGGCGCCAGATCCTTCGTATGATCGATCACCTGGTCCGCGCCCTGCTCGCGCACCCAGGCCACCGATTCCGGCCGCGAAGCGGTGGCGACGACAGTGAGGCGGGCAAGCTTCTTCGCCAACTGGATCGCGATCGAGCCCACGCCGCCCGCCCCGGCTATGATCAGCAGTGTCTTGCCCGCATCTGCGCCCGATTTGGAAATGCCCATGCGGTCGAACATGCCTTCCCAGGCGGTGATGGTGGTGAGCGGCAGCGCCGCGGCCTCGGCGAATCCGAGGTTCGCGGGCTTCCTGCCGACGATGCGCTCATCGACCAGGTGAAACTCGCTGTTGCCGCCCGGGCGCACGATGCTGCCGGCGTAGTAGACCGCGTCGCCGGGTTTGAACAGCGCGACCTCCGGCCCGACGGCCTTGACCACGCCCGCCACATCCCAGCCCAGCACCCTGGGGTTCTTTTCGACCAGGTCCTTGGGCGCGCGCCGCTTGGTGTCGACCGGATTCACCGATATCGCCTTCACCTCGACCAGCAGATCGCGCCCGCTCGCGCTGGGCGCATCGAGCTCCAGGTCGAGGAAGGACTCGGGATCGTCGATGGGAAGATAGCGGTAGAGTCCGACGGCTTTCATGTTCATCTCCTTTGTGCCAGTTGCTGCTTAGTCACTTCTTCCACGCATCCTTAAGCGTCACCGCGCGGTTGAACACCGGCGCGCCGGGTTTCGAGTCGATGCGATCGGCGACGAAGTACCCATGCCGCTCGAACTGAAAGCGCTCCTCCGGCAGGGCCTGCTTCAACGCGGGTTCGAGTTGCGCGCTGATGACCTTCTTCGCGTCCGGGTTGAGCTGCTGCAGGAAATCGCGCTCGCCCGCACCCGGATGCGCTTCGCGGAACAGGCGGTCGTACAGCCGCACTTCGCACCGGTATGCATGCCTGGCCGAAACCCAGTGGATATTGCCTTTGACCTTGTAGGTGTCGGCACCGGGCGTTCCCGACTTGCTGTCGGCGTAGTAATTGCAGCGCACTGCGATGATGTTGCCCGACGCGTCCTTGTCGCAGCCGGTGCATTCGATGACGAAGCCGTAGCGCAGGCGCACCTTGTTTCCCGGATACAGCCGGAAATAGCCTTTCGCCGGGCTCTCCATGAAATCCTCGCGCTCGATCCACAGCTCGCGCGAGAACGGCAGCGCGCGCTTGCCCAGCTCCGGCTGTTGCGGGTGGTTCGGCGCAAGGCATTCTTCCTCGGCGCCCTCGGGATAATTGTCGATGATGAGCTTCAGCGGATCGAGTACGGCGATGCGCCGCGGCGCGACCTGGTTCAGGTGCTCGCGCATGCATTCCTCGAGCACGCCATAGTCGATCCAGGAGTCGGACTTGGACACGCCGATGCGCTCGGCAAACAGGCGAAAGCCCTCGGGCGTGTAGCCGCGCCGGCGCGCCGCCACCAGCGTCGGCAGGCGCGGATCGTCCCAGCCCTCGACGTGTTTCTCATCGACCAACTGGATCAGCTTGCGCTTGGACAGCACGACGTAGGTGAGGTTGAGCCGCGCGAACTCGATCTGCTGCGGCAAGGGCTGCGACAGCAGCCCGCCCTGGGCCAGGCGCGCCAGCAGCCAGTCGTAGAACGGGCGCTGGTCCTCGAATTCCAGGGTGCAGATGGAGTGGGTGATCTGCTCCAGCGCGTCCTCGATCGGGTGGGCGTAGGCGTACATCGGGTAGATGCACCACGCATCGCCGGTGCGATGATGCGTCGCTCGCCTGATGCGGTAGATCGCCGGGTCGCGCAGGTTGATGTTGGGCGAGCTCATGTCGATTTTCGCGCGCAGCACCATGCTGCCTTCGGCGTGCCCGCCGGAGCGCATTTCGGCGAGGCGCGCGAGCGACTCCCCGGCGGGGCGCTCGCGCCAGGGGCTGTTGCTGCCGTGCTCGGTCAGCGTGCCGCGCGCGGCGCGCAATTCCTCGGCGCTTTGTTCGTCCACGTACGCGTGGCCGGAAGTCACCAGGTATTGCGCCGCCTGGTACATGGCGTCGAAGTAGTCGCTCGCGTGGTACAGGTGCTCGGTGCCGTACGCGCTCCAGTCGAAGCCCAGCCAGCGCACCGCATCGAGTATCGAATCGACGTATTCCTGCTCTTCCTTCTCCGGATTGGTGTCGTCGAAGCGCATGTGGCAGACGCCGCCGTAGTCGCGCGCGAGGCCGAAGTTGAGGCAGATCGACTTGGCGTGGCCGAGGTGCAGGTAGCCGTTGGGCTCCGGCGGAAAGCGCGTGCGGATTTTCGCCGGGTCGGCCGGCGCGCCCGCGTGCGTCGCCGCCAGGCCCGGGCGCCCGCCCCAGGTGCGCGCGGCGTACTTGCCGCTCGCCAGGTCGGCGTCGATGATGTTGCGAATGAAGTTGGTGAGGTGCGCGGCGGCCGCGCCGGCGGGCTTATTCATGGTCGTGACAGCGAGTGGCGGTAGGCATGCGCGATTTTACCGCACTGGCGGCCGATGACGCATTATTCCGCAGCAGGCCGGCAAGGCTTTCCCGGCGAGCGCAGGAAATTGCTGCGGCACGCTGCCAGAGCTTGATCGCTTTCGATGGGACCTTTCTTTCGCGCAAGTCCTGCGCGGCGGGCAGCAGTTGCGACAGGACCGCCCTCGGTGTAGACTCGGCCGATCTGACTAGTCAGGAGTCAACGGCGATGGACAAACTGAGCATTTACGACGCCAAAGCGCATTTCTCCGAGGTGATCGAGCGCGCACAATCCGGCCGGTCGACCGTGATTACCAAGCGCGGTTGCGTGGTGGCTAAAGTCGTACCGGCGAAGGAATCGGCGTGGGATCGTTCGGCGGTGCTGGACGAGGCGGAAGCGTTGCGCAAGAAGCTGAAAGCGAAAGGCCGGTTCAAGATCGCGGACCTGATCGCGGCCGGACGCTTGTAGTGGCGTTCGTGCTCGACGCATCCGTTGCGATCGCCTGGGTCGTCCCGAGCCAGGCGACCGCATACACGAGGCGCATCCGGCTCCGCGCAAGGCGCGAACCGTACCATGTGCCGGTGATCTTTGCCGCGGAAGTCACCAATGTGCTGGTCGTGCTGGAGCGCCGCGGAATTCTGAACGAGCGCGGCGCCGAAGCCGCCGCCGATGTGCTTGGCCGGCTCAACCCCGTCGTGCATCCCTTGAATCTCGGCCTATCGGAACTTCGCAAGCTGGCGAAGCGATTCGCGCTGAGCGCTTACGACGCTTGCTATCTCGCGCTTGCACTCGAACTGCGCCTGCCGGTGGCGTGCGGCGATCGCCCGCTCAAGACCGCTCTGGTTGCGGCAGGCGTGAAACTCGCATAGGTGCACCGTACCAACTGTCTGATCACGGCCCGCCGCGGTTTTTGCCCGCACAGGATGCGGCAGTCGGATTGGCTACCGAGGGCTCGCCCTTCTCCGCGCGTTCGTAACCGAAGCGCTCCAAATCCAAGGTGTGAATGCCGCCGTGCACGATGAGTTCGGCAATTGCGCGCCCGCTGGCCGGGGCGGGGCATCATGCCGTGTCCGGGGAACCCGGCGATGACAAGGAAATTCTCCAGCTTTCCCTTCCAGCGGCCGATGATCGGGTTGCCATGGAACTCGCACACTTCATACAGTCCTGACCAGATGCCAGCTTTTTAAGGATATTGTTGGTCTCGCTGTCGGCGTAATGAACTGTTGAACGTCCCATAGGTTTCCTGACAATCAAGCGAGAGCGTCTTACAAGTAACGACGTTGCTCACTGCCCTTGGCGGACTGATAGAACGACATCGTGCTGTTCGGAGGCCGCCCGCCCGTAGCCCTTTTCTATTTGTCTCGGCAGCAATGCCTGGATACAGATTCTATCGCGGATGAAGAATGGATGGAGGCAAACGCGAAAATCTCAGGGAAAAACTTCAGAAATCCGCATGGACATTAGCGTTGAGAGCAATTATGTTTGATCGCCATATTGCAATATCGTACTATCGCCCTGTTGTTTCCCACTTTTCCAGCTTGCCGGAGTCTGAATGAAAACCGTAGCCCCAAAACCCACGAGCGCGCACTGGGCCGACGAGGTGCATGCAATGTTCACGGCGGCGAACATACGCCAGATCGCCATCGTTCCCGACGCCGGTCACGCGCGCCTGATTCAGTTGTGCGAGCAAGACCAGGCCATGCGCGTGGTCAGGCTCACCACCGAGGAAGAGGGCGTTGCGCTGCTAGCCGGAGCCTGGCTCGGCGGCGAGAAGGGCGTGCTGCTGATGCAAAGCAGCGGCGTGGGCAATTGCATCAATATGCTCACGCTGCCGATTGCCTGCCAGTTTCCGCTGCTGATGCTCGTCACCATGCGCGGCGACCACGGCGAATTCAATCCGGCACAGATACCCATGGGCAATGCGACGCAGGCGGTGCTCGAGGCGATGGGCGTAATTGTCAAGCGCGCCGATACTGCCGAGGACGTGACGGAAATGGCCTCCAGCGCGATGCGCCTGGCGTTCAACACCTATCGCCCTGTGGCGCTGCTGATCGGGCAGCGCGTGTCCGGGGCGAAGGATTTCAGAAAACTGACCCAGAGCGTGCCCAAATGAGAAAATTATTGCGTCGTGAGGTGGTGAAGGAACTGCTCGCCAAGCGCGGCGATGCGCTGGTCATCGGCGGGCTGGGGGCGCCGGCCTGGGACATCACCAATGCGGGCGACGCTGAGCTGAATTTTCCGCTGTGGGGGGCGATGGGCGGAGCGGCGATGATAGGCCTCGGCCTCGCGCTAGCGCAGCCGAAGAAAATGGTGCTGGTGGTCACCGGCGACGGCGAGATGCTCATGGGCCTGGGCGCGCTGGCCACCATCGCCGTGCAACAGCCGCGCAACCTCTCCATCGTGGTGCTAGACAACGAGCGCTATGGCGAGACCGGCATGCAGGAGACGCATACCGCGCACGGCGTGGATCTCGCCGGGATGGCCAAGGCCGCCGGCATCGCGCAAGCTTACACGGTACGCACGCAGGCGGAGCTGTCGCAGTTAAAGAAACGCATCTATGCGGGCGAAGGCGCCTTGTTCGCCCAGATCAAAGTCGATCCGGAAAAATTGCCGCTGGTGCTGCCGCCGCGCGACGGCGCGCTGCTGAAGAACCGCTTCCGCGCTGCGCTGCTGGGTCCGGATGCGGCACACCAATAGAATAAGCAAGGCCTTGAAGCTGAAGAGATCATCCAACCATCAAAGGAGCAAGCCATGGACAAGAAACGCTACGAGGAAGGACTGGCGGTCAGAAGGGCCGTTCTGGGCGCCGAGTATGTCGACAAGTCGGTGAAGGCGCCGGATGAGTTCAGCAAGCCGATGCAGGATCTGGTCACCGAATACTGCTGGGGCGAAGTCTGGACCCGGCCGGAACTCGATCGCAAGACGCGCAGCTTCCTCAACCTCGCCATGCTCACGGCGCTGAACCGCCCGCACGAAATCAAGCTGCACGTGCTCGGCGCGCTCAACAACGGTCTGACCCGGGTCGAGATCCGCGAGGTGTTCCTGCAGGCTGCGATCTATTGCGGCGTGCCCGCCGCGCTCGACGGAATGCGCGTGGCGAAAGAAGTGTTCGCCGAGATCGACAGCAAGAAATGAGCGCCGGCGCAAGCAGGCACGCAGTCGGCTTCATCGGCATCGGCAAGATGGGCCTGCCGATGGCGACGCGGATCGCCGCGCACGGCTATCCGCTGCAAGTGTATGACACTTCAAAGGCGGCGCTCGATGCGGTCTGTGCCGTGAGCGGCGTCCAGGCGGCGATGAGCCTGGCCGACATCGGACGCGAGTGCGAAGTCGTGATCCTGATGCTGCCGGACAGCGCCGTGGTGAAGAAGGTGCTGTACGGCGATAACGACGCTCTGGCCGCGCACATGAAACAGGGTTCGGTCGTCATCGACATGAGTTCCTCCAGTCCGCCGGTAACGCGCGAACTCGGGCCGCGGCTCAAGGCCGCGGGCGTGGACCTGATCGACGCGCCGGTCTCGGGCGGGGTGAAGCGCGCCGTGGACGGATCGCTCGCGGTCATCGTCGGCGGCGAGCCGGCGGTCATCGCGCGGGTGAAGCCGCTGCTCTTGACCATGGGCAAGTCGGTCATCGAAACCGGAATGCTCGGATCCGGCCATGCGATGAAGGCGCTCAACAACTATGTCTCGGCGGCGGGCCTGCTCGCGGCCTGCGAGGCGCTGAAGGTGGGCGCAGACTTCGGCATCGCGCCGGACAAGATCGTCGCCGTGCTGAATGCCTCGAGCGGCAAGAACAACAGCACCGAGAACAAGCTGATGCAGTTCATCGTTTCGGGCGAGTTCAATTCCGGCTTCAGCCTGGGGCTGATGAAGAAGGACATCAACATCGCCACCGACCTGGCGCAGAGCGTGGGTGCGCAAACGCTGCTGGGCGAAGTTCTTCTTCGATCCTGGGCGGAGGCGGAGACGAAGCTGACCGGCGCCGCCGACCACACCGCGATCTACCGCATGCTGGAAAAATAGATTCGCGCGGGGCGCCGGAAGCAAGGCCGTCACGACCTGGCGCGCGCGGTGCGGGCGCGGGGTCGGGTGCGCAGCGCACTCTACAACCGCGATAGATCTTCGCAATCGCCCGAAACGACTTTGGCCGCGCGCAAGCCACCGACGCCCCGCGGCGACGCGGTAACAGTTTGCGGCTTGAATTCGCGATCATTCGATCGCGCGCACCTGACTAGGCAACGGGCGGATCGTGTTATCGCCGGTTGGCATCAACTTTCGACTGAACACCCCGCCGGGTAAATTGGAAGAACGACGCATCGACGTGCTGCTTCGACTGTTCCGGAGAGATAGCCGGCCGGATTGCTTCCAGGTCACAATCGCCACGAGCGCGCAACATGCAATGCAGTTGCCAAGGAAAATGACCCCCATTGACGCGTCATGGAGAACTAAGAATCCATAGATCGACACGGTTGCATGCGAAATGGCGAAATATCCCCAGGTAAGGCGCGATATGGACTTTGCGCCATTGCGACAATGGAGTGCCGCCCGGATCTGGGGAAGATAGGCGAATATTCGCCCGAGGTTCGTCACGAGAAAAATCCAGCTGAAAAGATCGATCCAGTTGTCCATATAACCTCTCGGCAATTTAAGGATGCAGCGTCCGCGGACTTTGGATTGCTGCTTGCGCGCATGCGCCGCCATTGCAATGATCCAGCGCACCCCCTGTACTCAAGGCGGCGGTGCCAGCGACAGCGGCAGGTTCTGGATGGCGGAGACGGCGGCGAGCGCATCGATCCAGTCCGAGCCGTTCCAGGCCAGCAGCGCCGCCTCGTCGACGAC
>JBQMQE010000023.1:12307-14798 GCA_052172655.1 Burkholderiales bacterium
GACAGCGGCAGGTTCATGCAGCGCTGTCGCGCGTGTGTTCAACGGTTCTGCGCTTCAGGAACTGGCCAGCCGATCGAAAAAAGCCCGACACGGCGTTTCACCCGCCAATGCTATTGCGGTTCTTCATCGGAACGCTTGTCGGCTGGGACTGTTGCGAGCGTCGACAGATAGGCGCCAAAAAGAAGCAGCAGTACGCTGAATATCTCGCCGATACCGAAAAGAATGTCCAGCACGCCCGGATCCTCAGTCATGTTCGTATGTCATGACGTTGCCATCGCCGTCATGACCCCGGCTGACATAGCCTGCGGGATAGGAATCGGCAGGCTGTGCGAAGCCGCCCGACGCTTGTTCCTTGCGCGCAGCGCCGCCGTAATCCGCCGATGACGCCACAGTTGCTGCGGTCGAAATTTTCGCGACCACTACCGACTCGGTCTGGCTCGCGCTATCGACGGCGGCATATGCCAGGCCCGCCAGGAACAGCAAGGCAAGACCCGCGGGACCCGCCCAGGCCGCCGTTGATGTCTTCAGGGTCGAGTCCAGATACGCTTCCCGCTGCCGTTTTGCCGCCGATATGACCTGCCTCACGTTGACGTACCCCGATTCCTGTTCGCTCGATACCATGAGATTCTCCTCAATGACGGCATGAGGGTGGGCCGGCAGCGCGGCCGTCGTGCGCGCGTGCCGGTGTGACAGAAGCATCATTCGGGGCGCGACCCCGCGCCGATGAAAGCTTCGCTAAGTGCAGCGTGCTTTCATTGCATCTCCTTGTCGGACCTGACCGACGTTTCGTGATTGCGGAGCACCGTCGGCATCGTGCTTCAGCGCGGAGGAAGCGGTGTGCCGCCCCGGTGCGTGTATCCGTGCATGAAGTGTAGGAACCTTCGCCGGACGATTGTTGTAAATGCTGCGGTCCGGGCTTGTGAAGTATTTACATCCTTTCTCTGGCGACGCTTTCTACACTGCGCCAATCGTTATGCGTTATGCACAAGGAGAAACGACATGTACGACGCTCAACTGGGGGGTCACACCCATTTCGAAGACGCAGCAGCATCGCCCTCTCATCGCGGCGGGAGCGCCGCCTTGCAAAGCGCCGTTCTCGCGGACGTGCTCGACGAGATCGACTACGGCCTCCTGCTTCTAGGCGCCGATGGACGGATCCTGTTCGAAAACCAGCTTGCGCGGCTGGAACTGGGCGGGGAACGCTTTGTTCGGCGGCGCCAGGACAGGTTCGTGGCCTGTTCGGCGCGCCACGGCGAGAAAATCGAGGCTGCGCTGGCGAATGTCCAGCGTGGCCGGCGCAGCCTGGTGAGCTTGAGCGGCGCCGACGGAGAACTGGCGCTTTCCTTCATACCGCTGAATCCGGGCGCGCGCTCGGTGGCGCAATCGTCCGATGCGCCCCTCGCCATGGTCATCCTCGGCAGGCGCAATGCGTGCGAAGCCTTGACGCTGCACCACTACGGACAGCTGCACGGCCTCACCGGCGCCGAGCAGGCGCTGTTGCCCGCGATCATCCGCGGATTGAGCGTCGATGCGATCGCGCGGCAACAATGCGTGTCTCTCAGCACGGTGCGCACGCAACTGGGGAGCATACGCGAGAAGACCGGCGCCAAGTCCCTGCGCGCGCTGACTGCGCGCCTGACCAGCCTGCCGCCGATCCGGCCTTCGCTCAGGGACGCGCAGATCCACTAAGCCCGCTTGCGCTGGCGCCGCAAAGGTTGCGATACTGCGGGCTGTGTCGCCCGCCCGAAAAAAACTCACGCCCGCCGCCGATCTCTTGGCAAGCCTGCGTGCGCCCCTGCGCGATCTCGCCGCGCAGGGAGCGATACGGAATTATCGTGCGAACACCACGCTGATCGAGGAAGGGGACCGCGGCGACACGCTGTTCGTGGTATTGAGCGGCAGCTTGCGCATTTTCTGCTCCGACCCCAATGGCAAGGAAATTACCCTGGCAATCTACGGCCCCGGGGAGTACGTCGGGGAAATGTCGCTGGACGGCGGGCCGCGCTCGGCCAGCGCGTCCACCGAACAGGCCAGCGTATGCGCCGTAGTCAGCGGACGGGCGCTGCGGCAACATCTGGCGACCCATCCCGACTTCACGCTGGAGCTGATTCAGCGCCTGATTCGTCGCACCCGTCTCGCCACCGAGAGCGCGCGCAGCCTGGCGCTGCTCGACGCCTATGGGCGGCTTGCCAGGCTCCTCGACGGCCTCGCCGTCGCGCGTGCCGACGCTACGCGCGTGGTCGCGCAAAGGCTCACGCACCAGGATATCGCCCAGCGCATCGGCTGTTCGCGCGAACTGGTGAGCCGGCTGCTCAAGGACCTGCAAATGGGCGGATATGTCGCGCACGAAGCGCAGCGCTATACGCTGTTGAGGAAACTGCCGGCGAAGTGGTGAGTGCGACGCTCGTGCCTGGCGCTGAAAAGACCTGCGGCAAGGCGGCAGCCCCGAGGCCGGCGAAATCCTAGAGCGTCAGTTGCAGCAGGTCGAAAA
>JBQMQE010000023.1:14808-30617 GCA_052172655.1 Burkholderiales bacterium
CGGATGGGCGAGGGCGCACTCTGCGTCCGCGCCGCCGCCGCACTTGCCGGCAAAGTGCAGCGCGACCTGGCATTGCGTCTCCGGGTTGATCCAGACCGCGCCTGAATCGCCGGCCATGCTGATTTCATCCTCGGGATTGTGCGGGTCCGGAACCAGCCTTAAACCAACCATCCAGCGCTTCTGGTCGCCATGGCGACTGTAATCGAGCTCGAACATGCCTTCGATGCCGTCGACCATGGCATGCGTCGTGCCGGATGCTGCGCCGGTCTTGATAAGCGAAAGCCCGAGCCTCGGTTCCTCCACGCCGCTCATGTGGAGATCGGGGGCGAAGATCGAATCGTCGTTGCAGACTTCTGCTGACACGGCTGCGATGGCCGCGTCATAGCCATCGCTTGGATCCAGCCATCGTTGCAGCGTCGCGACCGGCCGCCCCGGTCCCGCCCCGAGGTGGAGCGGGCCCGGCTGGGAGATGGGTTCGCCGGCTTTCGCAGCGGCCGCGCCGCACAGTACGTGCCAGTTGCTCAACAGGCAGAGCCGGCCGTTGTCCGCTTCGCGCACAATCGAGCCCAGGGTGCCCGTGCTCCCGCGCGCGGGGTTGCCTACGCTTACGCCGGGCCGGATTGGGTCGAAACGCATCAGCGGCGACGCCTGCGGTGCGTATCTTGCCTGCACGACGTCGCAGGCGATTGAGCCAAGGTCGGTCGGCAGCACCTCGTGCGAGCGCAACGCGTCCAGCGGTATCTTGCGCGACACGTGGAATCGTGCGCACAACTGCGCCGTGCGCGTTCCGGCCTTGTACTTGTAGCCGTAGTCCACCCCGGTCACCCCGGGGAAGCGCAATGCGATACGTTTGGCGGCAGCCAGGGCAACGCGCCAGTCTTTTGTCGACATGGTTATTTCAGTTCAATGGTCTGAGACGGAATCGGGCCCGGATGCGAAGTCTGGACGGGAGGCGCCGCCGCGGCATCGTCAATACGGATGAATTGCCGCCGGGCGCATCGGCGCGCGCAAGGCGCGGCGCTCGCGCCCGGCGCGGCGCCCGCGTTTGCCGACCGCGCTATAGCGGTGGCCGCAGGTGCATGGTCGGCGTTGGCAGCGGCTCGTACGGCTGCGGGGTCGCTGTCTGACCGAGCTTGGCCTCCAGGTCCTCGATCGCGTGCAGGGCCTGCAGCAGCGCGTCTGCCTGGGCCGCGGTCAGTAGCGGACCCTTGCCGTGGTGTTCGGCAAGCGGCGGCTCCTGTTTCGGTTGCGCGTTTGGATCGGCCGGCGGCGTCGCTGCGGCTGGCGGCGCTTCCTCTTTTATCGCTTGCGCAATCTGGTCGGCCAGCGGCTTCGCATACGCGGCGTGGCTCGCCGCCATGCCGATACCCTCAATACGCTCGCGCAATGCGACCAGCATGGCATTGAAACGCACCCAGCGATGCTCGTTCCAGGCCCGCGAGGGAGCATCGCCGCTGCCGATGAATTTCTTCACCAGTCGCGTGCCCGCCTGCAGCCCGTAGCGGCCGGCGTAGCCGAGGATCGCCTCACCCTTGAGCTTGAGGTTCAGGCCTGCCTCCCCTTCTTGCAGCGCCACATGAACCACGCGGTCGCGCACGCCGGGCATGCGCATCGAGCTTATGTCGTTCCAGTCCTTGGCGCTCAAGATTATGCTGCCCACGAACCCGAGCAATTTCTTGCGCGGATTCTGCTCGTCGTCGAACCGGTTCCAGGCGTCGCCGCGCCCCTGGTAGTGAAACCGTGTCAGCCATACGTTCTCGTCGCTACGGTGCTTGCTTCTGCGTCCCAGGGATATGCCGAATGTGGGCCAGCCTGGCACCGCCGAGTCGAACATGTGTATGGGGAAGTTGGAGCAGATGCCGCCATCGGAAAACCAGCATCTTTGCAGCCTTCTGTCCTCCTTGAGCTTGGGCTCATAGTCGATCGCCCACAGCGGAACCGCTGAAAACAGGACGGGAAAGCTCAGGCTCAGCCGCGCCGCGACAACAATGGGAAGGTCGCCATGGGGCAACTCGCGCATTGCGCGCGGGACGTGGTCCCGGTCCGGATCGGCATTGCGCGACTTCGGTTCGTACGGGTGCGAATGCTTCAATAGATGATCGAGGATAGCTGCCGGAAAATACTTGCCGAGTTCGTCGATGCGGAAGAACAGCCGGCTGGTCTGGTCCTCGGCGGGCAAGGCGTAGGGTCGCCCATGGGTCAGGTTGGTTGTCACCATGCGCAGGTCGATCGAGCGGGATTTCTTGGTCTTGCACGAAGGCGGCAGGAAGTGCTCCTGCGGCCCGCCCGGGGCGTCCCACAGATCCTTGAAGGTCAGCGGCTGGTCGAGCGGCTTGCCGGCGGCACCCTGTATGCCTTGGTGCAGCCATTCGATCAGCGACTCAGCGCCGCTCGCGCTTGCATCTTCGCGGAAACCGGTGCACAAGCCGAAATTGTTGGATGGGAGCGCATGTACCAGATCGCGGTAGATGCGCCAGGCGATCAGTGCCAGGGCGAAAAGCGCGCCCAACAGCAACGCCAGAACCAGAGTCAAAGCGGCAGCGGCGGCGGCGAAATGCTGGTCCGGCAGCGACCACAGACCCTTGTGCCAAACAGGAAATCCGAGCAGGGCGTCCGCTCTCAATATCAGCGCGCATACGAGGCCGATGATCAGGCCGCATAGGCCTTCCCGGCGATAAGCCTTCAGGGCCGCGCCGGCCACTGCCTTGAAGGTGTCGGGCAAGCGGCGTCCGGGCTCGCCGCTCAAGGCGCTGACAAACACGTCGAACAGCCTCCGCGTCGATTTCTGCGGCTGAAACAGCGAGAACAAGGTGGTCTCGCCGGTGGTCTGCTCCTCCTCGGCGAGCTTGTCCGGCAGCTTCAGCAGCACTTCGTTGAAGCCGGTGACCGAGCCATACCTGCGGCCGTATTCCGCCGCCGCAGTCAGCGCGGCGGCCATGGCGCCGACGGAGGTGCCGCCTATATTCTTGAAGCGGTAGTTGCGCGCAAGCTCCATCACCGCCCAGGGATAGACCACGCCGTCGGTGACGCCGCCGGTCAGGACCAGGTCGCAGTAGCGGTCGTGCGGCGGCGGGTCCCTGGGGTCGAGCGGGTCCGGCCGCTGCGGGCTGCGCGCTTCTTCTTCTTTGCCGGCGTCGGCGCCCGCGTCCGGTTTCATCGCTTGGGCTTGCGCGCGAGGCCGATCACGCCCAATGCCTTGAGGCTGGGGTAAAACGCATACAGGGTGCCGCGCGTGGTCACATAGGGCGTGAAGCCGTCGAGCTGTCGCAGGTGCTCGCCTCCGAGGGGTATGTCGAAGAGCGCCCGCGGCGCCTGGTGGTTGCCGATGAGCGGATCTTTGGCGTTGCCGCGATTGTCCGGTCCCATCGGATTCGCGTCGCCCCATTGCGCGAGCAGGTGCTCGAACTGGTGTTCCAGGCTGGCGCAGAAAAACAATCCGAGCAATCCCCGCGCAGGCTTCGCGTCCAGTTCCGGCGCCTTCGGCTCGAACTTCGGGCCGTAGGGCATGCCGCGCCGGATCAGCGGACGCCGGCGAAACGGCACCACCGCCGGGTCCGCACGCGGATTCATCCGCCGGATATGCGCGCCGAACGGGCAACCGAGGCCGTCCTTGTCGTCGGTGAAATCGAAATCGTTGAGGTCCTTGTCGCCGGGTTTCGCGTACCAGTGCGCATCCTCCGGGGATGCGGCGGTCGCGACCCTGCCGTCGCGTCTTCTGCCGCACAGCTTGGCCATCACGTATTCCGACCACGCGTCGGTCCGCTTTCCCGGATCGCGCCCGCCTTCGAGCTGTTTCGCCCATCTGGTCACGGCATCGTGAAATCCCTTTACGTCCTGCTCCATCTTTCGGAACACGGCGAAGCTGCCGTTCCTGAAGAACTCGGGCTGGTCCTCGGGCTGCAGCGGCAGCAGCCAGGGAAGCAAGTGCGGAAACGGCAGCCGCCAGGGATTGAAGCCCTTGTCGTTGTCGTAGCCGAGCAGGAATTCGCCCGGCTCGTGCAATTGCTTCGCCTTCTTCTGGCCGGGCGTTCCATTTATCGCAGGGTCGGAGATGCCGTCGCGGTAGCCGAAGTGCACCGTTCTCCCGTCCTGCTTGCTAGTCAGGTGCGCGGCATCGAACGGGCGGTCCCAGCCGCGCAGGCCGTAAGCGCCGCGCAGCTTTTTCAATCGCGCCGTGACGCTCGCCAGGCCGGGTTCGTCGTCGGCGTAGATCGATATCAGGACGTGCGCCTGATCCGGCTTGAAGCAGTCCTGCCAGCGCTCGGGCGCGCTCGGCCCGGTGTCGGCCAGGCGGCGCGCCGCGCGCAGATATGCGCCTTCGGCGAAGGCCTTGGCTTTTTCCTGGAACACATGCAGGTAGCGCCGGGGCAAGCCCAGTTCCGCGAGACCTTGAAAGGTAATGCCGATGTTTACCGGGCCGTAGCCCTGCGTGTCCGGTTCCTGCGCATCCGCGCTCGAAATCGAGGCAGTGGTGATCAGGTGTTTGCGCGCGAGTTCGCCGATGAACCGCCGCGCCTTGTAGACATGCCTTACCCGCAGAACGAAATACCTGCTGCATTCCTGGCCGTAGCCGTACAGAATCGGCCGCTGGATCTGCGCCACCTCCAGGGCGACGGGCGGCGCGCTCATGTCTTCTTCCTCGTGTAGTGGTTCAATATCGCCGCGGCTTCGACCTCGGGGTAGGCGCTGAAGAAATAGCCGCCCGCGGGGCGCGCGTCGAAGCGCCGTACGGTATCGATGAACTCCTGCGGATATTTGTCTACCGGCAAGGGCGGCGCGTCCTCGATGTGCTCGAACAGCTTGTCGAACAGGGGGCCGATTTCCAGCGCAAAGTGCTCGATGTAGGCATCGAAATCGCGGTCGTACACCGTGTGCAGGGCGAGTTTCGTGTCGTTGTCGAGGAACTCGAACCAGGCGAAATGCACATGCTTGGCATCGCGCAGCTTCTTTTCGATCCGCGGGGCGCCGTATTTGATGACCTTCTTCAAGGCTTCGGCATGCTCCGCCACCGGCGCCTTGACTTTCATCACCACGTTTAGCGCAGTGTGCTTCAGCAGCTTGAAGCGATCGAACTCCAGCGGGTAAGTCTGGCAGTTGAACCCCCACAGCTTGCGCAGCCGCTGCGGCAGCGCCGTGAGCGGATCGAGCGACTGTGCCAGATTGTCCAGCAGCAGCACCTCCCTGACGACGTAGGTGATCAGGGGCATCGCAAGATGCTGTCCGATGCATTGGTGCAGGAAGCTCCCCGGGGGGCAGTCCTTCGCCGGAGCCGGGCCGCCGAAGATCAGCGGGTAGATGCCGGCACTATCCGTTCGATGGTGATTGAAACAGTCCGGGTCCGCCAGCCCGTCGCGCGTGGCGGCGCCCATGGCGAGTATGACGACGCGCTCTTTGGGCACCGCGCCGCCGCTAGGCAAGGTAACGCCTTTTTCTTTTGTCTTGCGCGGCAGAAAAGCCACCGGCGGGTTCAGCCGCAGCGCCTCCCACACCAGGGCCGACAGCTCGGGATCGGGAACCGGATGCGCGTCCGGATTCTCCACATAGCTTCGTTTTGCCGCCTCCTGCGCTATTTCCAGCACCTTCTTGCCCTGCACCTCGTTGCGCGGGTCGAAGAACGCGTTGATCGCGATGGCGACGCTCGCCTGCACATTGCCTATGGTGCCGGCGATCAGTCCGACGACGATTACGGCGAGTTCGGTCCCGCTGTATGCCTGCGCCGGACTGCCGGCAACGCCCGCGGCGATCTTCCTCAATACCGGCTCGAATCCCGCGAGCGGCGTGCGCCCGTGTTCGTCGGTGTACTCGCGCAGCTCGTCCAACTCCCGCTCGATCGTGCGGTAATCGTCCTCCTGCGCCTGTCCGATGCGCTCGCGATACAGGTCGATCAAGTAGGCCGCCCGCTGCAGCAGCGCGCCCATGCCCTTCTGCACGTCGATCATCGTGCCCGGCTCGCTCACAAAGTGGCGGCCCTGGATCTGGTAATTGAGGCCGAGATAGGCCTTGCGCATTGTCTCTTGGAGCAAATAGTGGTCGCCCTGCGCGAAGCCGAACAGAAAACAGACGAAACGCAAGGCCGCCTGCTCGGCCAGCTCGACCAGATCGAACTTGCGCTGTTTCAGCGGCAGCACCGCGGCCGCCTTGAAGGCGACGGTGGCGAGCGCGGCCACGGTCTTGGCGTTCACATCAAGAAAGGCCAAGGCGAAGGCGCGCTGCAGCCCGTGGTCTGCGCCGTCCAGCCCGAGCATGAAGGTGCCGCTGCCCAGGGCGCGGTAGGGGAAATTGCTGAAATTCGCGCTGTCGGTCAGCGCGCGCTGGATATCGGCCCCTGCGCTCAGCAGGTACACGTCCTGATGGAACTCCGACCTGTCCGTCGGCTCGGTCGCGCTGTC
Source organism: Burkholderiales bacterium (assembly GCA_052172655.1). Taxonomy (GTDB): domain Bacteria; phylum Pseudomonadota; class Gammaproteobacteria; order Burkholderiales; family SG8-39; genus 2-12-FULL-64-23. Next base: position 21,198 of record JBQMQE010000023.1, read on the forward strand.
GGCGCGGCTTTGAATCTCGAGCACGCGCCCGCCGCCGTCGAGCAATTGCCGATACAAGGCGGCCCGTTCGTCGTCGTCGGAGAGCCACTTGAACAGCAGGCGGTTTGCCTCGAAGCGCCGGCCGGCGTTTTGCAGAGTGTCGAATTGCTCAAGCTTGGGCATCGCGTTTCCTCCCGTTTTCTGATTTTGCATTTCCTGTGCACGTCTGCCGGCGCCTCGGCGCGCGCACGCAATGCTACCCGCACGCCAATCGCCGGGCGCGGCAAACGCTACGCGCGTCTAGCTGCTCTTGTCCAGTGAGGTATTTACCTTGACAACGCAAGCCGGCAGCCGTCCCTGGACCCTAGACAATAGCGCTCTTCAGGCGCAGATTTTCGATCAAGGCGCGCGCCTGCTTCAGGTCGCGCGTGTTTCCGCCCTCCTCGAACCACGCATAGGCCGGCACGAGAATCTGCAGCGCTTCCGCGGCCCGGCCCTGCGCCATGCGCAGGCGGGCCAGGCTCGCGGCGCTGCGCAAGACCAGCGCGTGCAGCCGCTTTTCCTGCGCAAACGCGAGCGCGCCGAGATACCAGCGCTCCGCTTCGGCGCCCTCGTCGCGGCCGCGCGTCGCGGCCGCCTGCAGGATCAGTTCGCCGAACAGCCGCCTGATCTCGGCTTCGTAGTAGCGCTCGCCGTGCTTGCACACGATATCGAATGCGCGCTGCAGCAGGGTCAGCCCGTCGTCGGGGCGCCCTGCCAGGGCCAGTCCCTCGGCCTGCATCGCGAGGTAGAACGGCGTGGTCACCACGGCGCCCGTGGCGGCCCACATGTCGTAAGCCTTGGCCATTTCCGCGACGCCCGCCTCCGGGTCGCCTTGTTCCGCGACGATGCGCCCGCGCATCAGTTGCGCATGCGCGAGCCACACGGCGAAACCGCCGTCCTCGCAGATTTCGATCGCGCGCGCCGCGCACCTCAGGCCTTCGGCGTTCTCGCCCCTGAAATGGTGAACCGAAGTGCAAAATCCATAAGCTTCGCCCATGCTGAAGCGGTGCTTGAGCGCTTCGGCCAGTGCGACCACCCCGCGCGCGCGTTGGATGGCCTGATCGGAATAACCGAGCTGCCATTTTCCCCAGGCCGAATAACACAGGCACATGACTCCCGGATCCTGCACCGCGCGCGGGTGGTGCAGCGCCCGGTCGTAGTCCTTGAGGCAGGCGTCCATGCGTTCCACCGCGGACGCGAGCTCGCCCTGATGGAACAGGATATTGGCAATGGCCCAGGCCGATTGCAGCCTGCGCATCGGGTCGGTCGAGGCGGTCAGCATCGCCGCCGCGTGCAAGGCATTGGCATGCGCCTGCTCGAAGTCCGCGCGCATGAAATGGTAGCCTTCGAGGCCCAGCCGTATCTTTATCAGCGCGCTCTCGTCGGCCGCCGTCTGGCACAGTTCCAATGCGCGCGCGTAGACGCGGCCGACCTGGTCCGCGCCGTAACCTTCAGTGGCGATGAGCTGGCCGGCGAGCAGCAGTTGCAATCCGAGTTCGGCGCGATCCCGCGCGGGCGAGGATGCCAGCCGCGCGATGAGCTGCAGGCCGCTGTTGAGATGGCCGATCGCCTCGGCATGCGCCGAACGCGCCGCCGCGCGCCGCGCCGCCCGTTCCCAGTAGGCGAGAGCTTCGGCGTCCATTCCGGCTTCGGCGCAGTGATGGGCGAGCAGTTCCGGCTGGCTCTCCGCGATCTCCGGAAACGCCTCGCCCGCCACGATCGCGATGCAGCGGTGCAGACTTTTGCGGTCGCGCTCCCATAGCGACTGATAGGCGGCGTCGCGAATCAGCGCGTGCTTGAAATAGAACAAGGCATTGGGCAGCTCGCCTTTCTTGATCAGCAACCCTGAATCGATCAAGGTCCCGAGCCGGGTTGCGAGATCGTCCATCCTTATCGGCGAACTCTGATGCGCGACCAGCGCTTGAAGCAAGGCGAAGGTGAATTCCCGTCCGATTGCCGCGCCCAGTTGCGCCACCTGCCTGGCGCTCCCCAGCCGGTCCAGGCGCGCCATCAGCAGGTCCTGTATCGTCGCCGGAACCGCGAGCCGCAATGCCGAAGCGGATTCTCCCGATGTGCTTCCTGCGTTCAGCTCTACCGCCATGCGCGTCGATTCCTCGATGTACAGCGGCACGCCATCTGCCTTGTCCGCCAGCAGGCTGACGATTTCGTCGGACATCGAATATTCTCCGCAGGTTCCGAGGATCATCGCCCGCGCGGCGTCGCGAGACAGCCCGCCAAGTTCGACTTCGAAGGCTGCGATCGCATTGCCAAGGGGCTGCATCGAATCCGCGCGCCGGGTGAGTAGGACCAGCAGCGGCAGGCGCGCCGCCTTGGCAACCAGGCGGCTGAGGAAATCCGCGGTCGAGGGGTCCATCCACTGCACATCTTCCACTATCAGGCAGGTCGGGGTCTTGCCCGCTTCACGGCAGATCCAGCGCAACAGAATGTCCAGCGTCAATTGCCGCTGCTTTTCCGGCGTGTAATCCAGCCGCGCATGGCGGGGTTCGAACGGAATCAACAGCAGCGACGCGATGAGCTGCACGGCGCCTTCGATTTCAATCCCGCTGGCCAGGGCGGCGTCGATCTTGTCCAGCTTGCTTTCAACGCTATCGTCGTCGCCAATCTGCAGCATGCGGCGCAGAAGCTCGATCACGGGGTGAAATGCGCTGTTCGCATGGCCCGGCGCGCAACGGGTCTCGATCGCCTCGCGCCGCGTCAGCGAAGCCGAATGCCGGAATTCGCGCACCAGGCGCGACTTGCCTATCCCGGCTTCGCCCGATACCAGGACCGCCCTGGCCGCGCCTGCGCGCGCAGCCGCCCATTGCTCTTCGATCAGCCGAAGTTCGCGCTCACGGCCGACAAAACGCGCGAGCTTCGGCGCTGCGTCGAAGCGCTCGGTGCTGTTGTGCCGTGCTTGACCGAGCAGACGGTAGACCGCCGTGGGGCGGTCGAAGCCCTTGAGATGCGGAATTCGCTCGACCAGCGCGAAGCTGAATTGCTGCTTGACGATCTGGCGGGTGGAATCGCTGACGACCAGGGTTCCCGGCTCGGCTATCGACTGAATCCTGGCCGCCAGGTGAATGGCTACCCCGACTGGTTGGCCCGCCTTGACCACAACCTGCCCGGTCACCACGCCGATTCGCACCTTGACTCCCAGCGCGGCAACGGCGTCGATAATCTCCAGCCCCGCCCGAAGCGACCGCGCTGCCGCATCCTCGTGTGCGACCGGGACCCCGAAATAGCACATGATGCCGTCATCGCCTTGCGGGTCGTCCGAAATTCCGCCGTGGCCGGCCACGATTTTTGCGCAGCGCTCGTGATAGCTCGCCAGCAAATCGCTGTACTTTTCTGCGCCCAGTGTGCCGAGCAGCCTGGTCGAGTCGACAAGGTCGTGGGACATGACGGTCACCTGGCGCAGATCGTCAGGCTGTGGCGCGCGCTCGAGTTGCGCAAACAGCACCTGCGTGGAGTCACCGTACAGCACCGCGTCCCGGCATGCCGGACTGGCGTCCGAGATATGCTGGCGGGTCGCAGTCTTGGACTGTCGGGCGGCCTCACCCAATGCCGCGCCGCGGGCGACTTGCCGATAGAACTCCTGCATGAAATCGGCGCACCCCGCGCCGCCTGGCGCTGAATCGCGAATCAGAATGCTCAGCCCTGCCCGGCACGCAGCTTTGGCGAGCGCATGATTTCCTGCTGCCGGCATCGCGTTTGCATGGCGTAACCCAGTGTCTTCGGAAACGAGGAGTCGCGGCGGATATGGCAGGCCCGCCACCTCGTGCAGCGAAACGGATGCGCGTCCTATCCACCATTCGACATTGCCGCCGATGCCGGCGTCGCCGCATACGCGCCCGATGTAATGGACGACGTCGCTCTCGCCTATCAGTCGCAACGCTTCGCCGCGCCCGACGTCGCCCACATGCACGCTTTTCACCTGGAGGTTGGGAATCAGGCCGAGTCGCTTGCGCAGAATGTCCGGGGCGGCATCGGGCTCAGGCGATGGCCCGTCGCCGCCGATGATCAGGACCTGCAACAGTTCCCGCTCCGGACGCGCGGGCGGCGGCGCCGAAATCTCTTCGTCGCTGACGATCTGCCTGGACATCCGGAATTTCTCGCCCAGGTAACTCTCGCCGTCAAACGCGATCTCCCACGGGATCGCAATCAGGGATTCGCTGATTTGCCAATTCAGATACCGCGGCGGACATTGCACCAGAAAGGCGCGAATTGTTTCGGGAAGCAACTGAGAAAATATCGCGCGGCCCAGTTCCCGGCGCCGGTTCGCGGCATCGCCCGGCACCGCCGGTTCAGGGCCGCCTGCCGCGTGTTGCTGCGCAGCTTCGGCGGCGCGCGCCCGTATTTCGTCGAGCAGGCTGGCCTGAACCTCAACCCGGCCGAAGCGCCCCACGGATCGCGAATCGCTGAGGGCGACCGACAGGAAAGCGCATTCGTGCAGGATCGTGACGTTTATCGGCCGCAGATCAGTACTATGCACGGTTCCTCCCCCAGGCTAGTCTGGCCGACGGGCGATAGCCTGCGCACCGCCCCCGGTTTGAGGAATTTGCTGCAGCATCTGGCGCGCAGTTGCCGCGCTTGCGCAGCCGGAATCGCCCAATGTGAAACGCTTGGCGAATGCGGGCGCTGCGCAATTCACGGTTTTCGTATCCTCCCTCCAGCCGGTTTCGGAATGTACTCCGCATCGCCAGCCAGCGGAAGAGCCTGGTGCCGCGCGCCCGGCCCGGATTCAGGGCGCGACCGGCGTCGGTCTGGGCAGCGGCAGTTTCTTCTCCGCCATCACCTGGCGCAGAAAATCGGGCCGGTCGGTGATCAGGCCGTCCACGCCCCAGTCGATCAGGCGCGCCATGTCCTCCGTCTTGTCCACTGTCCACGGGATCACCTGCAGGCCGAGCACGTGCGCCTCCTGCAGCAGTTCGGCGCTCAGCTCGGGGTAGTAGGGCGACCAGATCGCGCCGCCGGCGGTTTTCACCATTTTCGGAATCGAGCCGTGATCGCTGAATTGAATACCTGCGGTCCAGTCCGATCCTCCCGGCTTGCCCGCGGCGATGTTGTCCAGAGAGCGTTGCTGCGAACTCAGGTAGCTGGTCGGAATTTTCGGCGCCAGTGCCTGCACCGCCTTCAGCGCGCGCCAGTCGAAGGACTGGATGATGACGCGCGAACTCATGCCCTGGTGCTCGATCAGATCCAGCAGCGCCTTGGCGAAATCCTCGGGCGCAAGCGTGTCTGCGGGATTTTTCGGCGAGGTCTTGATCTCGATGTTGAAGCGCACCTCGTTGTTGCCGGCGCGGCGCGCGAGCTGGAACACCTGGGCCAGCGTGGGCATGTAGACCCCGTCCATGCGCTTCTGGTCGGGGAAACGGTAGCTGTATTTGCTGCCCGGCTTGATGCGGCCTACGTCGTAGTGCTCGAGGTCGTCCAGCGTCAGCTCGCGCACGGCGCGCGTGGACGGGTTGAGCCAGCGGCCGTCGGTGCCGCGGGTAATGTCCGCATTGAGGCGCGCGTCATGGCTCACCACCACCACGCCGTCCTTGGTGATCGCCGTGTCCAGTTCCAGCGTGCTGACGCCGATTGATAGCGCCGCGGCGAAAGCGGGCAGGGTGTTCTCCGGCGCCAGGCCCCGCGCGCCGCGATGGCCCTGTAAATCGAACGCGGATGCGAACAGCGGTGTCAGCGTCAAGGCGGCGGCAGCGAGCAGGCGAGCGGCGCGGCGTAAAAACAAACCGCCGCGATGGCCGTGCAGATCGAAAGCGGATGCGAACAGCGGTGTCAGCGCCAGCGCGGCGGCGGCGAGCAGGCGAGCGGCGCGGGCGCAGGATAAGCCAGACAGCAGGGCGGGGGGCGCAACAGCGGAAGTGAATTTTTTCATGGCCGTATTCTAGCCCGGTTTGCCGCTGACCTTGCGCTCGCGTGCGCTCAGTCGATGCTAATCCCGGCCTGCTTGACTACGCCACGCCGGCGCGCGATGTGGGCGCGACAGTACCCGCCGAATCTACAGCCTGTGCCTATTCCGCATCGAGAACCTGTACCCGCGCACCCAGCGCCGCTTCAAAGCGCGCAGCATAGGCGGGCCACACTTCGGGATTGATCAAGCGCGGCGGCCGCCCGCCCTTGAGCGTGCCGACGATCTGCTCGGCCGCGATTGCGGCCATGTTGCGCCGCGCCTCGTGCGTCACGCCGGCGGTATGAAAGCTCGCGATCACGCTGTCGAGCTTGAGCAACGGATGATCGAGCGGCGGGGGCTCACGCTCCCACACGTCGAGCCCGGCGCCGCCGATATGGCCGGACTGGAGCGCGGCGAACAAGGCCGCTTCGTCGTGGATGCCGCCGCGCGCCGTGGTGATGAACAGGGCGCCGCGCTTCATCCGCTGCAATGCGCGCGCGTCGATCATGCCTATGGTGTCCTGCGCGCGCGGGCAATGCAGCGAGACGATGTCGGAGCGCGCCAGCAGATCGTCCAGCGCAGCAGACTCGGCGCCGCGCCGGCCGATCTCCTCCTCGGTCAGATAGGGGTCGGTGGCGAGCACGGTCATGCCAAACGCATGGGCCAGGGCCGCCACACGGCTGCCGACGTGGCCGATGCCGATGATGCCCAGGACCTTGCCGCCGATTTCGTGCCCCATGAAATCCTCGCGCGAGAAGCCCTGCTCGCGCCTGAGGCGCCGGTCGCATTCGATGATCCGCCTCGACAGCGCGAGCATCAGGCCTAACGCGTGCTCGGCGACCGAGTTGGCGTTGCCGCCCGCCTGGTTCACCAGCGCGACCCCGGCCCGGGTGCAGGCGGCGACATCCACCGTGTCGTAGCCGGCGCCGGCAGAAGACACGCACAGCAGCGTGGGGCAACGCGCGAGCAGCTCCGCGCTGACGAACCAGCGGCGCGGAAGCTCGTCTTTCGCGGCGGACACGTGGTAGACATGCGCGCGCTCGAGCGCCGCCCACCCCGCCTCCTCCGGGGCCGCACGCAGGCAAACCGTGAGATCGATATCGGACTCATGTGCCAGGCGCTGGTCAAACGCCGGATTCAGCGGCAGGTCGAAGCGGACTACGCTCTTGCGCTTAGTGGGCATTGATGTCTTCCTGTAATCGCGGCTGCGTGGAACGGAGCCGAAGCGGCGCGTGGACTATGCGCCTCGGGCCATTATACCGACGCCTGCCTGATCCAAGGTACCTGATCCAAGGTACCATTGCCAACCGGATAACGGGCGATAACGGGAGAGGGCATGGCTGAAACGAGCGGTGGTGAAGTCATCGTCAGGATGCTGCAGGCCGAGGGCGTGCAGAAGGTGTTCGGCATCATCGACGGCACCTATTTCGGCTTCTATGCCAGCCTGGGGGCGCACGGCATCGATCTCGTCACGCCGCGGCATGAAACCAGCGCCGTGCACATGGCCGGCGCTTACGCGCGCTTGAGCGGCAGGCTCGGCGTGTGCATGGCATCGAACGGGCCCGGCGTCGCCAACGCGCTGCCCGGCATCGCGGTGGAGCAGGCCGAGGGCAACCGCGTGCTGGTGGTCACCGCCTGCCGCCGCCCCGGCATCGCCTATCCCGACCGCGGCGGCAGCTACCAGTGCTTCGACCAGTCCGGCGTGATCGGCAAGATGGCGAAATGGAGTTGCGTGATTCAATCGTTCGAGCGCATTCCGGAACTGGTGCGCATGGCGCTGAGGAAATCCTGGGAAGGGCGCCCCGGGGTGGTGCACATCGACGTGCCCGAGAACATCATGAACACCAAGGTGAAAGCGGATCCCGCATTCTGGGCGCCGCAGCAGTACCGCCGCACCGCGCCCACCGTGCCCGCGCCCGAACTCGTCGAGCGCGCCGCCGACATGCTGATCGCGGCCGGGCAGCCACTGATCCACGCCGGCAGCGGCATCATCCATGCGGCCGCGTACGCCGAGCTGCGCCAGGTGGCGGAACTGCTCAGTGCGCCGGTGACGACGAGCTGGTCGGCGCGCGGCGTGCTGCCCGAGACTTCCGAACTCGCGCTGCCGATGATCCACGTCAAGCTGAACCAAGCTGCGCGCAACGATGCCGACCTGGTGCTGGCGCTGGGGACGCGCCTGGGCGAAACGGACTGGTGGGGCAAGGCGCCCTATTGGCGCCATCCGTCGCAACAGCAAATGATCCAGGTCGACGCCGACGGCGAGATGCTCGGCATGAACAAGCCGGCGGACCTCGCCATACTCGGCGACGCCAAGTTGTTTCTTGCGGCGCTCGCCGCGCGGCTAGAGGCGAGAAAGGGCGAAATCCGCACCGAGGCGCGGCAGAAGAACATCGCGCGCTACAACGAGGGCAAGCGGCGCGACCGCCGCGGCTGGGACCGGGCGCTCGCGGATCGCTCCGCGCCGATGAATCCGGCGCATGTCGCCAGCGTGTGCCGCGAATTCTTCGCCGACGACGCCATTCTCGTCGCCGACGGCGGCAACACCACCATCTGGGCGAGTTTCTATCACCAGGTGCGCGTGCCCAATACGCTGCTGTCGACGTTCAAGTTCGGCATGCTCGGCGCGGGCGTGGCGCAGGCGCTCGGTGCCGCGGTGGCGTGCCCCGAGCGTCAGGTGGTGTGCATCATCGGCGACGGTGCGATGGGCTTTCATCCGCAGGAAATCGAGACCGCGGTGAGGAACAAGCTCCCGGTCATCTACCTGGTGCTGTGCGACAAGGCCTGGGGCATGGTGAAGATCAACCAGTCCTTCACCCTGCGCCCGGTAAAGACCATGCTGAAAAAGCATCTCGATCCCGACGAGAACATCGCCACCGACCTGGGCGAAATCGAGTTCGACAAGCTCGCGATCGCCATGGGCGCGCACGGCGAGCGCGTGTCCGATCCGAAGGAACTGAAGCCTGCGCTGGAGCGCTGCCGCGCCAGCGGCCGCTGCGCCGTGATTCACGTGGACGTGAATCCGGTGAAGCACATGTGGGCGCCGGGCCTGATCCACTTCAAGGACATGCACCAGGAGCCGAAAGGCAGGTAGTGGGCGCACCGCGCGTATTGGTGACGGGCGCGGCCGGCTACCTCGGCAGCCAGTTGATCGCAGCCCTTGCGGCGGAGGCTCTGCACACGCCCGCTGCGTTGGTGGCGATGGATGTGCGCGAAGTGCCGTCCCAGGCGCGCCTGCAGGGCGTCGCCTACGAAACCGCCGACATCCGTGCAGCCGATCTGGCTGCGATGCTGGCGCATCATGCGATCGACACGGTGGTGCACCTGGCTTCGATCGTCACGCCGGGAAAGAAGAGCAACCGCGAATTCGAGTACTCGGTCGATGTGCTGGGAACCGAGAACCTGCTCAAGGCCTGTGTGGCGACCGGGGTCAGGAAAATCGTCGTGTCCTCCAGCGGCGCGGCCTACGGCTATCACGCCGACAATCCGGCCTGGATCGGCGAGGA
>JBQMQE010000024.1:0-25986 GCA_052172655.1 Burkholderiales bacterium
CCGTAACCGGCAACTCGCCCAGGTCGCTGTCCGCGCGCAACGCGCGCGCCGGCAGCCTGCTGATGGCCGGGTGCTCGACGTTGACGGCGTTGGCGATCATGGTCGCTGCCGCGTCCGCGGTTGCTGCATCGCGGGCGAAGACCGTGACCGCATCGGCAATGCCCAGCGATTGCGAGCGCCCGCGCCAGCCCGAGGTAGCCAGGCCGCGCACCGGCATCGACGCGGCGAGCGTGACCGTGGCATCGATGGCGGGATTGTCGGCGTTATTGACCACGCCCAGAGTCAGTGAGCTGTCTTTTGCAAGATGCAGCGCGATGTCGCCGCCGTTGTTGACATAGGCCTTGGTCAGGACGCGATCCTGGAGCATGGCCTCAAGCATCTCGTCGGCCACGCTGCCGGCCACTGCCGCCATGGGCGTGATGTAGCTTGCGCGATGCGGCCAGCAGGCTGCGAGCATGCGCCGCCCCACCGGCCCGTGCAGCAGGGGATAGACCTGCGTCAGCGGGGTGCGCAACAGCGCCAGCTCCTGCACTAGAACTTCGAGTATGTCCTGAAAGCGCGCGGCGGCCTGCCGGTAGGCGGCGGCGATCTCGCCGCGTTCGCCCCAGGCCTGGATGACGAGATCGATAGGCCCGTGCTGCAAATGCAGGCGCCCGTCTGCGAGCAGCGCCGCGCCTGGACCGTTAGCGCTCATATGAGATCCTTGCTCAGCGGCCAGGGATTTTCCTCGCGCCAGCGCTGATTCACATGCGCGGTCTGCTCGAGCACCGCTTCCACGCTTACGACGCGGTCGGCGTAGCCGCCCAGCGCGGCGTAGCGGTCCAGGCGCAGGCTGAATTCGATCGGCGCGACTATGGCCGGCGTGGGCACGTAGCCGAAGGAATGCTCGGGCATGCGCGTCACGTCCACCATCAGGGTGATGCCGCCGCCCGGCCAGATGTATACGGGCGCGCCGCCGCAGGTGACGCGCGTCAGCGCCGCCTTCACCGATTGCGTCAGCCTGACCGGATTTTCGGTGACGCCCGCACGCAGCGAACCGCCCGCGCCCGCCATGAACAGCACCGTGCACAGCGCCGGCTCGCAGTTTTCGGCGATGCGCTCCACCACCTTCGTGATCGCCTGCGGCATTTCCTCAGCCTGCGGCTGCAGATCCTGATCCAGCACGAACCAGGCCGAATGCTCCCCCGTGGTCGAAACCATCAGCAGGCGCATGCCCGGCCAGGCGGTCTTGGGGTCGATTTTCTCGATGATGGACAAGGGGTCGGTGAGATTGGTGCCGCCCCAGCCCAGGCCGGGTTCGGCGACCTGGAAATAACGCCCCGGCGTCGAGCGCTTGCCGCGTATTTTCACGCCGGCGGGGCGCATGTCGAGGAATCGTCCCGCCTGGTGCTCGGACAGCACCCCGGTGATGTGATCGTCGACGACGATGACTTCGTCGGCATGGCCTATCCACTGTGGCGCGAAGATGCCGATGGTGGCCGAGCCGCAGCCCACGCGCATGCGCGTTTCCGCGACGCCGTTGACGATCGGCGCCTGGCCCGCCTGCGCCACCACGGTCGCGCCGCCGTCGATCGCCAGTTCCACCGCCTCCTTGTTGCACAGTTGCAGCAGCGCAGCGCAGGTGACACGGCCTTGTTTCTTGCCGCCGCCGGTCAAATGGTGCACGCCGCCGATGGAGAGCATCTGCGAGCCGTATTCGGCCGTGGTCACATGACCGATCTGTTCGCCGTCCACACGCACCGCGGCTTGCTCCGGGCCGAGATAGCGGTCGGTGTCGATTTTCAGTTTCACGCCGCAGTAGCTGAATATGCCTTCGGTGACCACGGTCACCATGTCCACGCCTTCGACCTTGGAGGAGACGATGAAAGGCGCGGGCTTGTAGTCGGGATAGGTGGTGGTCGCGCCGACCCCGGTCACGAATACCGGGGTGTCCGGCAGGAGGCTGCCGTCCCAGTCCCGGTCCAGAAATTTCACCAGTTTCACATCGGGCTTTTGCGTGATCACCAGCGGATCGACGCGGGTGAGCCTGCCGTCGGTGTTGGTATAGCGGTCGCAGGCGCCGAAATCGTTCGGCTTCACCAGGCACAGCACCGGGCAGGCGTCGCAGCGTATGCCTTTCGCGTCTTTCGTCATCGGACTGGCTACGACTTCGCCCCGGTAGGTATCTTCGCGCATCAGCGAGTCTCCGCTTGTTTCAAGGCCGCGCGCAGCCGGTGCGGCAGCACCGGCACCTGGCACATGCGCACGCCGGTCGCGTGGTGGATCGCGCCCAGTATCGCCGGCGCGGTGGGGATCAGCCCCGGCTCGCCCACGCCTTTCGCGCCGGAGGGGCCCAGGGGCTCCGCATCCTCGATCATGATGCATTTCATCTTCGGTATGTCGCCCATGGTCGGGATCAGGTAGTCGTGCAGGTTCTCGGTCCTGCCCGGCAGGTATTCTTCCATCAACGCCAGGCCCAGGCCCTGCATGATCCCGCCCTGGATCTGGCCCTCGACCTGGGTTGGGTTGATCGCCTTGCCGACATCGTGCGCGGCGACAATGTCCAGCACTTTCACCGTGCCCAGCTCCAGGTCCACTTCCACCACTGCCATTTGCGCGGCGTAGGCATAGGTGGCGTAGGGCACGCCCTGCCCATTCGCATCCTGCGCACTGGTGGGCGGATCGAACGTGCCTACACCGCGCAGCACATCGGTCCCGTGCCGCGCCGGCAGCCAGGCGAGATCGTACTGGCGCTCGCCTTGCGCGTCCCGCGCTCGGATCACGCTGCCCTCCAGGCTCAGCGTCGCGTCCGCGGCGGCCTCCAGCAGCGCCAGCAGTTTCGCGCGCAGGTCGTATGCGGCGAGCTCGACCGCCTTGCCCGAAACGAAAGTCTGGCGCGAAGCCGAAGTCTTGCCCGCGTCCGCGGTGAGATCGGTGTCGCCCATGACTATCCTGAACTGTGCCATCGGCAGGCCGAGCGCGTCCGCCGCGATCTGGGTGAGGATGGTGTTCGAGCCCTGGCCGATGTCGACCGCGCCGTTGTACAGGGTCAATTCGCCCTTGGCCGAAAGGCCGATGCGCATGGTCGAGGGGTTGGAAAGCGAAGTGTTGCCTATGCCGTACCACATGCAGCCCAGGCCCGCGCCGCGCCGCTGCTTGCCGGAAGTCTTGTTGAAGGCGGCACAGGCGGCGAGCGCCTTGTTCCAATGCGGTTGCAGCGCATCGAGGCATTGCGGCAGTCCGGCCGAATGCGCGAGGACCTGGCCGGTGGCGGTGGCATCGCCGGCTTTGAGCGCGTTGATTCGGCGCAAGGCGAGCCGGTCCATGCCCAGCTTGTCCGCGAGTTCGTCCATCATGGCTTCATGCGCGATCGCGCCCTGCGGCACGCCGAAGCCGCGGAAGGCGCCGGAGGGATGGCAATGGGTGAAGAAGGCGCGGCCGCGCGCGGTGACGTGCGGCACGAAGTAGGGGCCGCTCGCGTGTATGGGCACGCGCGTGGCCACGGTCGGGCCCCAGCTCGCGTAGGCGCCGGTGTCGAAATCGGCCTGGGTTTCGATCGCGATCAGCCGGCCAGCGGCGTCGCAACCCGCTTTGATGCCGATGCGCGAGGGGTGGCGTTTCGTGCTCGAGGCCATGCTCTCCGGCCGGGTGTAGACGCAGGCGACCGGTCTGCCGAGCAGCCAGGCGGCGACGCCGACGAGCGGCTGCAGCGACATATCGAGCTTGCCGCCGAAGCCGCCGCCGCAGGCCGTGGGCACGATGCGGATCTGCTCGCGCGCGAGCTTCATCACCAGCGCCATTTCATCGCGATCCATGTAGGGCGTCTGCGTGGTGACGTGGATTTCCAGGCGCTCGCCCACGCGCCGCGCCCAGCCCGCCTCGGGCTCGATGTAGGCGTGCTCGACGAAGCTGGTTTCGAACTCGGCCTCGGCAATCGCGGCGCAGCGCGCGAAGGCCGCCGCCGCATCGCCCTTCCTCACCCAGCCGTCGAGCAGGAGGTTACCCGGCTTGTCCGCCTGCACCAGCGGCGCGCCCGGCGCCTGCGCCGCGGCCAGGCCCATGACCGGCGGCAGCTCGGTATAGCGGAGCGGCAGTTCAGAGTCGTTCACCGACTCGACCGCCGCGCGCGTGCCGACCAGGGCGAGCACGGCCTCGCCGCGAAAGCGCGTCACGCCATCGGCCAGCACCGGCTGATCCTTGATGTGCGGATAGATGCCGAAGCCGTTGCTGGGCACGTCGCGCGCGCAGAGCACGCGCGCTATGCCCGGGTGCGCAGTGACAAAAGCGTCCAGGTCGCCCAGTTCGAACTGCGCGTGATGATACGGCGAGCGCACCACGCGCAGCCACAGCGCGTCGGCGGGGATGGCGTCGGCGCCGTAGCGTTCCGCGCCGGTGAGCTTGGGCAGACCGTCGACCTTGGGCGTGCGCGCACCGACGGCGGCACCGGCGGCGGGTAGCGCGGGAAGTTCGGCTTGCGCCGCATCCAGCACAGCTTCGATAATTTTCTGGTAACCGGTGCAGCGGCAGAGCACGCCGCCCAGCGCGTCTTTCACTTCGTCTGCATCAGGTTGTTTGTTCCGGGAAAGCAAGTCGGCCGCGGCGATCAGCATGCCCGGCGTGCAGATGCCGCATTGGGCCGCGCCGTGCTTGTGGAAGGCGCGCTGCAGGCCGGAGAGAATTTCGTTCTTGGCCAGGCCTTCGACGGTAATGACCGAACATCCATCGACCTGCGCGACCGCGGTAAGACAGGAGCAAACCTGTTTTCCGTCGAGGAGCACCGTGCACGCGCCGCAATCGCCGGCGTTGCAGCCTATCTTGGTGCCGGTCAGACCGAGATCGTCACGCAGCACGTCGGCGAGGCGCTTGGCCGGACTGCCGCTATATTCGCGAGCCTGGCCGTTGACGACGAAGCGTATCGTCTGCGCGCTGAACTTCGCGCGTGGCTGGTTCATGCGCGGGCTCCCAGTTCGCCGAGCGCGCGCTGCAGCAGGGTAAGCCCCGCGTCCAGTCGGTATTCCCGGCTCGCGCGCACGTCGGCTATGGGCGCGAGCGGCGCCAGATGTTCGGCGCGCGCATGTACGCCTAGGCCGGCGTCGCAGGGCTTGCCTGCCAGTTCGGCCTCGAGCAGTGGCAGGCGTTGTGCCACGGCGGAAGCAGCGCCTACTGCGACCCTGGCCGCGCTTACGCGCCCGGCTTCGACTTCCAGCGTGGCTGCGACCATCACAATGGAAACCACGAGATACTTGCGCGCACCGAGCTTGGCGAAGTGACTGCGCGCCGCGTGCGCCGGCCTGGGGATCAGGATCGCGGTGAGCAACTGGTCCGCTCGCAGTAGGGTCTTGCGGTTGCCGAGGATGAACTCTGCAAGCGCCACGCTGCTGCTGCCGGCCGCGTCCGCGATCTCGACGCGCGCATCCAGCGCCAGCAGCGGCGGCACGCCGTCGGCCGCGGGCGAAGCGTTGCATAGATTGCCGGCGACGGTGCCGGTGTTCTGGATCTGCACCCCGCCGATTTCGCGCGCGGCAAGTTTCAAGCCGTCGAACAGCGGCGGCAACGCGGCCGCGATGACTTCGCTCCAGGTGGTGGTGGCGCCGATGCGCCAGTGATCTGCTCGCTCGCTGATGCCGCGCAGTTCGGCGATGGTGCTGATGTCGAGGATGTCGTCTGTGAGCGGCTTGCCGACCCGCGCCGGATAATAATCGGTCCCGCCGGCCAGCACCGTGAACCTGCTCTGCGCGAGCGCTGCCAGCGCTTCGGCCTCCGATGTGGGGCGTAGGTATGCGGCCATGTAGGGCGCTCCGACAATGTTACAGTCTAATTTATCATAACTCAGTTGCCCTTCAGACTTGAATCTGCAAGAATGAATCATTGGTTCGAGGTAAACGATGATGTCTGGGGATGGACTTTCTGCTGCGAAAAGTCATGCAGTGATGGGTAAATTGACATGAACCGCATATTTCAAGACAGCGATTTCGAAACCGATATCTTCGCGCTCACCGACAAAGGGGACAAAGAGCTTCGCGGGGCGGAGACATCGCTCTCGCCGGCAGAACTCGACCTGCTGGTACGCATTGACGGAAGCTCGACGGTTGCGCAGATCAGAGCGAGCGTGCAGCCTCTGGATGAACAGATTTTTAGGAAGACGCTCAAACAGTTCTTCCTGGACGGATTGATCGACGTACTTTGGAAAACACAAACCGATTCGCTCGGCTTCACCAATTTTTTCGGTGAGAATTTGTTTCTCCAGGCGCCCCGAAAGGCACTGACCGAGGCGACCAAAGAAGCGGCAACCGGTCTGCCGACGCTGCGACAGCAAGGTTACTATGTTCGGATCGCGCGCCGCGCCCCAACTGAACGGAAATTGGCACCGGACCAGATACTTTCGGTGGTTATCATCGAAGATGATCTCAATGTCGCCAAATTTCTCAAGCACTTGCTTGCGTTCGAACACTATGATGTGCGCATCGCGAGCAACCGGGATGAAATCGTCCGCGAGTTGCGCCGCACACCCTCGCCGGATCTTGTGCTCCTTGATGTCGGTCTGCCCGACGTCGACGGCTTTGATGTCCTGCTCAGAATGCGCCAGCACCCGGTCTTGAAGACGGTTCCCATCATCATGCTCACCGCGATGGCGACGCGCGAGGCCGTGCTCAAGGGCCTCGCAGGCGGGGCCGACGGCTATATTACCAAGCCCTTCGATGCCGAAATACTGAACAAAGCCCTAAACGCGGTTCTTGGCTTGGATAGACAAAAAAAGGACCGCAAGCCCCGTGCCGACCCTTGGGCTTAGGATCTAATTCAAAATGAAAACACCGCTCAGGTCGTTGGCATTTTCGCGGCTGAAGTTCCGGTCTGTCCTGGCTCGCGCTTGAAGGGGAGGGTGAACGAGAACGTAGTGCCGTGCGCGGCTGTTGATTCCACCCAAATGCTTCCGCCGTGGGCCTCGACCGCCAGGCGACAGAACGCCAAGCCGAGGCCGGTGCCGCGTTCCGCGCGCTGAGTGCTGGCGAACTTCTGGAACAGGCGCCCCTGCCATTCCGGCCGGATTCCCATACCCTTGTCGATGACCTTGATCAACGCGGCGCCGCTCGGTTGCACCTCTGCGGTCACGCGCAGCGGGCTGTTCGAAGGGGAGTAGCGCAGCGCATTCGCCACCAGGTTTTGCAGCACGCGCTCGATCAAGCTCTTGTCGCCCCACAGCGGCGGAAAGTCGGCCGGAATTTCGCTTTCCAGCCGGACGCCGACGGTCTGCGCGTTAGGCAACTGCTGCCGAAACAGGTCCGCGACCAGCGGAGCCAATGCGATCGCATCGAGCGTAAGCGGCATTTGCCCGCTTTCCATGCGGCTGACGTCCAGAATCGTGTTGACCAGCCGCAGCATCTGTTCCGCGCTCGCGTTCGCAACGTCGAGCATTTCCGGGTGCAACTTGCCCATCTGCGTCATTACGCTCCATGCACCCTTCATCGAGGTCAGCGGATTGCGCAGGTCGTGCACGATGGTGTTTGTGAGATCTTCGCGCATGCGCTCCAACTGGCGCTCCTGCGTCACGTCACGCAGCACCAGCAGGCGGCCCATCTGCGTCATCCCGGCCTCCACCGGCAGGTTTATCCAGATGAGCATGCGCGGCCCGATCTGGAATTCACCCTGTCCCGACCACGGTGCGCCCCGGCGTGCGCGGCGCATTTCGCCCACCGCCAGGCGCGCCGCGGGACGCGCGTGCACCCGCAAGCGGCGGATGGCGAAAAGCGCCGGACTCTGCAGCCAGTCATCCGGCGTGCCCGTTAGGCACAGCAGGCGCAGCGCGGAACCGTTGACGACGCGTACGAGCCCGTCGGGACCGATCAACACGATGCCGTCACGACTGGACTCGATTAGCGCTCGCAAGCGGATCTGCTCGTTCGCCACGGCCTGGTACAGGCGCGCGTTATTCATCGCCAGCGCCATCTGGTCGGCCGCGGACTGAAGCAATAGCTGGTCGCTGGGCGTGAAGTGGCCCACCGCCGAGTGCAGCAAGGAGAGCACCCCGCACACCTGGCCGTCGCTGAGGATCGGCACCACCAGTGCCGAGCGCACGACATAAGACCTCCCGGGCAACGCCAACCAGCGATCGTCCTGCTCGGTATCTGTCAGCAACGCCGGCTGCGCATGGCGCACGACCCAGCCGGCCAAACCGCGGTCCATCACCCCGTCCACGGCCTCATGCCGCTCGATCAAACCGCTGCGGCCGAGAATGCTTACCGTCACCCGGCCGCTTTCGTCCAACTGGAACAAGCTGCCATACTCGGCGTGAGTGAGTTGCACGGCGACGTTGAGCGCGTTACGCAACGTCGCCTCCAGCGTCGGGCCGCCGGCCGCCGTCGCCCGCGCCACGGCGGTGAGGCTTTCGAACAGGTCTTTCTGCTGGCGCAATTCGACCTCGATCTGCTTCTGCCGGATGACCGTACCGAGTTGCGAAACCGCGCGGGCGATGCGCTGCACGCGCAAGTCCTCGGTCTGCGGCGGGCCGGCCACGAAGAATTCGAGCACGCCGACGACTTCCTTGCCCGCGCAGACCGGCAGCGCCACCGCGCTCGTCACCTCGGCCGTGCAGGCGAAGCGGGCGGCGACCGCCGCGCCTTGCTCCCACGCGGCCTGCCGTGTTGTGAAAGCGCGACCGGGCGCGCCGTGGTCGCCGGCGAGGCTAAGATCCTCGCTTCTGGCGCGGATCGTCGTCAGGTCCACGGCGTGCTCCTGCCATGCCGGACCGCGCACCAGTGTGTCCCCTTGCGGCAACCACGCCTGGCCCAGCGTCCAGTCCATGCGCTCGGCGACGCTGCGCAACATGAGTGCCAGTACGGACGGTGGATCGCAGGCCGCACCCGTCTCCTCGGTAATGCGCAGCAGCAGCCCGGCCTCGTCCTGCAATTCCTCATTGCGCCGAGTTAGGTCCGCGATCTGCGCGAGCAGGTTTTCAGTATTCACTTCGTTGCCAGGTTAATGACTGCCGCGTGTGTCGCCCCGGCGGCAGCCGCGCAGGCGCAGCAGCGCGGTCGTCAGGGTCTGTTTGGCTGCAGCGACGATGATAGCAGAACATGCTTTCGCCAAGCCCGGCTCCCGCCGATCGGCGGGACAATCGCATGACAAGCCGCTTACAAACTGCTTTTCAGATTCCGGCGTGCTTGATCAGCCCATGCTCCGATCGGGTTTGCCGGGTTCAAGCAGCAGCGCGGCTTCCTGCAAATCGGCAGTGTCGAAGCCTTCGGTGAAACCGGCATAGACTCCAGCCAGCAGCTTGCGCGCATTCTCGGCCCTGCCCTGTTGGCGCCAGAGGCGGTACATGCTCATGGCTGCGCGCAATTCCAGCGATCGCGCGCGCTGGGTGCGGGCGACGTCGAGCGCTTGTGCGAAACAGCGCTCGGCGTCGGCCAAAGCGCGGGAATCGCTCCCTGCGCGCGCGAACAGCAGTTCGCCTCGCATTCGGTGATACTCGGGCTCGTAATAGCGCTCGCCGGATTGTTCCATGCGCGCCTCGTCCAACGCGCTCAATCCTTTTTCGATCTGCCCGGCGGCGAGGTACGCCTCGGCCAGCAGAACAGACCAATGCACACGCGAGGATTCCGCGCCGGTACGGAAATAGTCGTTCATACCCTGGAGCAAATCCGCGATGCCTTCCTTCGTGCTTCCGCTCATGGCCATGGACCATCCGCGATGCATCGTGCCCATGGCTCGAAAGAGCGAAAAGCCGTACTCTTTTGCCACCACTATGGCCGCTTCGGCCTGCGCTCGTGTTCGTTCCAAGTCCCGGCAAAACTCGAATACCCAGCTCGAGAACGTGAGTGCCCAGGCCAAGTTGTACGGATGCTTGATGTCGTTGCCCATGAGCAGCATTTCGCTGTTTCGCTGCATTGCATAGGCTGGCCGGCCTAGCAGCCACGATCCCCATGCGACAAAAGAAAGCACGCTGACGCCGAGATCCAGCCCGTTCAAGCGAAAGGCGAACGCGCAATGCCGGTCAGGATCGTAAAGGGCGGCGGACCTTTCAAGGTGCGCCAAGCCGGCCTCGATCTCCCCCGTGTATACCATGGACACACCCAGCGCGCGATTTGCTTGGATGAGTGCTACCAGCGAGTCCGATCTTTCTGCCAGTCGCAGCATTTTTTCGCCGAGTTCCCGGGCCTGCGGATAATTCGCGCGCACCAGGTAGAACGACCACGAGCCGTTCAGCAGGGGCAGGATTTCCGGTGCTTCGCCTATCTGCAGGCTCAGTTCGCGCGCGCGCGCATAGGTATCTTCCAGCGCCGGCGCCGCATAGCCCTTGGTGGGAGTCAGCGCCAGACCGTAGCTAGTCAGGAGCAGCAATTCCCTACGGACGCTCTGCGGTGTGACCGGCAGAGATTTTTGCAGTTGGAGCGCGGTGTCGAGTTGACGGATTGCCTCCACGTACGCCGAGCGCTCTATCGCGCGCTGGGCCGCCAGCTGCCAATAGCCTATCGCCTCCTCGGCAAGTCCCGCTTCGGTGAAATGGTGCGCCAGGAGTTCGGGCGCCGCCTTCGCAATCTCTGGAAATTGCTCTTCCAGGACGCGTGCGATCCGGTCGTGAAAGAAGCTGCGCCGGCTTTTCAACAGCGACTGGTATGCGGCATCGCGAATCAGGGCGTGCTTAAAGACATAGTGCGCGTTCGATGCCTGCCCCCGCCGATAAATCATTTCCGATTCCACCAGCTGGGCGAGTCCTTGATCGAGCACCGATTCGTCCACAGGCGCCACTGCCCGGATCAATTCGTAGGAGAACTCGCGCCCGAGGGCCGCGCCGATCTGCGCAATTTCGCGCGCGCCGGCAAGCCGATCGAGCCGCGCCATCAGCGAATCCTGCAGAGTCGTCGGAATCGCCGTTTCCGCCAGCGGACCGGTCAGCCGGTATTCACCCGACTCCTCGCGGACCATGCCCGATTCGAGGATCATACTCAGCAACTCCTCGACAAATAGCGGCACGCCGTCCGTCTTGGCCGCGATGTGCTGGACAACCTCGGCCGGCAGTGCCTTGCCGCGCAGCCGCTGCGATATCAATTCTTCGACATGTGGCCGGTCAAAGCGGGCCAGCGCCAACTGGCTAATATAGGATCGTGCCGGCCAAGCGGGCCGAAAATTTGGACGGAACGTCAATAGCAGCATCAGCTTCACGGCGGGAATTTGCTCGATCAACAGTGTAAGCAAATCGACCAGGGACGGGTCTGCCCAATGCAAATCTTCGACGACTACCAGGAGCGGTTGTCGTTGGGCTTCTTCCAATAGCCACGCTGTCACTGTGGAGGTGGTTTGGCGCCTGATCTGCAGCGGGCTGAGTTCCAACGGCGGCAATCGGCCTTCGGGGATCGGAATGGACAGCAGCGCCGCGAACAGCGGTACCGTTTGTTCGTCGGCGGAGCGGTAGCGTTCCAGCAAGCGCTCCAGCTTGACGAGCTTCGCCTCTGTCGTGTCCTCGCGCTGGAAGCCGAGCAATGCCTGCAGATAGGTGACGATGGGGTGCAGGGCGGTATTGGCGAAGTAGGGCGAACAGCGAAACGTCATGTGCATGCCGCTTTCGGCGGCGGTCTGATCGCGCAGTATGCCGACCAGACGGGACTTGCCGATGCCCGCTTCTCCCGTGAGCAGCACCACCTGACCGGCTCCGTCCGTGCTCCGTGCCCAGCGCTCGGTCAGGAGTTGGATCTCGGCGCTGCGCCCCACGAACGCGGAAGCGATGCCCGTCGACATCATCCCGGATTGCTGCTCGTCTTCGCGCACGCTGACAACGCGGAACGTGGCGATGGTCTCCGAACGGCCTTTCAATTCGAGCGGCTGGCCTTGCTCGAGGGTAAAGGTGTCTCCGACCAGGCGCTTCGTCGCGGCGGTGATGAGCAGTGAATCCGGCTCGGCCAGCGCCTGGAGCTTGGCAGCCACATTCGGCGTTTCGCCGAGAGCAAGCTGCTCCTTTCGCGCGCCGCCGCCGACTTCGCTTACGACGACCGGACCGGTATGAATCCCGATGCGGACGGCGAGGCGCGTGCGTCCCTGAAGGTGAACCAGATTCAACTCCTGCATCGCTTCCATGATCCCGAGTCCGGCGCGGACCGCGCGCTGGGCGTCGTCTTCGTGGGCCTGCGGGTAGCCGAAGTATATTAGTACGCGTTCGCCGAGATACTGAGCGACAAAACCCTCGAATCGATGGATTACTGCTGCGGTCTTTTCCTGATACTGGCGCAAGATACCGCGCAGGTCCTCGTGGTCCAGCCGCGCCGAAAGTTCCGTCGAGCCGGCGAGGTCGCAAAACATGACGGTGAGCTGGCGGCGCCCCGCGCCGTCCGTCGGTGCCTTGGCCGGCGCTTGCGCTGCAACGCTGGAATCAACGCGAGGTTCGTCCACTTTGGCGGCAGGCTGGTCGCCTTTCCAAACTAGCATCTTGCCATCGCGATCGACGGCGAGTTGCAAAACCTCGACGATCTCGATTCTCAGGTCATCGATATAGGTTTCGTCAATATCGAATTGACGCATAAGCGCGCGATACGACACCCGGCGCTGGCGCCGGAGCATCGCGATCGTTGCGTTCAGACACTCTTCGAAGGTCATGTGAATAACAGGCGCCTGGTCTTCAATCTTCTCAAAACTGTCGGATATTCAATGCAAGTCCAGATTGTACGGCGGGGCAGGGCCCAGCGTGGCTCGCTCTGCGCGGCGGTTTCGCGCGGCAGCGCAGCCTTTTGCCGATGTCGCGCGCGAACGATCCGCTCCGCTGGTACACGCTCAATCCAGTACGGCAGTCTGGGGAAAGCGCTCTGGTCGGTCGTGATTGAACCGACTCTGACCATTATATACACATCGATTATTGATCTACCTCATTCAAGCGCGTTCACTCGTCTTCCAGGTGGTGGCGACATAAGTGGCAATTATCAGCGGGAAGATCGAAATTGGCGGCGCAATGTGACCAGCTGGAATTGTGCAATACGCACATTCACGGGAATGGGGCCGAGCACTTGACGAGCTGCACCTGCCGGCGGCATGATCAGGAAAAGAGCAAGAACAACGTTAGCCTGGCGTCCGAGAGGAGCGTCGATGCCGCCTCACTGCACCGTTGTTATTGGTGCCGGCATCGGCGAGACTGAAATCGCAGTAGCTTATATCAACCAAAGAGGAGGGGGGAATTATGGGCAAGGCAGAGTGGAGCGACGATTTTCTCGACAAGATGCGGCACAAAGCCGACCACGAATTCGATGCGGCCATCAAAGTTATTCTCGACCTCGCTTTTCTCCACGAAGACCACAGGCGGATCTTTACTGATTGGTCGGAACGGCAAAGTGAACAAATCGCCGAAACCACGCGATTTGTCGACGACGTTCCGGAACAAGGTGAGCTTGCGCAGGCGACGATCGAAAGAATAGACCGACTGCATGTCGATCAGAGGCGGCAGTACGACCACCTGGGTAAGTGGAGGTCGCACATATGGTCGGAAGGCTTCCAGTTTCACATCGATAGCACCAGGCTTGCCACACTGATTGCCTGCAAGGCGCTCGCCAATCGACAGCCGAGGAACGCGCTCGCGGCGATGAACTGCGCGCTGACGAACGCGTCCGTACTGGTAAAGAGTTTCGACGACCTGGCTGCGCGGGTGGCCGCGGAACCGAAATTGAAGGAGGAAATCCGGACAGATAATCTGGCCGCATATAACCGCTTTCTTCAGCTCGCGGAAAACGTGCGTGAGTCGCCGGACCTGTTCCTCTGCGATGACGCATTCCGCAAGGTGCAGTTTCAGTCCTACCCGGAAATCCTGCGCCACAGCTACACGCCGGGACAGTGCCCGAGCTGGGTTGACGAGGAAAAACTGAAGACCGGCTTCGCGCTTTGGCATGAGCACATGGTGGGGTGCGTGCTTGTCCTGTTCGCGAACAGTCTTCCGGCTTGCTATCTTGACTGGAGGGGAATACCGCTGCTCTATCGGAGCGAGCGCCTGCTCAAGCAGGAATACTTGGCGCAAAGAGTCTACGAGACCGGATTCTTCTTGAAGGACGTGATGGACGAAGGTGGGCTGAAGATCATCGAGGATAGGGGAGCCATGCATACCGCGTGGTTCGCGGCCGCAGTCCACAAGATTCGGCCCGATTTGACTTTCGAGCTCGGCCGCTGTCTCGAACCGTGCTGGTCGGACGCCGAGGGGAGTTCGTACAGTTACCGGAAATTGCTGGGCGACCGAGGCATTCAACAGGAATTCTGGGCGCAGCAGCAGATGTTCGAGGAGGGTCGCGGTGCAGTGTCCGGCGACTATTCGGCGTCTGATCTTGGGTGCGGAAGTTTCGAGCGGCTGATGCGCGATGTCTTGCGGCATGAGGTGGATTTTCGGGGTCGCCGACTGTGGGGACGCGGATTCCTGACCGCGCACAAGGTCCGTTACATACACGCCTCGATGCGCTACATGGCGCTTCATGGCCCGTCGCCGCACGAGGTGAAAGAACATGGGCTGCCCGTCAACCAGGAAGATATGGCCTATGTACTCCTGACGATCGGATATGTCATTCCAGCGGGCTTGGAGAAACTGGGCGCGGTTTTGCGTCGCGGGGAAAAGGAAGCGTTCCTGCACTGCTGGAAAGTCGTGGGGCACGTGATGGGTGTCGACGAGGATTTGCTCACCGACGACTGGGACGATGCGAAATTGCTTTACGAGAAGATCAAGAGCCGCACCCGGGGCACCTCTGAAAAGGGCACAAGACTCAACAATGCATTGTGCACGCTGATTACGGACCTGTTGCCGTCCTGGTTACCCATGCGCAGCGCGGTGGCGCCCGTGTGGATCCGTGATCAATTGGGCGACGACGCCGACCTCGTCTTCGACGCGGCGAACAAGGCGGCGTCGCGCAATCCGGTGGTGAGCACGTGCTGGGCTTTTGTAAAGCACGCCCTTCTTCGACCTTATTTCCTGAGCCGCTATTGGTTCTTCGACCGCATTCCGTCCCTCCGGGCTTTCATTGATAGTCAGGTGCAATTCATGGGGAACAGCATGATCGAATGCTTGAAGCAGACTTACGAGAGGCAGCGTTTCGACTTGTTTGCCCACGAGCAGGGAATAGCGGCGAATCCCAATATCACCGAGGCCGAACACCACAAGAGAGCGGCGGTCAGGGACCGGGTATTTACCTGGGCAGCGGTGGGCGTAATCTTCATTCTGCTGTTCCCGATATTTGGTGGAATAGGTATCGCGAGCTTGGTCGTTTCCTTTTTCAGCTCTGCTGCCTGGCTCGGTGTCGTGGTGAAGTCGATGTTCTGGCTGTGTGTCATCGACGTGCTCGGCGTATCATTTGTCGAGAGTAAACTGAAGCGCTGCCTGAAAGAGTTGGCGTTCAAGGTGCCGTCGAAGTTCCTGATTTGATGGCGGCGGACTCCGGCGGGGCCCGCGCGGCCGGTCGCAGCGCGCATGCGTTGCGGCCGGGGTGCGCAGCCTGCGCTTTCGCGTGCGTTGCGCGGCGTGCCTGGATTCGGACATCTGGAACGCCCGCCACCGACAGGGGATGTTTGCAGGAGTCCGCGCAAATTGCAAACTTGGTCAGGGAGTCGACATGGAAGGAATCCAGCAGCACTGGCTAGTACTCGCGGCCCGGCGAGCGGGCAGGGCGGGCGCCGACAAGATCCAACTCTACTCCAACACGCCCGTCGATGAAGCCTGGACCACCGTTGCCCGGGCGTGCAAACTGACCGACGCTGAACTTGCAATCGTGGTCGCTCCTCAAGTCGGCATGCATCCTGCCGAATTCGGTACGGCGGAAGCTCAGGTGACCAAGCTCCTGCCCGAAGCCGTCGCGCGTCAGTTTCTGATTTTTCCATTGCGAATTCAGAGCAACCAATTGATCGTGGCCACGAGCCTTCCGGCCAATCCGGATGCAGAGCAGGCCATCACTTTTTGCGCAGGGCGCCGCGTCGCATTTGAACTCGCTGCGCCGTCGCAGGTGCAAGTGGCAATTGAATCCAAGTATTCTCCCGATCGACTGGCCGAACAGGTGCTGACCGCGGCGCGATCCGATCTGGAAAATATCATTCAGGTCCTGCCGACGACCGGACCGGAATCGATCTCGGAGCAGGAAGCGGAGCGGGCGCCGGTGGTGAGGCTCGCCAATCGCATTTTGCATGACGCGATCAGCGCGGGCGCCAGCGACATTCACATTGAGCCCGAAACGCGGGGTGGTGCGGTTCGCTTTCGCGTCGATGGCGTGATGCAGAACTACATGCCGCTGCAGCGGCCGGTGCTGGACCGCCTGGTTTCAAGACTCAAGGTGATGGGCAGTATGGATGTGTCGGACCGCCTACGCCCGCACTCGGGCCGGGCTCGAATCGAAGCTGGCGGTGTGGCTTGCGATCTGCGGATTTCGACTGTGCCGACCAGGCAATCCGAGAAAGCCGTCGTACGCTTGCTTGGCGCCGGCAAGGCGCAGTTACTCGGAGATCTGGCCTTGCCCGATTCTGAATTGAAGCGTCTGCGCCAGTTGTTCTCCTATAAGGACGGGCTGGTCGTCGTCACAGGACCGACGGGGTCGGGCAAAACGACCCTGCTCTACGCGGCATTGCGGGAACTCGCGACGGGCAAAGTCAACGTCATGACGGTGGAAGATCCAGTCGAGTACGAGTTTTCCGGCGTGACCCAGATTCAGGTGGCCCCGCGTCAGGGGCTGACGTTTGCATCGGTTTTGCGCACGATCCTGCGCCAGGATCCCGACGTGATCCTCGTCGGCGAGATTCGCGATCTCGAAACAGCGGAGGTTGCTGTTCAGGCCAGCATGACCGGTCACTTGGTGCTGACCACGCTACACACTATCGATGCGGCCGGCGTCATTGCACGGCTTGCCGGCCTCGGCCTGAACAAGGCAAACATCGCAAGCTCGCTGCGCGGAGTCGTGGCTCAACGCCTGCTGCGGCGCATCTGTCCGGAATGCCGCGCGGCCGGTTGCGAAGCCTGCAGAGGTACCGGGTATCGCGGGCGCATACCGATCGTGGAGATGTTTTTCAATACCCCTGCCGTCGAACAGGCCATTACTGAAGGCGCGAGCCTGCAGGCACTGAACCGCATCGCGCGTGAATCCGGCATGACACCGATGCAAACCGTCGCCATGAATAGAGTCAAGGCGGGCGAGACGAATCTGGAGGAAGTCGAGCGCGTCTTGGGCAAGCCACAGGACACGGAGAAAAAATCCGCGCCGCTACAGACCCCACACGTCCTAATGGTCGCAACCGATGCAACCATCCGAAGCGCGGTGCGCTCGCTGCTCGAGCGCGACGGCTGCCGCGTGACGGAAGCGGCGGATGGGGCCGCTGCGCTTCAACGCTTCAGCGAACCCAACGATTATGCCCTGGTAGTCGTCGATCTCGATATGCCGGGAATCGATGGGCGCCAGGTCTTGGCACGGCTGAAATCGTCCTCGACCACCCTCGCTTTGCCAGTTCTGATGCTGGTACCGGCGGACAATAGCGACCTCGAGTCCGGTTTGATGGAACTCGGCGCGGACGATTGCATACGCAAGCCGATCGACGCGGCGTCCTTTGCGCAGCAGGTCAAAGCCTGCTTGCGCCGCTTCGGCGCGTCGGAGGCGGCAGATTCCGCAACCGATCTCAACCGCTTGCTTGAAGCGAGCTGGCCATCGGTCGCCGTGCTGCCGTTTGCCGACATGAGCCCCGGGCACGACCAGGGATATCTCTGTGAGGGCATGGCGGAAGAGTTGATCGGCGCATTGTCCAAGCTTGACGGATTGCGCGTGGCGTCCAGAACGGCGTCGTTCCGCGCGCGCGCCGCAGACGTGGACATTCGCGATCTGGGCGCTCAGCTCGGTGTCGGGGCGGTCGTCGAGGGCACTGTGCAAAAGTCCGGAGACAGACTGCGCATCTCCACCCGGCTGATCAATGTGAAAGACGGATACGATCTGTGGTCGGAACGCTTCGACCGCAAACTCGAGGACGTTTTCGCCCTGCAAGATGAGATCTCGCAATCTATCGTCGCCAAGCTCAGCGGACTCCTGCTGGGCCGGGGCAGCAAGCAGATCGTGGCAACGACGACCAAGAACACCAAGGCCTACGACCTCTATTTCAAAGGACGCTATCACTGGAACAAACGGACCGAAGAGGGACTGAAACGCAGCGTTGCGCTATTCAGCGAGGCGCTGCACCACGACGCCAACTATGCGCTGGCGCATGCTGGGCTCGCCGATGCGCACGTGACGTTGAGCATATATGGCGCTGTGGCGCCGAAGGACGCCATGCCGGTGGCGATGCAGGCGGCGGAGCGCGCATTGAGCCTGGATGCGAAATCGGCGGAAGCCGTCAGTGCGCTAGGATGCGTTCGGGCGCTCTACCTCTGGGACGGGGACGCGGAGGATGATTTCAGGCGCGCGATCGAACTCGATCCGAAGAGCGCGAAGGCGCATCACTGGTATGCCAGCAATTACCTGATGCCGCTTGGGCGCTTTGACGAAGCGCGCTCCGAACTCGACGTCGCTGCCGGGCTCGAACCGCTGTCGCCGGCAATCCACGCGACCAAAGGCGTGCTGCTGTATTTCGAACGCCGCTACGACGAGGCGATTGAGCACTTGTCGAAGACGCGCGAATTGGATCCGGATTTCGGCTTTGCACCGTATTTCATCGGACAAGCCCATACCCAGCGGGGGCGGCACGACGAGGCTATCTTTGCCTTGGGCCTTGCGCTGAAGCTGACCGGGAATAGTCCTGAGGTTCTGGCCGCGCTGGTTTGTGCCAGGGCGATGGCAGGCCGGAGGGACGGCGCGCAGGAGATGATGGAGGGTTTGGTTCGCCTGTCGGGTAAGCGCTACGTTTCGCCGGTTCTGCTGAGTCAGGTGGCGCTCGGACTAGGCGATAAGGACCGCGCGATTGACTACCTTAAGCAGGCCTACGCCATTCGCGCGACGGACCTGATCTGGATAGGCGTGCGGCCGGTATTCGATAGCGTGCGTAAGGACGCAGCTTTTCAGGAACTGTCGGCGCAGGTGTTCGCGCAGATGTGACGCGGGGGCGAGTGCGCCCCGGCGGCTGCCCCGCCGTGTTCGGGTGCAGCGCGTTAACTGCTGGCCTTCATGGTCTGGGCCATCGTCAGCTCCGGTTCTCGTCCGTAGTACCAGTTTTTATCCCAGGATCCATAGCGATCATGATCTGGGACATCGTCAGCTCCGGTTCTTGTCCGTAGTACCAGTTTTCGTCCCAGGACTCGGCAAGTGGAAGCAACTGGTCGGTGTCGGGAAGGAAGGTATCGCGCCGGACACAGAAATCCGGCTTCTGCCAGGCGCGCGCCAAGTGCCTGAAAATTGCGTCAAGCTCCAGCAGGCCGCGCGATTCGGCCAGACTAAAGGCGATCTGGAAGTCTTCGCGGAAATTCCAAGCCAAGGCGACAGCATCATTGGCTTTCCCCGTGCCCGCAAGTTTGGTGATAGGGTCGTAAACTTTGGCACATATCTCGCTCAGCCTCGCTGCGGTGTCAGCCTTGTTGATGTCGGGATGATCGTCAGCAACCTGAAATCCGCAAATCGCCTGCACCCCGTTGAAGAAATTGGTGATTTGTTCGACAACATCATCCGCGTTTGGTTGCGGGTTCGACCCGCCGCTGATGGGCGCGCTAGCCGAACTGCCGCTGAGTCCCCAACTGCTGAGTTTGTTCCAGCTGATCTCCGTTTGCGCCACAGCAGTCGCAAACTGCGGGAGCTTTTTAAGTGTGCCGATCGCATTTTCAAAGCTGGGTGCGCCCGGCCGGTTCCACATAGGCGCCAGGACCTGGTTGTAAAAAGCGTTTTCCATTTGACCAAGATCCTTGGGGTCGAGGACGATCAACGCCGAGGTGGCGTGAAACTGCTCATTCAGCAGACGCTGCCCCTGGAGCCAACGGGCGTTCGCGCTCCAGTTGGAGATTTCGCGCGAGAGGAAAGTATCGATCACCATCTGCGGATCGATGCATTTGATCATATTGCTTATTTCGGTCGGCATTAGCGCCTGCGCCGTCTCGTGCTGCTGTTCCGGCTTGCGCGGGTCGCCTACCCCGCGTTCTATGCGGCTCGGATCGCCCACTTCCAGGATCGCTCTTGTCGATGATATGGTCGGGAGGGGCAGAGTCACTTTCGGTTCGGAGGCTGGCGGCGGGACATTCGGTTGCTTCCAATGCGTGGTTCCGGAGCGTGCCAGCAGGTATTCGCCCAGGCCTTCCTGCATCGTCATGCGAATGACGAAGGGGCGTAGCGGCTGCATCGCGTACGCAATGCCGGAACTGTCGCTAGCGGCGGTGAAACCGACCAGTCCGAGCAAACTCACGATGGGCTGGGTGGGAAATTCGTGCACCACCAAGGTGAGCGGCTCTTCGACCTCGCGCAGGTCGAGCACATCCTTTATCGT
The DNA here is from genome assembly GCA_052172655.1 of Burkholderiales bacterium. Taxonomy (GTDB): domain Bacteria; phylum Pseudomonadota; class Gammaproteobacteria; order Burkholderiales; family SG8-39; genus 2-12-FULL-64-23. The sequence continues at coordinate 20,356 of JBQMQE010000024.1, forward strand.
GCGCGGGATGCAGGCGATCGATTGGTAACAGGCTTTGTCAGGGTCGGTCACGTCGCGAAACTGTTTTAAGGTGTAGATCGCAAATGGAAATTCGTTCTGCAACAGCGAGAGACCGAGCCTGCAGGCCTCGGTCATCTGCTGTCCATAGGCGAGCTTGGTGTCTTTTTTTCGCTTCTGCTCCGCGCGCAGGATCGCGCTCCAGCGGTCCGCAACGACACGCCATTCGTCTTTCGCGAGCCCACCCAGCGGGTCTCTCTTGCTGATCTCGACGATGGTCTCCATGCTCGTCTTGGTGCCGACAGCGACCGCGGGCAGAACCTGGGATTTGACGCGCAGCAGCATCTGCTCGGCGCCGGCGAAGGCGCCGCCGGTGCACATCCAGGAATTACCGGGCTGTTCGAACTCGGCCATGTTGGTTGGGATGCCGAGCACTTCGGAGCGCGCGACCGCCGCCATGATGTTGTCGACGTAGCTGAATGCCGGGAACAGGCCCACCCCGGTCGTTTGCCACTTCCCGTCGACCTTTTCTTCCTTGATCACAGGGATCAGGAAGGTAAGTTCGTATTTGGCCCAGTCGCCGACATTGTTGGTGGTCGAGGTGACGTCCTCGAAGTTGCTGGCGGTCAGGTATACATGGGCGTGACTCGGCGCTTCCTCGTCCGATGCAGCCCAGAGGGAAAAATGCAGGTCGGCGTCCTGCAGCGGCGTGTTGAGGTAGTTGTGGAGGAAGGCGCGCAGCTTCTCCTTCTCGGCGAGGAGCGGCAGGACGCGCATCGTCATCTCGGAAAACTGGAACGGTCCGGACACCGCGTCGACGGCGCCACCCAAGGTGCTGTTGAACAGCGCGCTTTCGACCGCGTCGAGTGCGGAAATCACGGTGGTGTTGATCAGCTTGTCCTCTGCGGCTTCCTCGCGGTCGCGCAGGGGCTGCTTGAACGCTGTGCCCGCGCGGTCGCGCCAGATGTGATCGTCGGCACGCCAGCATAGGTCGTAGCCGGTCAGGTATTCCATGTTCACGTCGTACCAGAACGGAAAGATCGGCTTCAGCTCCACTACTGGCGCGCCGGAACCGTCCCAGTGGTTCGCAACTTCCAAACCCAAGGTTTGCGCGATCGGGAGTGACGGCCACTGGTGCAGCTTGATCGAGTACCCACCGGACACGTCGCCGAGCAGTATTCTGGATTCGCCCAGCAGGCCGGCGCGGTTGAACGCGCTCAAACGCATCGGACCATTGGTCAATGCCTGAAAACAGTAGGTGTTCGGATTGGAATTTTGCCGGAATTGCTTCAGGTTCAGCGTGTTCGCGGTAAGGTCCACCGGCAGCAGGGACGAGGGCAAAGTGCGTCCCCCGGTCGGCTGGTAGGGAAGCATGGATCGCATCATATTCCTGAGGATCGCCATGGCGTTTGCCGGGGTGCTTCCCTGGTTCAGCGGCATTATGCCCAGCCCGGCGAGCGTCGATACGATGTCGCGCCCGAATCCGGACATCGCGTTCGCGACCTTGGACGCCACGATCCAGGGCAGGATCGGGCTCTCGCTGCTCGGTGGAATGCTCAAGTTCGACATCGGAGCGTCGCGGTCGACCTCGACGAAAACCTGCCACTCGAACGGTTTACCCTCGTAAAGTTCCGGGAAGACCATGGTGCTTACGGTGGCCTGGTTTTCGCGCGCGAGCGGGTTGGACATCCAGGCGTTTACGGTCGGCGTCAGCGACGCGATCGATTTCGGCCAGCCGTAAACGGTCCGGCCTATCTGCATCGATATGTCGTCGTTTACGTAGATAAACGGCGTGACTATTGCCCAGTCATGGAAGCACCATTGGCCGTTGATGACGCGATACCATTGGATGGGGACGCAGAACAGGAACTCGCGCTGCGAAAACCATCCGATATTGGCGATGTCGATCGCCATGCGACCGTAATCGAGCATGATGTAGTACACGTAAGGTACGACGGCGCGGAAACGCCCCGCCTCGGGCGGAATGAAGTTCAGGTAGTTGTTACAGAAGCGCTGGAGCGAAGCGAGATTGGCCCGCAGCGGGAATACGCGGGCCGTCATTCCTTCAAATGAAAACGGCGGCTTCATGGGCAGCGAGTAGACGCTGCCGCGGGGGTCGCTGAACGGCGGCAAGTGTGTTGCGTGGGTTTTGGCGCGCATAGTCTCTGTCTCCCAATTCAGTTACGCTCGATCACCCAGGCCGGCAGCGCTTCGATAAAACGCCGGTCGCGCGAGTCGGGAACGTCGCGAAAGAGTTCCTCGAACTCGTGGTGCGCCGCGCCGGCCAGCCCCTGTGACACCTGACGCGCATATTCGATGCAGTCGTACGCGTCCATCCGCTCCCGCACCCAACGCACTTCTTCGGGCTGTCGTTCCAATCGCGGCCGACCGAGAAACGCGACCAGGCGTTCACGCTCGCCTGCGGTGCATTGTTCCAGGAGGCGAATCAGCATCAATGTCCGCTTGCCCTCGCGAATGTCACCGCCAAGCTCCTTGCCGTATGCCTGCGCATTGCCAACCAGATTGAGCAGGTCATCCTGGATCTGGAATGCGGCGCCGAGCAAGAATCCAAAGCGAATGAAAGCCTCGGGGTCCGCACGACCGCCCGAGCCGATCAGCGCGCCGACGCGACACGGGTGGATGACGGCTAGCCAGCAGGTCTTCTTGAGCACCATCGTCAGGTAGTCCGCTTCGACCAGGGTGGTGACGTTGTCGCGGCGCCAACCCAGTTCCATTGCCTGTCCCTCGGCGGATTCTCGGGCCATTTGCTCGGTCTCCTCGAGTATCCGTAGCGACAGATGCGGTCCGAGTAGATGGTCGTTGTCGAGAAGCGGACGCATTGACAATATGGAAAGCATATCGCCGACATTGATGGCGATCGGGATTCCCTCCTTTTGATGCATCGCCGGTAGTCCCCGGCGCTGTTCGCTCTCATCCTCGATGTCGTCGTGGATAAGCATGGCGTTGTGCATCATTTCGATAGACGCCGAAGTCAGCACGGCGAGGTCCGGTGCGCCGCCAAAGGCGCGGGCCGTTGCGATACAAAGGCTCGGGCGAAAGCCGCGCCCGCCGCGTCGCGGATAGTCTGCTACCAAATCGTACAGGTAGCGGCGTGGTTCAGCCGACGGAAGGTAGCGAAAGAGGGTGCTGCGTGCGGCGTCGCCATACTCCCGCAAAATCGCGGGAACGATGCGCGTGTCGGCCGCGCCGTCAGCGAATGCCGCGTCCATTCGCTTTCTTCTTCGCCGTCGCGGGCGTGGTCCGCCAGGGCACCGCCGCGATCTCGACACGAAGCTCGCCGCGCTTTGCACCAGTTACATCGTGCAGGGCACCAATGTAAGTGCCGGCCGGCTGGTCGTTGGGCACTGTTAGGCGCACCCGGACTTGGCCCGCCCTGGATTCCAATGCGATCGACACCAGCGGCGGCGCGTCCCTTCTTTCGGTGTGTACCAGGGGATCGGCTTTGAGGTTCTGAGAATCCGCACCGGGCTGCAGATTTACTGTCACCTCGGTCTGCACCCGCGACGAAACCTGCACCGCGACCACCGGATTCGACCCGCTCCGTTGTTGGCCGGACATAAGCTGATTGAGCCAGTCAGTGGCAATGCCAGCGCCTGACGCGGCGGCACCGCCGACCAGCTGGCGCAGGATCTGGATTAATGGCGCGGCCAATGGCGCCAACGCGTTCCACGCGGCAGTATAGCTACTTTCCCCCTGTTGGCCATGGCCAGTCGCGTCGCTTCCTTGCGCCCTGCGCCTCCCACGGTGCCGGCCGGCGGCCTCGCGGCCATGCAGCATGTATTCCTCGATCACCATGTAGGCGGTATCGACCCCACGTTCCACGGTTCGTCGCATCGCCTCGTCCGCTGATTTGGCAGCGTTCTTTACCCTTTTGGCCGTCCTGGTGCCGGCTGCGCTCGCGGAAAACGCCGTATGAGTGTGACCATCCACGCGCGGTGGTGCCACAAATTTGTTGCGAATGGGCGCAGTTCTCTCCGGGGGCTCGCGCCGCTGTCGTTTTCGGATGGTCATTGTTGGCGATAGCCTCAAATGGTTGGTATTAGAACAAGGACTGCACCACCGGTCGCTCTGACGCAATAAGCGGTTCGATATACCTCTTATCGAGGCTCGTCGCCGACGCATCGCTGGCGATGGCGAGATTGCCAAATCTCACGCGCGCCCGCCAGCCGGCTGCTGCGACGCTCGGTACTCTTCTATCCGGGTATTGGCACGCGCAGGGCATACGATGGTGACGTGAATTGGACCGAGTCCAGTATATTTTGCATTGGGGCCGCTGTCTACGCACGGCGGCCTGGTTCTGACGCCGGCAGCCTTCGCCATCAATTATTGTATTCCGACAAGCCGCGCGCCCCGCCTCGTGACTGCTAGGAGGCGCCCGCACACTCGGCGCGTTGCGTTTTCGAGCGGTGCTCGCACTTAAGATGCCGCAGCGACGAACAGGTTTCCGGCTAGGGCAAGGCCGCGTCGATGACGCGATAGTAGTCGCGTGCCCAGGTCGCGAGCTAGCCGGTGCGTCTACGCCGCGCCGGAGGCATTTCGCCTACCGCGTTCGGACATATAATGTACTTGGATCCGGGAAGGAGGAAGAATGGGGGCAGAGAAGCCGATCGAAATTGCCGTCATCGGCGGCGGTTGCGCGTCTGTCACGGCTGCATTTGAGCTTACGCGGCCGGAGCATCGTGACAAATACCACGTGACCGTCTACCAGATGGGGTGGCGCTTGGGCGGCAAGGGCGCGTCCGGACGCGGACCGGCCGGGCGCATCGAGGAGCACGGTCTGCATGTTTGGCTCGGTTTCTACGAGAACGCGTTCCGCTTGCTGCGTGAATGCTATGCGGAGCTCGACCGTGATCCGGCGAAATGCTGGCTGGCCACCTGGCGTGACGCGTTTTTCGCCGATCAGCACGTGGGCATCGCCGACCCATCGTCCAAGGGCGGCTGGTTGAACTGGACCGCCTACTTTCCGCCCGCCGACGGCTTGCCGGGCGATCCGCTTAGCCCCCACAACCCTTTCACCGTCAAGAGCTATGTCGTACATACGGCCGCGTTGTTGCGCGCGCTATTGCTGGACCTGGAAACGCGGCACAGTGCGCAGGCTCAGGACAGCGACACCGGCGATGCAGGCGCGGCTCTGCGTGCCGAAGAGGACGAGGATACGCGAATATCAGCGGATTCGGTCCTGGCCAAAATTACCGATTGGCTCAAGCTTGGCGCGCTTACCAGCATTGCCGGAATGATCGAGGCGGCCGCGCTGCTGGAGGTCGTGGTCAAGGCGTTGCCGACTTACCCGGAAAACGTGGTATTGCGTTTGTTGCACGCCATGGCGGAAGCGGCACGCGGGCGGCTCGAGGACATCATCACTGCCGACGACGATATCCGCTGCAAGTGGGAGATTATCGACCTCGTGCTTGCGATCCTGGTCGGCGCCGTGCGCTTTCGGCTGCTGCTTGACCCGCGCGGCCTGGAAGCGATCGATCACTACGAATGCCGCGAATGGCTGCGCTTGAACGGGGCTTCCGAGCGCTCACTTAATTCGGCGTTCGTGCGCGGACTGTACGATCTCGCGCTCGCATATGAAGGCGGCGATCCCGAGCGGCCTGGTCTGGCGGCGGG
>JBQMQE010000024.1:25996-29673 GCA_052172655.1 Burkholderiales bacterium
GGCGGGTCAGGCGCTGCGCGGTTCGCTGCGCATGTTTTTCACCTACCGCGGTTCGCTGTTTTGGAAAATGCGCGCCGGGATGGGCGACGCCGTATTCGCGCCGTTCTACGAGGTGCTCAAGCGACGCGGTGTCACGTTCAAGTTCTTCCATCGGCTGGAAAACGTCAAGCTCGTAGCTGAAAAATCGCTGGCTCCGGGCGAGCAGCCCTATGTGGAAGCGCTGCAGTTCGACGTCCAAGCGAAGGTGCGCGGCGGCGGCGAGTACCAGCCGCTCGTCGACGTGAAGGGGGTGCCGTGCTGGCCTGCGCGCCCGGACTATGCACAGCTCGTCAACGGTGCTGCAATGCAGAGCGAGGGCCGTGAATTCGAATCGCACTGGGACCGACGCAAGGTCGCGACCAAGACATTGAAGGTGACGCGCGACTTCGATTTCGTCGTGCTTGGGACCAGCATCGGCGCCATTCCGTATGTGTGCAAGGAAATCCTCGCGCGCGATCCGCGCTGGCGCGCCATGGTAGCAAACGTAAAGACCGTGGCGACGCAGGCGTTCCAAATATGGATGCGCGAAGACATGGCGGCGCTCGGATGGAGTGCGCCGCCGGTGACGCTTTCCGGCTTCGTGAAGCCGTTCGATACCTGGTCCGACATGGGGCACTTGATTCCGGCGGAGGATTGGGCCCGCGATCCCCGATCCGTGGCTTACTTCTGCAATATCCTGGCGGATCCGGAGGTCGCGCCCGATCGCGCTGACGCCGACTATCCGGTGACTCGTCGCGAGGAAGTGCGGCGCAATGCGGTACAGTTTTTGAACGACCATGTGCATCACCTCTGGCCGAAGGCTGTTCGGCGTTCGGGGGGCTTTCGCTGGGAACTGTTGGTCGATCCCGCCCGGCAACGGAAGTCAGTCAAGGCGGCTGCGAGCGGCGAAAGCGGTTTTTCGTCTCAATACTGGACCGCAAACGTCAATCCGACCGACCGTTACGTGCTGGCGCTGCCGGGCACCTTGCAACACCGTATCTCGCCGCTGGACTACACCTACGACAATCTCACGATCGCTGGCGATTGGACCGACTGCGGGTTCAATGAAGGCTGTGTCGAAGCCGCCGTCATGTCAGGTCGATTAGCCGCGCATGCGATCGCGCAATCGCCGCCACTGGAGGACATCGTTGGCTACGACCATCCTTGAGCTCATGGCCGCACGCGGGGAGCAGGCGTGCACTAATCGTGGCGTTCAAACCCCGGCCGGCGGCAAGGTACCGAATTGCGTCACGCGCATGCATGGGTAGACTGATGGTGTACGGCGCCACCGGCTTCACGGGGCGCCTGATATCGGCGGCAGCGCGGGCGGCCGGACTCGACGTAATCGTGGCCGGACGCGACCGCGCTCGGCTGCAAGCCCTCGCAACGTCACTCGACCTGCCCATGCGCGTAGTCCGACTGCGCGACCATGCTGCCTTCGATCGCGCCCTTGCGGATATTCATGTGCTGTTGAACGTGGCGGGACCATTCGCTGCGACAACGCGCCCCGTACTCGACGCATGCATGCGCGCGAAGACGCACTATCTCGACGTGTCCGGCGAGCTTCCTTCGTTTATCACATCGCACGAGTATGATGCTGCGGCGCGCGATCGGAATGTGATGGTCATGCCCGGCGTGGGTTTCGTAGTGACGGCGTCGGACTGTCTCGCGGCATTCGTGGCCTCCCGCATGCCGGAAGCCCGATATCTGAGACTTGCACTGTCGCGCACCGATCTGGTCTCGCGCGGAAGCTACACTACCATGCTCGGCTTGGTGCGCGAACGCGTCAGCATTCGGCGCGAAGGGCGATTGCGCGCAGTCCCGGTAGGCCAATTGGAGCGAGGTTTCGACTATGGTGAAGGCGAGCGCGTGAGTACCGCCGTGAGTTGGGCGGATGTCTTCACTGCGTATCACACCACCGGCGTTTCCAATATCGAGGTGTACGTGGAAGCCGATGCATGGAGGCGATGGTTTTACCAATCCGCCGCGTATTTCGCCAGGTCATTGAATTTAGGGCCGGTGCAGAAATTGTTGGAGCTCGGAGCTCGGGCCTGGCCGGAAGGACCGTCCGCGGAAAAGCGCGCGGCGGCGCCACGCGTGATAGTCGCGGAGGCCGAGGACCGACATCGACGCTGCGTGCGCGCCCGACTGCATACGCCGGACGGCTATAGCTTCACGCCGCTATCCGCACTGGCGATCGCACAACGGGTGCTCGCGGGTGAGTTTCGCGCCGGCTTTCAGACACCGGCTGGTGTTTATGGTGCCGATTTCGTGCTGAACTTCGAGGGCGTACGTCGGGAAGACTTCGCCGCGTTCTCAGAGATTCCTGCGCCGCGAAGCGGGGCGAACCGAGGCAAAGCGTCGGTGGTAAAGTAAGTTCAGTTATACGTTTGAGCGCTCGAGTCGAGCAGTGCACGCACTTCCTGCAGATCCGTGCATTCGACGCCGCCGCGGGCGAGTTCCGTGTACAGTGCTTCCAGCGCAGGTCGCGCGCGTTCAGCCTGCCCGCTTTTTGAGTACAGCGCATACAGACTCGCATAGGCGCGCAGCTCGAACATCTTCGCGCCTTGACCTCGCGAAATTTCGATGGCGCGCTGGAAATCGGCCTCGGCCTGCGCAGCAGCGCCATCGCGCAGCGCGACCAACTCACCGCGCAGCCGATACAGCGCCGCGTCGTACAGATGTTCACAGTGCTGCGCGGCATGACGGATTGCCTTTTCGACCGTGTCGAGCGCCTCATTCAGCTTGCCTGCCGCTCGATAGCCTTCCGCCAGCCCAAGCATAAAGAAGGGAATGGTCACCTCGGCACCGGCGGCCTGCCATGCCGCCAGCGTAGCGCTCAGCAGGCCGATCGCCTCCTCGGCTTGGCCCAGCGCTGCCTTGGCGACGCCCAATTGCAGCGTGCCCGCGGCAAGCCAGATCGCAAAGCCATGCTGTTGCGAGATTTCGATGGCCATGGTTGCGTGCTGGGCTGCGCGTAGTGGGTTACGCTGCAGACTCTTAAACATCGCAGCATAGGCATGTGCATACGCGGCGTCGAACGGTCGCTTCGACCCCTCCGCGGCCTGGAACGCATCCTCCATGCATTCAACTGCCTGCCGGCCGTTACCGAGAATCCAGTTGAGCACGGCCAGGATGCACAAGCAAGCCATCGCCGGGTCCTGTGGCGTGGGATAGGTGAGTCGCGCTCCGTCTCGAGAATGATAGATTTCGACTGCCTTGGTGAGTACCTCTCGTCCCCTTTCCAACTCGCCGGCATATACCAGCGTGTACCCAAGTCCGGTGTAGCCCTCGATCAGGAACTCCGCACGCTGCGTTTCTTCTCCCAGCCGCACGCACTGCTCCGCTAGCTCACGAGAGGCCTTGGCATCGGCACGGACGATGTAGAAGCTGCACAGACCCCGCAGGACCCAGTAGAGCTCACTCGTATCGCCGATCAGACGGCACAGCTCGCGCGCACGCTGATACGTGGCCTCCACTTCGGGGGCCGCATAGCCGCGCGTGGCCGTCAAGCTCACACCGAAATGCACGCGCAGACCCAGCTCCAGAGGAACGCGCATGGCCTCGTCGGGCAACTCCGAAACCAGCCGCAGACCCTCGGCATAGTGCTTGCATGCTTCAGTATGCGCCGCGCGCGCGCCTGCGAGCAATCCGGCCTG
>JBQMQE010000025.1:0-29403 GCA_052172655.1 Burkholderiales bacterium
AGTGAGTCGCTAACCCTTTGCTGTTGCCGATGGGCCGCCGGCGGTGCACCTAGTGCTGGCGTCGCGCTGGCCCGCGGCAGAGCAAGACGTTGGGCGTCATTACCCCGAACTTTCCAACAACGAAGCACTATTCGCGCATGCAATTAGCCGCTGGTACCGTAGCGGGCGGCAAAGTTGTCATCGAAGGCCTTGATCTCGCTGAGGGTGAGACGGTCACCGTCCTGACCCAAGAGTCCGAGCAGGAGGTTCACTTGTCTGCAGAAGAGGAGGCGGAACTCCTGGAAGCGACAGCCGAAGCCGATCGCGGCGAGACGATCTCTGCTGAGGAACTGTTCGCGCGCCTCGATCGGCTTCGCTGAGCGTGGCGTTGCTTCTGCGGACTACGACTCGCGCCGCGTCGAAAGGCGAACGCGCAGAGAACTGGTGGATCGAAAACAGGCGCTCCGCGCACGCCTCGCAGTACGAGTAGACCTCAAGACTGCATTTACTCTGCTGCGGCAACAAGGCGTAGGTATCAAGGTAGCGAACACCCGGCTCTCGGGCGTTCGCAGGCTACACCTTGGCCGGATCCTACTTCGTCTACTACCGAGTGAAAGACAACGAACTTGCGGTCCTATCGATGTGGCACTCAAGCCGTCGAACGGGGCCGAGTCTTTGACAGCATGACGCCCAACTCTGGTTGGTGCGGACGGGCCGGAGCTGGCGTGCCAAATGCAGCCATCGTTCAGACAGGCACGAATACCGCTGGACTGACATTGAAGTACCTGGCCAGTTTCCCCGCAAGGGTTGCGCTGATCTTGCGTTTTCCCGCCAGGATGGCAGACAGATTGCTTTGCGGTACGATCTCAGCCAGATCGCCCTGCTTTAGGCCGCGCATTTCGATCAAATAGCGCAAAACCTCCCTGGGCTCCGAGGCTTCGATGATGTAGTGATTGGTGTCGTATTCCCCCACCAATTCACCGACCAGATCGAGCAAGCCTGACAGCACATGCTCTTCCTTGTCTCCGACTGCGTCCAGCAGGTAGTTCATCAGCGCCACGGTACGGTCGTACTCTTCCTCACTGCGGATCGGACGCAGATGGGCGACGCGGTCGAACGCGGCCCAGGTCTGTTGCAGTGCCCGAATGTCGATGGTGTCGCGAGATGCGGTAGTGGTTGTCATGTTTACACCTTACCTTTCCTGTACAACTTGCACCAGTTGTCGTATTCCCGATGACTCATAACCCAGCGCACGAAAATCTTGCCATCCCGATAGCGCACGATAGCGATAACTCGACAGTTGTTGCCACCGACGTTGAACACCGTATAGGGTGCAGCGTAGTCGGCACTGCCAAAGCTTTGGCGCAAATCGGCAAAGTCGACGAAGCGCGAATGCTCGGCCACGGTGTGCCAGTTGCGCAAAGCTTGCTCGGCTTCAGGATGTCTATGCCAGAAGTCACGCAACATCTTCAACGAAATGATGTGCATGCGAGGACTATATCAGAATGATATATACGCTGCAAGACACGCCGAATCAGCCGCCAATGTTGGCGCTGCTCCGGGGCGGCATCGCGCAATCGCGGGAACCACTCCAACCGCGCTGAAATTTCCCGGCCCCTGCGCGTCAACGAACTCATTAAGGAGCGCAAGTTAGCGCAGGCGAAGGTACCTGCGCTTTTCCGCATCCCGCAGCCGCATGTGTCGGAGCTCAAACACTTCAAACTCAGTCGATTCTCGTCGGAGCGGCTGATGCATTTCATTACCCTGCTCGACCGGGATATCGAAATCCTCATTCGCCCGAAGGCCTCGCCGCAGGCGCCGGGATTGGTGTCGGTGTTGCTGGCGGTCTAGCTTACGCGCTCAACAGCTTCTGCAGCTCGCCCGACTGGTACATCTCGCCCATGATGTCGGAGCCGCCGACGAATTCGCCCTTGACGTAGAGCTGCGGGATGGTCGGCCAGTTGGCGTAGGTCTTGATGCCCTGGCGGATTTCCGGGTTCGACAGCACGTCCACCGTGAATACTTCCTTTGCCCCGCAGGCATTGAGCATGGCGATGGCGTTGGCGGAGAAACCGCACTGCGGCGCCTGCGGCGTGCCCTTCATATAGAGCACCACTGGGTGGCCTGAAACCTGTTCCTTGATCAGTTGCTGCGTGTCCATTAACGACTCCTTTGGGAATACTTGAGTAAATTCCTCGGGTTTGGATTCTACCGGTCCGACGCCTCCCGGTCAACCCGATCGGCCGATTTCAAAGCGGAAAGATCATGCAGGTCGTGGTCGCGTGGGCGAGGAGCTTGCCGCGGGCGTCATAGAGATTGCCTTCGGCGGTGGCCGCACGGTTGCCCGGATGTATCACCCGCCCTTCGGCACGCACGCGGCCGGTCTTTTCGGTCATGGCGCGCACGAAATTGATCTTGAATTCCAGCGTGGTGTAGGCCTGCCCCGCGGGCAGCGTGGTGTGCACGGCGCAACCCATGCAGGAATCGAGCAGGGTGGCGGCATAGCCGCCGTGCACGCTGCTGATCGGATTGTAGAAGGCGAACTCGGGCACGCCTTCGAACACGGCGCGCCCGTTCTCGGCCTCGACCAGCTCGAACTTGAGCGCCGCCATGATCGGCGCCCGCGGAAACCGGCCCTCGAGCATGCCCTGGATGAATTCCAGGCCGCTAAGGTGCTTCACATCGTCCAGCGGGGTCACGCCGTGAGGCAGCGTATTGCGTTTCTTCGGAGCGAACTTGGGATCGGTCATCGCTGTCTGTGCTTTCTTCAGTTGAAAAATTCGTGCGAATTATCTCAAATTCCCCTGCGCGGCGCGCCCGCCGCTCACGCGCGCAAGCCCGGCCAGGTCGGGCCAAGTTTGCACCTCTTGATATCCCTCGGCTTCGAGCAGCGCGCGGCAGGCTACGGCCTGATCGTAGCCATGCTCGATGAGCAGCCATGCGCCCGGATTGAGATGCGCTCGCGCTTTGGCGACGATGGCGCGGATGCAATCCAGGCCGTCGGCCCCACCCACCAGTGCGCGCTGCGGCTCGAAGCGCACATCGCCCATGGCCAAATGCGGGTCCTCGGCGGCGACATAGGGCGGGTTGGCGACAATCAGGTCAAAGGTCTCGCCCGGCAGGGCACCGAACCAGTCGCCGCAGAAAAACCGCACGCTGACGCGGTGGCGGGTCGCGTTCGCGCGCGCAAGCGAGAGCGCCGCGTAGTCCACATCCCCCGCAGTCAGCCGCGCCTGCGGCCGCGCCTGCGCCAGCGCGACGGCGATCGCGCCACTGCCCGTGCCCAGGTCGAGCACGCGCACGGATTCGTTCGCCGGGATGCGCGCGAGCGCGAGTTCCACCAGCAGTTCCGTTTCCGGGCGCGGAATCAGCACCGCCGGCGTCACCTGAAATTCGAGGCCGTAGAATTCGCGCTCGCCGAGGATGTAGGCAATCGGCTCCCCCTGGCGGCGCCGCCCGGCCATCGCCGCAAATGTCTGAACGGCATCGGCGCCCGGCGCTTCGTCCGCATGCGCGATCAGCCAGGCGCGCGTTTTTCCGAGCACGCGTTCGAGCAGCATGCGCGCCTCCAACTGCGGCAGGCCGCTATCGGCCAGGAGCTGCGCAATCCTCACGTCCGGGTCACGTCTGACCCGCAGCCGCGGCTTCCTCGCCCAGCGCCGCAAGCTGCTCGGCCTGGTGCTCGGCGGCGAGCGCACCGGTCAACTCGGCGAGGTCGCCGTCCATGATGTCCTGGATTTTGTACAGCGTCAGGTTGATGCGGTGATCGGTGACGCGCCCCTGCGGAAAGTTGTAGGTGCGGATGCGCTCGGACCGGTCGCCCGAGCCGATCAGGCTCTTGCGCGTCGCCGCCTGCTCGGCCGCCTGCTCGCGCAGTTGCTTGTCCTTGATGCGCGCCGCCAGCACCGACAGCGCCTGTGCCTTGTTCTTGTGCTGCGAGCGCCCGTCCTGGCATTCGACCACGATGCCGGTGGGCAGATGCGTCACACGCACGGCGGAATCGGTCTTGTTGATGTGCTGTCCGCCGGCGCCGGAAGCGCGGAAAGTGTCGACGCGGATCTCGGCCGGATTGATGACCACGTCGTTGATCTCGTCGGCTTCGGGCATCACCGCAACGGTGCAGGCCGAAGTATGAATACGCCCCTGAGTCTCGGTCGCGGGCACGCGCTGCACCCGGTGGCCGCCGGATTCGAACTTGAGCTTGGAAAAAACGCCTTGGCCGATGATCTTGGCGATCACCTCCTTGAAGCCGCCGACCTCCGCCGCGCTCTCCGAGATCACCTCCACCTGCCAGCGATTGCGTTCGGCAAAGCGCGTGTACATGCGGAACAGGTCGCCCGCGAACAGCGCCGACTCGTCGCCGCCGGTGCCGGCGCGGATCTCGAGGAAGGTATTGCGCTCGTCGTCGGGATCGCGGGGCAGCAGCAGCTTTTGCAGTTCGGCCTCGATCGCCGCCATGCGCTCACCCGCCTCGCGCATCTCGACCTCGGCGAACGCCTTCATCTGCGCATCGGCGAGCATTTCCTGCGCCGTGTGGGCGTCCTCGTCCGCCTGCTTAAATGCCTGGTACAGCGCCACCACCGGTGTGAGCTCGGCGTGTTCGCGCGTGAGCCTGCGGTAGCTGTCCAGATCGCGCACGACGTCTTCGCTGGACAAAAGGCGGGTCAGCTCGCCCAGGCGGCGCGCAAGCTGCTCCAACTTCGAGGCAATAGAGGGCTTCATCGTGCGCAAAGCAGGACCGCGGCCAGCTAGCGCGGGCTGCGAATCTGGTACAGGCGTGACACCAAGTCGGCGAGCTTGGCGCGTTCTTCGGCGGAGGCTTGGTTGAGCGCCTGCGTGGGCGCATGCATCAGTTTGTTGGTAAGTCCGTGCGACAGCGCCTCCAGCACCTGCTTCGGGTCGTCGCCGCGGGCGAGGAGCTTCAGCGCGCGCTGTACTTCCTCCCCGCGCGCTTCCTCCGCGTGGCTGCGCAGCGCGCGTATGGTCGGCACCAAGTCGCGCGAAGACAGCCAATGCAGAAAGCTGCCGACGCTGGTCTCGATGATGGCCTCGGCCTGCGCCACCGCCGACTGGCGTGCATCGGCGCCGGTTTTCACCATTTCGCCCAGGTCGTCCACGGTATAGAGGAACACGTCGTCCATGTCCGCGACCTCGGGCTCGATGTCGCGCGGCACGGCCAGGTCCACCATGAACATCGGCCGGTGGCGGCGCGCCTTGATCGCCCGCTCCACCGTCCCCTTGCCGAGGATAGGGAGCGAACTCGCGGTGCAGGACACCACGATGTCGTATTCGTGCAGCTGCTCCGACAGCTCGCGCAGCTCGATCGCGCCGCCATTGAAGCGATGCGCCAGCGCGCGCGCGCGTTCCAGCGTGCGGCTGGCCACGGTGATCGCGCGCGGCTGCTGCGCGGCGAAATGGGTGGCGCACAGCTCGATCATCTCGCCCGCGCCGATGAACAGAATTTTCTGCTCCTTCAGGCTGGGGAAAATGCGCGCGGCAAGTTTCACCGACGCCGCCGCCATGGACACGACGTTGGCGCCGATCTGGGTGTTGGTGCGCACCTCCTTCGCCACCGCGAAGGAACGCTGGAACAATTTGTGCAGCAGCGTTCCCATTGTGCCGGCCGACTCGGCCTGGCGCACCGCTTCCTTCATCTGGCCCAGGATCTGCGGCTCGCCCAGCACCATCGATTCCAGGCCCGACGCGACGCGAAACGCATGCCGCACCGCCTGTTCCTTCGGCAGGGTATAGAGGTAGGGCTTGAGCTCCTGCGGCTTCACCCGCTGATACTCGGCCAGCCAAAAGAGCGCCTCGTGCGGCTCGGCGGCGGAACAATAGAGCTCGGTGCGGTTGCAGGTAGAGAGGATCGCGGCCTCCCCCACCGGCTTGGTCTGGGTCAGCTCGCGCAGCGCCGCCTGCAGTCTTTCGGCGTGAAACACCATCTGCTCGCGGATCGCGAGCGGAGCGGTGTTGTGGTTCAGGCCGAGGGCGTAGAGCTGCATTTCATTTCCGCAAGTTCAAGCAGCGGACTTGAGCGACGCCGCGCCAGCGGCGTCCGCTCGAATTCCGCAGGCTTTAATTATAAGCCAAGTCAAGGGCTTAGTCCTAGCTCGCGTTTGATCTGGATCAAGCAGTCAGAATACGCGAAACCGCAGGCCGAGACCGCCGTCTATGTCAATACCGCGAGTTCCACTGCCGCATACACCCCCGCGGTCATCAGACCGGGTTCGTAGGCATCGTCTATGCAGGCATCCGCCGTGCCCCAGGCGGCATAGGGATAGACCCATGCCGATTGCAGCAAGTCCTTGCGGCCGGGGGAGACGCCGGCCCGGCAATGAGCGTCCTGCCCATTCCGGCCTCGGGCGCGGCACCGGAACTGAACACGCGTGCGCCGAAGTCCGCGATCAGGCGGCGATGCAAGACGCGGAAACCGGGATGCGCATCCAGGCAAATATCGGCAAGCGGCGTCGACAGTTCGACCCGATGTCCGCTCTGCGCGAGCTTGATCGCAGCTTCGGTGCTGGCGAGGTCGCCGCCATGGACCAGCAGTGTCGCGTTCGCCGGAAAACTCGCCTTGCCCTGCAGGACTTCATAACAATTGGGAAAGCTTGCGTCGCCGGGCTGATAACGGCGCACCGACCAGAGGCGATCGAATTCAACCGCAGTCGGCGCGCGCACCGAGAATTGCACGCCCGCCTGCGCGGCGCGGCGCTGCGCCGCGGAGACGAGTTCCGCATATTCGTCTTGCTGCGGTACGGCCCCGCGCCACTGTTGCATGCCGCCGACGCGGCGATCGGTTTCGTACACGACAACCCGATGACCGCGCGCCGCGGCGATCCAGGCGGCAGTGAGCGCGGCGAGACAGGACCCCGCGATCGCGATGCGCAGCACTTCCCGCGGCGCCGCGGCGATGGCCTGGGAAAAGGAGCGGTCGCGGCCGACTGCCGGATTCACCGGACAAATGGTTTCCGGGCGCGCGGCGCGGCCGAGGCAGACATTGCAGCTTACGCAGGGGAGGATGTCGGCCTCGCGGCCATGTCTTATTTTCAGCGGCAGTTCGGCATCGGCGATCGCAGACCGGCCAAACAGCGGCATGCCGGTGAATTTGGACTTGGTCTGCCGTCCACAATGCGAGATCTGCGCAATGCCCTTGGCGCCGGTGGCATGGATCGCCCCGGCCAGCCGCGCAAGTCCGCGGATGTGCTTGTCCTCGTCCGCCATTACCATGCGCGGCATCACCCGGCCGCTCGCAGCCACTCCCATATTCTCGGTGATGATAAGCGAGAAACCGCCGCTGCCCCTGGCGGCGAGATAGTCGCAAAGCCGCGCCGTCACCCCCGCCATCCAGGCCGGCGAAATTGGTGGTCATCGGCGCCATGGCGAAGCGGTCCGGCAGCGACAGCCTGCCCAAGCGCAGCGGAGAAAAAAGATGCGGGTAGCGCGCCGAGCCGACTGCCTGCGGCCGCACGCCGCTTTGCGTAGTTTCGTTCATCGCCGGATGCATCGCTCCCGAGCCTTGAATCGACCCCAGCTTAGCCGCCGTGGTTTCATTTTGTCAATGGTCATTTCATTTTGCTAAAAACGCACTGCAACATCCTGGATCGGTCCGCCAAACTGGCTGTCCGTCGCTGCGGCCGCGCGGCAATCTCCCTCTGTCAATAGGCTGGCCTTGAGTCAAATCGCGGTGGCATGCCCGGCGCGGCCTATTGACTTGGCCACGCCGCCTGGCTTAACATATGTCCATTTTATTTCCTTGCGTTTCTTTCTATTCAGAAGAGGCTGCATGCTTCCGTCCGGCAGCGCATTTTCCCGCCCCGCCCGTCTCGCTCGCGCAACCTGCTCCGGCGGTGCAGGTTTCGTCCCGGCGCGCGCAATTTGCGAAGCAGGCGCATGAACAAATACCACCTCACCCAGGAACAGCTTGGCGCCTGGGAGGCAATACGCGGCTTCGCCCAGGACAAGATCGCGCCCTACGCGCGCGAGATCGACGAAGGCGACGAATTCCCGCGGGCGATTTTCGCTCAGCTCGCCGCGCTGGGCTACATGGGAGCGCCGTTTTCGCCGGAGTTTGGCGGCGCCGGCTGCGATGCCGTCACGGTCTGTCTCATCCTGGAGGAAATTTCGCGCGCATCCGGTGCCGTAGGCAGCTCCTACAACGCGCATATCAGCCTCGCTTCTTCGGTAATCGCCAACCACGGCTCGCCGCTGCAGAAACAAGAATATCTCACCGCCCTCGCCTGCGGCCGCAAGATCGGCGCTTTCGGCCTGACCGAGCCCTCGGGCGGCTCGAATGCCGGCGACCCGAAGACGCGCGCGCTGCGCCGCGGCGATGACTATGTCATCAACGGCTCCAAGGCGTTCATTACCAATGCCTGGGTCGCCGACATCTTCGTCATCACCGCGCGCACCGAGCAAGGCGTATCCGCCTTCATCCTGGAGCGCGGGACCAAGGGCTTTGCCATAGGCAAGCCGGACAAGAAAATGGGCGTGCACGGCTCGCCCACTTCCACCCTGTATTTCGATGAGGTCGTGGTTCCGGCGCGAAACCTCATCGGCGATGAAGGCACGGGTTTTCGCGCCTTCGCCACAACCCTGGACCGAGGCCGCGTCAATGTCGCCGCGCTCGCCGTCGGCCTCGGACAGGCGGCACTCGAGGCGGCGCTCGCCTACGCCCGCGAGCGCACGCAGTTCGGCAAGCCGATCGGCGCCTACCAGGCGATACAACTGCCGCTGGCGCAGATGGCAACCGAGGTGGAAGCCGCGCGCCTGCTCACGCTCAATGCCGCGCGCATGCACGACGCCGGCATGCCGATCAAGCTCGAGGCCGGCATGGCCAAGTACTACGCGGTCGAAGCCGCGTTGCGCGCTTGCAACCACGCGATCGAGATCCTCGGCGGCTATGGCTATTTACGCGACTTTCCGGTCGAGCGCTATTTCCGCGACGCCAAGATGTATCAGATCGGCGAAGGCACCAGCCACATCCAGCGCATCCTCATCGCGCGCGAAATCCTCGGCCGCGAATTCGTCAGCTTCGGCTGAAAACATACTCGGAGCTGCCATGCGCAAACGCGAGTTCACTCTGGATATCAAGGACGCAATCGCCACCGTCACTTTGAACTGGCCGGATCGCGTCAATGCCATGGGCGCGGATTTCTCGGCCGACTTCGGCCGCGTGCTCGACCGCATCGAAGCCGAGGCCGGGGTGAGAGTGATGATCCTCACCGGCGCAGGCAGGGCCTTCTGCGGCGGCGGCGACCTGAACGAGATCATGAGCCCGGACGCCACCGACATGGAGCGCGAATTCGAGCTGGTGCGCGGCTATAACCGCATTGCGCGCCGCATTTACCATCTCGACATACCGGTGATCGCCGCGGTCAACGGACCGGCCGCGGGGGGCGGCGTGGGTATCGCGCTCGCCTGCGACTTCGCCATCGCCGCCGAGACCGCCCGCTACGATCTGCTGTTCCACCGGGTGGGGCTTTCGGGCGCAGATGTCGGTGTTCCCTGGCTGCTCAATCGCGCGATCGGTCCCGTGCTCGCCAACTACTATGTGCTCACCGCAGGCTCGATCGATGCAGCCACCGGCCATAGGCTGGGCCTGTTCGCCGAAGTCGTGGCGCCGGACCAGCTCCTGCCGGCGGCACGCGCCGCGGCCGGAAAGATCGTCGATACACCTGAGCCGGCGGTGCGCATTTCCAAGCTGGCGCTGCGCAGCAGCCTGAACACGGACCTGAATACGAACCTCGAGCTCGAAGCCTATCTGCAGAGCTATGCGTTTCGCACGCCAGGCCATAAGAAGCGGGTCGGCGAGTATCGCCTCCGCCTTGCCAAGAAAGGAAAATGACATGAAACAGAGCGTGCGCCTCGGCGCCGGATCGGGTTTCTGGGGTGACGCCATCGATCCGGCGATGGAACTCCTCGACAAAGGCAAGCTCGACTACCTGTGCTTCGATTTCCTCGCCGAGCTCACCATGGCGCTGCTGCAGCGGCAAAAGCTGAAGAACCCTGCACTGGGCTACATTCCCGATGCCGTGCAGTACATGAAAGCCATGATGCCGGCCGCGCGCGCCAATGGAACCCGGCTCGTCTCCAACGGTGGCGGCGTCAATTCCAGGGCCGCCGCGCAGAAAATCGTCGAGGACGCGCGTGCGCTCGGCCTCAAGGGAACCAAGGTGGCTCTGGTCGAAGGCGACGATATGCTCGAGCGCATCGATTCCATGCTGGACCAGGGTGTTGCCTTCACCCACATGGACACCGGCGATACCGGTTTTCGCGACATACGCAAGCGCGTCGTCTCGGCCAATGTCTACATGGACAGCGCCGGCATCATCGAAGGCCTGGCGCAGGGCGCGGACGTGGTGATTACCGGCCGCGTCTCGGACAACGCCGTTTTCGTCGGCCCGATCATGCACGAGTTCGGCTGGCGCCACGACGCCGCGCATGCCGACCGCATCGCCGCCGCGATAACGCTAGGCCACATCTGCGAGTGTGCCGCGGCCTGCACCGGCGGCATGTCTTCGCGTTTCGCCGACATGCCCAACATGGGCAAGGTCGGTTTTCCCATCATCGACATGCGGCCGGACGGCAGCGCGGAACTGTCGAAGATTCCCGGCAGCGGCGGCCGCCTCGACCAGTTCACGGTGAAGGAGCACATGGTGTACGAGATACATGATCCGCGCAACTACATCATGCCGGACGGGATTGCCGATTTCACCTCGCTCAAGCTGGAAGAAACCGGTCCGGACCGCGTGCGCATCAGCAATGTGCGCGGCCGGCCGGCGCCGGAAATGCTCAAACTCGTCATCGGCTACCAGGACGGCTGGATCGGCGAAAGCCTGGCCTTCTTTCCCTGGCCTTATGCCTACGACCGCGCAGTGAAGGCGCGACAGTCCATGCTCGAGCGCTTCGAGCGCATGGGATTGCAGGCGGAGCAAATCCAGTTCGATTTCGTCGGTCTCAACACCCTGCATGGACCGGCCGCGCCCCTGCCCGAGCGCAACGCGGCCAATGAAATGAACGAAGTCGGCTTGCGCTGCGCGGTCAAGACCAAGACTGTCGAGGAAGCGGAAAAGGTGAGGCGCGCGGGCTCGCATCTCTGGATCATGGGTCCGGGAGGCACTTCCTTCGGCACGCCGATCAAGCCGCGGCCGGTGGTATCGCTGTGGCCGACGCTGATACCGCGCGGGTTCGTTCAGGCCCGCGCCGAAATACTGGAGGCCTGAGACATGGCTAAGCTATTGCGCGACATCGCTTACGTGCGTTCCGGCGACAAGGGCGACATCTGCACCGCCGGATTGATCGCCAAGACGCCGCAGGATTATGCGGTCCTATTGCGCAGCGTTACGCCGGACAAGGTGAAGGCGCTTTACGGCGATTGGATCAGGGGCGAGGTGAATTGCTACCCGATGGACAATATCCAGGCGGTCGTGGTCGTCATGCAGCAGGCGCTCGGGGGCGGCGCCACGCGCACGCTGCGACTGGACCAGACCGGCAAAGCGCTGGGGCACGCGCTTCTGCGTCTGCCCGCGGTGGAGTGATGGCGCTAATTCATTCGAGCCTGCGCCGCGACGATCCGGCCTTCGCCGCCAATCGCGAAACGTATGAATTCCTCCGCGCCGGTGTCGCTGCTGCGCGCGCCAAGGCGATCACCGGGGGCAGCAAGCACGCGCGCGACCTGCAGCGCTCGCGCGGCAAGCTCCTCGCACGCGAGCGCATCGCCGCCCTGCTCGATCCGGGCACGCCCTTCCTTGAAATGGGCCAGCTCGGCGGGCATGAACTGTACGACGACCCCACGCCTTCGGGCGGTATCGTCACCGGCGTCGGCATCGTCTGCGGCCGCCCCTGCGTGGTCATGGCGAATGACGCCACGGTGAAAGGCGGCACCTACCTGCCGATCACCATAAAAAAGCAGGTGCGCGCGCAGGCCGTGGCCCGGGAAAACGCATTGCCGTCGATCTATCTGGTCGATTCGGGCGGCGCCTTCCTGCCGTTGCAGGAGGACATTTTTCCCGACGAACACCAGTTCGGCAGGATATTTCGCAACATCGCCGAGATGTCGGCACTGGGCTTGCAGCAAATCTCGGCGGTAATGGGTTCCTGCACTGCGGGGGGCGCCTACATCCCCGCGATGTGCGATGAGACCATCATCGTCAAGGGAACCGGAACGATTTTCCTCGGCGGTCCGCAACTGGTGCAGGCAGCAACCGGCGAGCGCATCGATGCGGAAACCCTGGGCGGCGCGGACGTGCACACGCGCCGTTCCGCGGTGGCGGATCACTATGCCGAGAGCGACCTGCACGCTCTGACCCTGGTGCGCGAGATCGTGGCGCGCCCGGCGCTGCGCCCGGTGGCACCGCCTCCGCTCGCCGCCGAAGAGCCTCATTATGATCCCGCCGAAATCGCCGGGTTGATTCCGGCGAACCCGAAGGAACCGATACCGGCGCGCGAAATTCTCGCACGCCTCGTGGACGCAAGCCGTTTCGTCGCCTATCGCGAGCGCTACGGGCCGACGCTCATCTGCGGCACCGCCGCCATCGGCGGATACCCGGTGGGCGTGCTGGTCAATGACGGCGCGCTATTCAGCGAATCGGCGCAAAAGGCCGCGAATTTCATCGAGCTTTGCAGCCAGACCGGCGTGCCGCTCTTGTTCTTGCACAATATCAGCGGTTTCATGGTCGGCCAACAGTACGAAGCGGGCGGCATCGCGCGCGACGGCGCCAAGATGGTCAATGCCGTTGCCTGCGCCAGGGTGCCGAAATTCAGCCTGCTCATCGGCGGCAGCTATGGCGCAGGCAACTTCGCCATGTGCGGCCGCGCCTTCGGTCCGCGCCTGATGGCGATGTGGCCCAATGCGCGCACGTCGGTGATGGGCGGCGAACAGGCCGCCATGGTCCTCGCCCTGGTTCGCGGCGAACAGCTCGCCAAGCAGGGCAAGGCGTTCCCGCCGGACGAAGTCGAGCAGTTCAAGCAACCGATACGCAAGCACTACGAGGACCACAGTCATCCGGTCTATTGCGCCTCGCGCCTATGGGTCGATGCGGTGGTCGACCCGGTCGAGACGCGCCAGTGGCTCACCCTGGGACTTGCGCTGGCTGCAGCTTCCCCGAAGGAAGCGACGCATTTCGGCGTGTTCCGCCTGTAAATGATACGCCGGCTCCTGATCGCGAACCGCGGCGAGATCGCCAGCCGCATCGCCCGCACCTGCACGCGCATGGGCATCGAGTATGTCGGGGTGTATTCGGAAGCGGATGCGGCCGCGCCCCATTTGCGCGGCGCCGTCGCCAAGAGCTGCATCGGCCCGCCGATCGCGGCGCAAAGCTACCTCGATCAAAAGCGCATCATTGGCGCCGCGCAGGAACACGCTTGCGATGCGATACACCCGGGTTACGGCTTTCTCTCGGAGAACGCGCAGTTCGCGCGCGCGGTCGCCGCGGCGGGGCTGCGTTTCGTCGGCCCCTCGGCCGAAATTATCGCCGCCTTGGGCGACAAGGCGCGCGCGAAGGAGATCATGCGCGATGCAGGGGTGCCCACGGTTCCGGGCATGGCGCACGCGAGCGAAGACTTGAACGAACTCAAGCGCGCGGCGAAAGCGATCGGCTACCCCCTGCTGCTCAAGCCCAGTGCGGGCGGCGGCGGCAAGGGCATGCAGGTGGTGCACGAATCGGCGGCGCTGCGCGAAACACTGGAGCGCGCGATGCGCCTCGCGCGCGGGCATTTTGCCGACGGCCGCCTGATTCTGGAGCGCTATCTCGATCGCGCGCGCCACGTGGAAGTGCAGATCTTCGGCGATTCCCACGGCAACGTGGTTCACCTGTTCGAGCGTGAATGCTCGTTGCAGCGGCGGCATCAGAAAATCATCGAGGAAGCGCCCGCGCCGGGGCTGGGAGACGAATTGCGCGCCCAGCTGCTCGCCGCAGCGGTGCGCGGCGCGAAGGCGGCGGGCTACGACAATGCAGGCACGTTCGAATTCATCCTGAGCGGTACGGGCGAGTTCTACTTTCTCGAGGTCAACACCCGCCTGCAGGTCGAACACCCGGTGACCGAAGCCATCACCGGCCTGGATCTGGTGGAATGGCAATTGCGCTGTGCGAGCGGCGAAACCCTGCCCCTGGCGCAGGAAGACATACACGCCGCCGGTCATGCGTTCGAGTGCCGCGTCTACGCCGAGGATCCGGCAAACGACTTTCGTCCCGCGCCGGGCAGGGCGATACACGTTGCATGGCCGCAAGCGGCGCGCATCGAGGCGGGGATCGCCGGCGGCGACGAAGTCACGCCCTACTACGACCCGCTGGTGGCAAAGCTCATTACCCAGGGCCAGACCCGAGCCGAGGCCCGCGCGGCCATGCTTGCCGCGCTGCGCTCGACTGCGGTGCTCGGCCTCACAACCAACTTGGGTTTCCTGCAACACATCATGAACGATCCAAACATCGCGCGGGGCACGTATCACACCCAGTATCTGGACGCGGCACCGTTCAAGCCGCAGGACGCCACGGCTGAGGCGATCGCCTGCGCCTGCGCGGCAACGCTCGCCGTGGAGCGCATGCGCCAGCCGCGCTGGCCCTGGAGTGCCTGCCATCCACTGGGCGTGTTTGATCGCACCTGGCTCGTTCACGATGCGCCCCTGGGCGAGCTATGGTTCTGGGTCGGCCACGAATTGCGCAAGGGGGCAATCCGCCACTGGGATGAAAGCAGCACCGAGGTGTTCGTCGCAGAGCAGCGGTTTTGCGTCCAGATCGATGCTGCGCAAGGCAGCGTATTGCATGGCAAACTCGGCGACATCTCCTGGCACGCCGCGCGCGCAAGCAACTCGATCGAACTTACGCTGGACGGCACGCGCTATAGCCTGCCGGCCTACGCGGATCGAAACCCGGCGCAGTTTTCGATCGGCGCCTCGGCCTTGTCGCCGATGCCCGGTGTCGTGGTGTCGCTGCCGGCAAAATTGGGGCAGACGGTATCCGAGGGCGAGGTGCTCGCCATCGTGGAGGCCATGAAAATGGAAAACAAAGTGACCGCTGCCTTTGCCGGGACGGTCACGGCGATCAATTGCCGGCTGAACCAGGCGGTCAATGCGGGCGATCTCCTGGTCACGGTCGAGCCTGCCGAGTAACCAGGATGTCCCAGGCAGCCAAGCTCCCCCCGCAGGCTCCGGCGCAACAGAAACAATCCGCCGGCCCGGGCGCGCGCAGCCGCGCGGGCTCGAAGCCGGCCGCCGATGCCGGCCAGGTGCGCGTGCTTGCGCGCGGGCTCTCCATCCTGCGCGCATTCACCCCCAGGAACGAGTGGCTGAGCAACCAGGAAATCGCCGCCAGGACTTCCCTGCCCCGGCCCACGGTATCGCGCCTCACCACCAACCTGACCGGGCTGGGCTACCTCGGCTATGCACCGGCATCGCGCAAATACCGCCTCGGGACTTCGGTACTTGCATTGGGGTTCAGTGCCCTGGCGAATGTGGACATCCGCGTGCTCGCGCGCCCTTTGTTGCAGCGCCTGGCGGACCAGGAGGATGCGCTGGTGGTGCTGGCGAGCCGGGATGCCATGGCGATGGTGTGCAATGAAGTCTGCCATAGCAGCAAGAGCATCTTCAGTTTGCGCGTGAATGTCGGCTCGCGCCTGGTGCTGCCCTACTCGGCGATGGGGCTGGCCCTGCTGGGCGCGATGTCGCCAGAAGAGCGCGGCGAGGCGCTGCGCCAGATCAGCCGCAGCTTCAAGAAGAACTGGCAACAATTGCAGCAGCTCATCGAATCCGCCGTGGAACAGTTTCGGCGCAGCGGTTTCTGCACGACCCTGGAAACCTTGGAGAGCGGCATCAACGGCATTGCCGTGCCCATCAATACGCCGGGCGCGCCGCATAGTTTCACCATAGGACTTGCCGGGCCGAGCATTCGCTTTCCGGCCGAGCGCATCGAGTCCGACCTCGGTCCCAAGTTGCTCGCCATCCGGCGCGAGCTCGAAACGCGGCTCGCCGAACTTGCGCCGAATGCGGGTGATGCGCGATGAGCAAGCACGGCGCGCAAAGTCCGGGATCGCCGCCGCCGCACGCCGAAGTCGATTCGCTGCAGCGTGGACTCGAAATCCTGCGCTCCTTTCGCACGGGAGAGAAATCGCTGCGGCTCGCCGATATTCTCGAGCGCACCAAAGTCCCGCGCCTGACCGCGCAAAAACTGTTGAATACGCTTACCGCGCATCATTTCCTGCGCTACCTGCCGGAGCTGGATCGCTACGAACCCGATGTTTCCTGCTTCGTGCTCGGCCACGCCTTGCGCGCGAGCCTGCCCATCCTGCGTGTGGCCCGCCCGATCATGCAGGAGCTAAACGAAAAGCACGGGGTCGACGTGTTTCTGGCGTTGAGAGAAGGCATGGAGATGATGATCGTCGAGTACTGCAGCGCGCGCGCCGAGACTGCGGAATTCAGTGCGGGCAGCCTGGTGCCTCTGGCGCAAACCGCGGTGGGACGTGCCTGGCTCTGGGCGCAGCGGCCAGCGGTCCAAGGCGAGTTCATCGAGCGCATCCGCAGCGAAGCCGACGAAGGGGAACTGAGCGCGATGCCGGGGGTATACCGCGCATTTCAGGACCTGGCGGAACGGGGCTATTGCTCCTCCCTCGGCGAGTGGATGCAGAACTGGCACGCGATTGCCACCCCTTTGATCCTTGCCGGCGGGCGCGACGTGCTCGCGCTCGCGGCCACGACCACCAGGCCGGGGTCGAAAGAAGCCTCGTTCAGGGACACGGTGGCACCCGCGCTGGTGGATGCGGCCCTGCGCATCAAGAGCGAGATGTCCCGTACCGAACGGGGATAAGAGGAGGCGGAGCCGTTTCCGATCAGCTCGCGCGCCGGATCGATTGTCCTGCCGCTTTATCGCGAAAAGGAGACAAGGCCATGATCAAACTGATCTTCGCCGGCAACAAGGGGCCGGAGAAATCGATGGAGGAGTTCAAGAAGTATTACCTCGAGCAGCATGCGCGGCTGTTCATGGAAACGATACCCTATGCCCGCAAATACACGATCAACTTTGCCATCGAGCGGCCGGGCAAGGAGGATCCGTTCGACTTCATCACGGAGATCTGGTGGGACGACATCGATGCGGTGCGCCGGTTCTACAAGTCGGACGAGTACAAGAACATCATCCAGCCGGACGAAGTGAAGCTGGGAGCGCTCGCGCGCGGAATGTACTTCGAAGAGTTCGTGCAGAAATGATCGCCGCAGCCGCAGCGAATTCGCAAACCGGCAAGCTTTCCGGCGAGGATCAGCCATGTTCAAGGTAATTGCGCTTCTCAAACGCAGGCCGGGGATGTCGGTCGAGGATTTTCAGCACTATTGGCGCTACAAACATGGGCCGCTCGTGGCCGGGCGCGCGCAGGTCCGCCGGCATGTACAATCCCACGCCCTGCTGCAAGGCTATCAAAAGGGCGAACTGCTTTTCGACGGTATCGGTGAGACCTGGTTCGACTCAGCTCAGGTGTACGCGGCTTACCGGCAGGATCCGGCGACGTCTTTCATTTTGGCCGATCAGGCAAAGTTCGTCGACCGCTCCCGCACCGTAGTGATGCCGGTCGACGTCCATGTCATCAAGGCCGGCGCGATGTTCCAAGACGCGGTCAAGAACATTGAACTCGTGAACCGCCGGCCGGCAATGGCGCTGGAATCCTTCCGCCGATATTGGCGGGACGTGCACGGACCCATTGCCTCGCGCATCCCCGCGCTCCAGCGCTATGAACAAAATCATCTGCTGCCGGGCGCCGACGCGGCTGCGTCCGCACCGCCCTATGACGGCGTCGCCGTCGCCTGGTTCGCCAGCACAAGCGATATGAAAAAGGGGGCGACAACACCCGAGTATGCGGCCACCCGAGCCGACGAACCCAACTTCCTTGCGCACGGCCGTCTGCCGGTCATCATTGCGCGCGAGCACTTGGTCGCCGCCTAGCGCGCTGCCGCTGCGGGCGTAACGACGGCATCGGCGCATATGCATGCAACCATCCTGGATGTATCCGGTTGCAGCCGGAGTCGGGCTGCGGCGCCGCTTGAGCATGTGCGCCGGTTGGCAGGAGCGGCAATGCATGGAACCGGCCCGGCCCGGACCGCGCCCGCATGCTCGCGGCGGTCCAGAATGACCTACAATCATCCACTCGCATTGCAGAAGATGCCGTTGGAATGGCGGTGCTTCTTTGCCGCCGCAGCGCCGCATCCGAGTCCGCCCGGAAAGCGCCCACGCAGCGGATCGATGCGGCAGTTTCTAGGCGGAGGTTAGCGTGGTCGGAATCTATGCCCTGTGTTGCGGATACCTGGAGTTTGATCGGAAATTGTTATTTCCGGAAAGCGCGCGCGGGATAGCGACGACCGTTCCCGTCCCGAGCTACCTGATCATCCACCCCAAGGGCAAGGTTCTTTTCGATACGGGTCTGCACTGCGACGTGGCGACGGATCCGGTCGGGCGCTTGGGAGAAGACGTGACGAAATACTATCGAGTGCGCTCCGGGCGCGCGCAGAACGTCATCGATCAACTCGCGTTGTTGGGCCTCGCCGCCGGCGACATCTCTCACGTCATCACGTCGCACTTTCATTTCGATCATTGCGGCTGCAACGCATTTTTCCCCCGGGCGCAATTCCTGGTGCAGCACGACGAAATGCAGGCGGCGCGCAGCGCCGAAAGCAAGTACGACGGCAAGGATTGGGATCATCCGCTCGACTACCGGACGGTCCATGGCGAGCGCGACCTGTTCGGCGATGGGACGCTGCTGCTCCTGCCCACGCCGGGGCACACCGCCGGGCATCAGTCTTTGCGCGTGCGCGCCAGCGCGCAACTGCAGTTCGTCCTCGCCGGCGATGCCTGCTACACCAGGGAGCATCTCGAGCGCGAAATCCTCCCGCACGCCAGCGCAGTGTGGAACGCAGGCGCGATGAGCGAGTCGCTGGCAATGCTGCGCAAACTCAGGCAGCGCACGGGGGTCACGCTCATCTATGGACACGATCCGCAGCAGTGGCAGGAGATTCCTCACGCCCCGCAGCCGATGGCCTGACAGGTTTTTCCGTCCTAGCGCAATTGCGGCGGAAGCTGGGTGCGCAGCACGTGCTTCTGCACCTTGCCGGTGGCCGTCTGCGGCATCGCGTCGATAAAGCCTATGCCCAGCGGCAGTTTGTACGCGGCGAGATAGCGCGCGCAATGGGCGCGCAGCGCGGCTTCGTCCAGGCCGGCCGCTTCAGGCGCCTCATGGCGCAGCACGACGAAGGCAAACACCTCCTCGCCGAACAGTTCGCTGCGCGCCGCGACCACCGCGGCCTGTGCCACGCCGGGGTGCATGTAGAGCACGTTCTCGACTTCGCTCGAATACACGTTCTCGCCGCCGCGGATGATCATGTCTTTCTTGCGATCGACCAGGAACAGGAACCCGTCCTCATCCAGATAACCCAGATCGCCGGTGTGCAGCCATCCTCCGGCCAGGGTCTGGGCCGTCGCCTGCGGCCGCTGGTAATAGTGCGACATCACGCTCGGCCCGCGCGCGAGCAGCTCGCCGACGGTTTTCGGCGCCACGTCGCAGCCGTCGGCATCCGCCACGCGCATGTCAACGCCGTCGATATGCAGCCCCACCGAACCGGCTTTGTCGAAGGCGAACCGGCTGGGCAAGGTGACGATGGTGCCGCAGGATTCGGTCTGGCCCATGCCATGCACCAGCCCCGCGCGCGGAAACATGCGCTGCACTTCGGCGAGCTTTTCCGGGGGCATCGCAGAAGCGCCGAAGGACACGGTCCGTACCCGCGACAAGTCCTCAGCGGAGACGCGGTGGCGCTGACACATCAGCAGCAGCATCGTCGGCACCGCGAACAGGTGCGTGATCTCCCGGCGCACGATCAGATCCAGGACGGCCTCGGTGCGGAAGGTGTCGATCACCATGGTGCAGCCGATATGCAGCAGCGGCAGGTACGCGGTGTGATTGATGATATGAAACAGCGGCAGCATCGCCAGCACGACGCCGGCAGGATCGTCAAATTCCCAGGCTGGGGGTCCCTGCACCGTGCCGGCAATCAGGTTGCGATGGGTGAGCACCACGCCCTTGGGGTTGCCGGTGGTGCCCGAGGTGTAGTAGATCGCCGCGGGCACGTCGCTTTTCACGGCAGCCCCGGTGATGTCGAAGCGCGGCTGCGACGCCGGCGCGAGCGCATGCGCGTCTATCCATGCCACGCCCACCTCGGACAGCACCGCGGAGAATTTCTGCTGTGAGACGAGCGCGAACGTCCCCGCGTTCTCGATCTGGTAGCCGATCTCCCTCGCGGTCAGGCGCGTGTTGAGCGGCACCGCGATGGCGCCGATGGCGAGTATGGCGAGATACCAGATCTGGTAGTGGTCGCTGTTGTCCAGCAGCAGCGCCACGCGCTCGCCTTGCTGCACGCCGCATGCGCCGGCGAGATACCCCGCCACGGCGGCGATTGCATCGAACATCTGCGCATAGCTCAGCGTCCGCTCCTCGCAGATCAGGGCCGGCTTGTGCGCTAGCCGCAGCGCAGTGCGCTGCAGGAACGCCGTGTAGCTCAGACGCTCGCCGACGCCGTACTCCTCGGTGAGGGCGCGCTCGAGCCAAGCGGCGTCGCGGCGCTCGTGCTTGTCCTGCGCCGCGGGCGCGCCGCGATTTATCGCTTTCATGTTTCCTCCTCCTGCGCGCGGCCGATGGCTTCGAGCGCCTTCGGGTTGTTCTCGGCTACTTTGGCGCGCGTAATCTCCAGCAGGAAACGCAGCAGCGCGTCATGTTCGGGCCCGGGAGGATCGAAACTTCCGCGCCTGATGGCCGCGGCGAGTTGCCGGCTCAGGGAAGCTATCGCCGCGTGCGTTCCACCACAGGCCAAACGCGCAGCGGACGGCGTTTCGCCGAGCAGGCCGGCAAGCCCGGCGAGTTCCTCCGTCCCCGCCCCGCTCTCGATTGCGGCCAACGCACGCGCGTCGACCGCCAGCCGCGCGGTCAACACCGAGAATACCCGCGCCAGCATCAACGCCGTGCTGTGCGCCTCGCCTTCAAGGCCGGGAACCACCTGCTCGAGCAGCGCGCGGCGGGCGCTCGCCAGCAGATTCGCGCTATCCGGATGATCTCTCATGGCGTTTGCGCCAGCCCGCCGCGCGCGTCGGCACGCGCAATCAAGGACAGCGCCTGCAGTTCCATCTCGCCGGTCGCCAGACCGACCAGCGCGAGTTCGAGCGAGTTCTCCCCGCCGAACACCTGGCGCCCGACCTGCTGCAGGGAAATCACCGCCCAGCGCGTATTGGCCATGATGTCCCAATAGCGTATCGCCGCAGGATCGGGCACGCGGCCGCTGACGGCTTGCCAGCCGCGCAACAGGGCTGCGCGCGAGCCCAGCCCGCCGGCGACCAGATCCGGCCGGGCGAAGCGGAAAAATGGCATGCAGAACCAGGCCAGGCTCTCGTAAGGATCGCCCCAGCGCGTGAGTTCCCAGTCGAGGATGGATGTCAGTTTGCCTCCGGCGACGGTGACATTACCGAAACGAAAATCGCCATGGCACAGCACCACCGGTCCCGGCGCCGGCGCATGCCGCTGCAGCCAGCGCAGCGCGTACTCGATCGCCGGATGCGGATGGTCGTGCCGGTCGAGATAGGCGCGCATGTCGGCGATCGCCTCGCGCGCCACGTCACGCGGCGGCGGTTTGAGAAAGTCCAGCTTATAGCCCGCGTCGGGGGTAATCGTATGCAAGCGCGCGAGTTGCGCGCCGATTTCCTCGCAGATCGCCTCGCCGGCGGCCATGACCTCCGCTGTGCGCTGCAGCTTCCACGGCCGGCTTTCGCCGTCGACGAAGGCCATCACGAAAAAAGGCTGGCCGATGACCTCGGCATCGGTGCAGACTGCGACCGGTTGCGGCACGCGCACGCCCGCGCTGGCGGCCGCGCACAGCACCGCATACTCGTGCGCCGCGGGCAGGCTGTCGTTGACGCCGACCACGCGGCCGGTGCGCAGCACAAGACGACGCGGCGCGGCAGCAGATTCGCCCGCCTGCACCTCCACCAACCAGTTGTCCTGCACCGTGCCGCCGGCGAGCCGCGTCAACTGCGTTATCCGGCACGCATCCGCCGCCAGCGCCTGGGCGAGGAAGCGCTGCAGCGGCGCGCGCGCGCGTTCGGGCTCTAGCGCCATGACCAGAAGTCGCGGCGCTCATCCAGCATATGCCGTGCGAGCACCATCTTGTGCACCTCGGACGCGCCATCGCCCAGGCGCGCCAGGCGGGCGTAACGATACATCCATTCCAGGGGCAGATCGGTCGAGTAGCCTTTGGCGCCGCACAACTGGATGGCGGTATCCACCGCATGATGCAGCGCTTCGGAAACCACCACCTTGGCCATCGATACTTCCTTGCGCGCGCGCTCGCCCCGGTCGATCAGCCAGGCAGCGCGCATCGTCAGCAGGCGCCCGATCTCGACCTGCATCGCCGCATCCCCCAGCAGCCACTGCACGCCTTCATGCTCGTGCAGACCGATGCCGAAGCTGCGCCGCTCCGACACGTAGTCGGCGGCGATTTCCAGCGCGCGTTTGGCCATGCCGGTCCAGCGCATGCAATGGGTCAGCCGCGCCGGTCCGAGCCGGATCTGGGTGAGCTTCAGGCCGTCGCCTTCGCTTAACAACATGTTCTCCTGCGCAATTGCCAGCCCGTCGAACTCGAGCTCGCAGTGCCCGCCGTGGTCCTCCGGCCCGAGGATGCCGATGCGCCGCGCAATCCGCCAGCCAGGATCGTCGGCGTGGAACAAGAACGCGCTCAGACCGCGGCGCTTGTCGTCTGAGGTGCGGGCGATGAGGATGAAATGCTTGGCGTTCGCGGCGCCGGTGATGAACCATTTGCGTCCGTGCACCACCCATTTGTCGCCGCGGCGCTCGGCGCGGGTCAGCATCATCGCCGGATCCGAGCCCGCGCCCGGCGCCGGCTCGGTCATGGCAAACGCCGACTGCACGCGACCGTCGATGATCGGCTGCAGCCAGCGCGCTTTTTGCGCTTCCGGCAGCACCTTATCCAGCGCCAGCATGGTGCCATCGTCAGGCGCGGCGCAGTTGAAGCACACCGGTCCGAAGATCGAACGGTTCATCTCCTCATAGCAAACCGCCATGCCCACCATGTCGAGGCCCAGACCGCCGTAGCGTTGCGGCATTTGCGGCGCCCACAACCCGGCGCGCTTGACCTGTTCGCGCACGCGTTCGAGCGCATCAGGCGCGATGTTCCGGTATGCGTCGATGCAATCCTCGCGCCCCTCGAGCGGGATGATCTCCTGCTCGACAAAATCGCGCACGCGCGCGCGCAGCGCCTTGAGTTCGTCGCTAATCGAAAAGTCCATGCCGGTAGGTCCTTTCTATTATAAATCGCCGCAATTCGGCAACGGCAGCCCGCCATCCTCGCGAAGGTGCAACCGCGCACGCACCGCTTTGCCCCCTGCCCCCTTTTCCCCAGCGCAACGAACGGCGGGCGGAAACAACATGCGGCTTGCGACGCGTGAGATCATCCCGCGGCGGTCACTGGTTCGCCGCCGCGGCGAGCGCACGCAGCTCGTTCACCGCCTCCGGATTCACCAGCGAACTCAGATCACCTGCGTCGTTGCCGAGGCAGGCGGCGCGGATCACACGGCGCATGATTTTCATGTTACGCGTCTTCGGCAAATCCGACACAAACAGCACCTGCTTCGGCCGAAAAGGCGCGCCCAGGCCGTGCGCGACAAGTTGCGCCAATTCCGTTTTGAGTTCGGTCGACGCCTGCACTCCCGGCCTAAGCGTGCACACGATCACCAGCGCCGAGCCTGTGATCGGATCGGGAACGGCAACGGCCGCGGCCTCTCCGAGCTTGCCGCTGGCCAAGAGTAGCGACTCGATCTCGGCCGGACCAGTGCGCTTGCCGGCAATCTTCATGGTGTCGTCCGATCGCCCGTAGATGAACCAGTGGCCTTGCGCATCGCGGCTCGCAAAATCGCCGTGGTGCCACACGTTCGTCCAGGTGCTCCAGTAGGTCTCGACATAGCGTTCGCGGTCTTTCCATAGCCCGCGCGTGAGGCCGATTGAAGGCCGGCGCATGATCAGCTCGCCCACCATGCCCGCTGGGGCCGAGTTTCCCTGCTCGTCGGCGATGTCCGCACCGACGCCGGGCATGGCGCAATTGAACCCGTTGGGTTTGAGCGGCGCCAGCACGGTGCAACCGATGATGCCAATCATCTCCGTGCCCCCGGAGAAATTCAGAATCGGCACCCGCCGCCTGCCGATGTTGTCGAACAGCCACGTCCATGCGTCCGCGGTCCAGGCTTCCCCGCTCGACGCCATGATGCGGATACGCGACAGATCATAGGTTTTCCAAGGCTCGCTCCCTTGCGCCATGAAGCTGCGGATGGTAGTCGGCGCAACACCAAGGTAAGTCACCCTTTGTTCGGCCACCACGCGCCACATACGATCCGTATCGGGAAAATTTGGCGCTCCTTCAACCAGCACCATGGTGCTGCCGATCACCGCCGTGCCGTACACGAGCAAAGGTCCGATGATCCAGCCCATGTCTGAGATCCAGAGAACGCGATCCTCGGGCTTGCAGTCCAACACCAGCCACAGATCGATCAGCGCCTTCGCCGCAAAACCGATATGCGTATGCACCACACCCTTGGGTTTGCCGGTCGTGCCGGAGGTAAACACCAGCAGCAGAGGCGCTTCCGCATCCATCTCCTCGGTCGGCGCGTCCTCTGGCTGGTCCGCGCACACCTCATCCCACCAGTGATCGCGCCCCGGGTTCCAGTTGACGTCGATGCCCAGGTGACGCAGCACGATGATGTGCTCGAGCGTCGGGCAGCGCGCAGCGGCCTCGTCCACCGCCGCCTTCGCGTTCACGATCCTTCCGCGGCGCAGACTCCCGTCCACGGTGATCAAGGCCTTTGCGCCGCCGATTTCAAGGCGCGTAGCGACGGCGTCTGCGCCGAATCCGGAAAAAAGCGGCATCGCGATGCCGCCGATCTTCGCCAGCGCGAGCATCGCCACCGCCGCCTGCGGGAGGTTGGGCAGGTACACGGCGAGAACGTCGCCGCGGCCGAGTCCGAGTGTACGCAGGCCGCCGGCAAAGCGGCACACTTCGCGGTCCAGCTCCCTGTAGCTCAACTCGCGCCGCGCGCCGTCCTCGCCTTCCCAGACTATCGCCGCCTTGTCGTAGACGGGCGTGCCGCGCCAGCGATCGAGCGCGTTGAGCACTACATTGGTGGTGCCGCCGACGCACCACCTTGCCCAGGCGATGCCCTCGGACTCGTCGAGCATGCGCGTGTACGGCCGGTAAAAGCGAAACTCCAGGTGCTTGAGAAACGCGGCGTGAAACCGTTCCGGCTCGGTGTCGGCGCAACGCACCATAGCCGCGTAGTCGGATACACCGAGCACGCGCATGAAGGCGGCGGCGTTCGATGCGCGCGAAAGCTCCGGATCCGGGTGCCAGACTAATTCGTTTGTGGACATGAGATGGTCAGCTTGGAAAATGGCCTTGGATCAGGTGGCGGGCACTGGAGTGTACAACCCGGACCGGAACGCGGCATGCGATTCATTTACTGAGCAGGCGGATAATCCTCGACAAAAGCGCGGATGATTTCGTCGAAGTCCGCGTCGGCACGGATACCATTGCGCGAGGCTCTTTCGGAGACGAATTGGCTGGGCCAGCCATCGACGACGGCCTGAAGCTGGGCATCCGGCTCCCAAGCGATACGGCCAAGCCGGCGCGCCTGGCCGAAGCGCTGCAGAGCCTCAACCATTTCACCTATGCTCACCGTGAGCGAGGGCAGGTTCATTGCGCGCGTGTGGCCGAAGCTCGCTGCAGGCAGTTCGTGCGTGGCCAGGAGCGCCGTTGCGACGCGCCTTGCAGAAGCAACAGGGATGCGTGTTTCCGGCGCCAGCGGGCACACCACGTCGCGGCCCAGCAGCGGCTCACGCACAATGGCGGCAACGCGATCGGATACGGCCGGACTCGGCGCACCCGGCCGGATCAGCACGAAGGGCAGCCGCAGCGCGCGGGCGTCGATAAAGCCGTGGCGCGAGTAGTCGTTGAGCAAGAGCTCGACGATCGCCTTGTGCGTGCCGTAGGAAGTCTGCGGCGTCTGCACGACCGTGTCATCGACGGTCTTGGGCAGCGGGCCGCCAAAGGAGGCGATCGAGCTGGAAAAGACAAAACGCGGCGGCCGCGCCTGCGCGCGGCAGATTTCGAGCAGCTGCATCAATCCGTGCACGTTGACCTGCAGGCCGCGCGCGAAGTTCTGCTCGGCATCGATGGTCAGCGTGGAGGCGAGGTGGAACACGCTGTCCACTCCGGCGCCGACCAGGCGCCGCAGAAACGCCGGATCGCAAAAATCGCCGGTCTCGGTCCGGATCGGTATATTGCCGCCCGCGGCGGCACGGCCGATCGGCGCCGTGTCCGCTACGATTAGCTCGCTGATTCCCCGCGGCTTACCCGACTCATCGCTCAGTTGCCCCCGCGCCAACAAGGCTGAGAGCAGATGCGAACCGATGAAACCCGCAGCGCCCGTAATCAAAACTCGCATGCTTGGACTCCTCAAACAGAACTGCGTCAGCGCGGGTCCTTCTGCCTAAGCAGACAGCATCTCGCGGATTGCCGTCATGATCCGCTCCCGGCCAGGCAAAACGGCATCCTCCAGCGACGGCGCGAACGGAACCGGCACACCCGGATTGCCCAGCCGGCGCGGCGCGCTCTTGAGCGCCGAAAACGCGCTCTCGCTCACGCTGGCGATGATCTCGCTCTGGATGCCGCAGGCGAGATAGGCTTCGTCCACCACCAGCAGCCGTCCGGTCTTGCGCACCGACCCCATGATCGTCTCCATATCCAGCGGCACCAGGGTGCGCGGGTCGATCACCTCGACCGACACGCCCTCGGCCAAGAGCGCCTCTGCCGCGGCCAGCGCGTGATGCACCATGGTCAGCGTCGCCACGACGGTGATGTCTTCCCCGCTGCGACGTACCGCTGCACGGCCGAATTCAATGAGGAAATCCGGATCGCGGAACCGGGGCTCGACCGGCCAGCGCGTCCGGTACAGCGCCTTGTGTTCGAAAAACAGCACCGGATTGTCGTCGCGGATGGCGGACTTCATCAGTCCCTTTGCGTCCATCGACGTTGCGGGCAGCGCTACCTTGATGCCGGGCACATGCGCGAACCACGAGTAAAGTGATTGCGAGTGCTGCGAACCCGCGCCCTGGCCGGCGCCGCAGGGCAAGCGGATCACCATCGGAACCTTGACCTGACCCCCGGTGAGATAGCGCAGCATGGCGGCCTGGTGGGTAAGTTGATCGATGGCGACCGACATGAAATCGCCGAACTGGAATTCGACGATCGGGCGCATGCCGCCGATGGCCGCGCCCACCGCCGCGCCGACAACAGCAACTTCCGAGCACGGGGTGTCGCGAATGCGCTCGGTGCCGAACTCCGCCGCGAGCCCGGTGGTGACGCCGAAAGGCGAGGCAAGCGCAATGTCCTCGCCCATTTGAAACACGCTGGGATCGCGCCGCATCTCTTCGCGCATGCCCTCGTTGATCGCGCCCCGGAAGCTCGGCCACTCGCGCTCCTCGGGTTTCACCGGGCCGCCGGCCCGGAACAGCCTTCGGTCGAACATGATCAATGCCTCCTCACGCCCAAAGATCCTCGAATGCCTGGCCCGATTCCGGCACCGGGCTGCGCCTTGCGAAATCGACCGCGGCGGCGATCTCGCCGTCGAGTTCCGCCTCCATGCGCGCATAGTCCTCGGCAGTCAGAAGCGCCTCGGCCAGAAGCCGTTCGCGCAAGCGCTTGATCGGGCATTGCTCCCACGCGGCCGCGAGTTCCTCCTTGGAACGATAGCCTTGCGCATCGTGGCACAGATGCCCGCCGAGGCGAACGGTCTTGGCATCGATCAGCGTCGCGCCGCCGCCGGCCCTTGCACGCGCAACGGCCGCAGCCACCGCGTCGCGCACGGCGAGCGGATCATTGCCGTCAACCGTTACGCCGGGCAGGCCGTACCCCGCGGCGCGATCGGCGATCGACCCCGTCTTTACCGCGGCAGCCACGGGCAAGGTGATGCAGTAGCCGTTGTTCTCGCACAGGAGGATCAGCGGCAGAGTCCACATCGCGGCCAGGTTGGCTGTTTCATGGACGGCACCCTCGTTGCTCGCGCCATCGCCGAAAAACGCCAGGCTGACGCGATCGCTGCGTTTCAGCTTCTGCGCGAGCGCCATCCCGCCCGCCACCGGCACTTGCGCCGCGACGATCCCGCCCATGCCGATGACCCCGCGCTCGACGTCGGTCACATGGTAGGACTTCCCCTTGTTGTAGCCGCTGCGGCGGCAATAAAGTTCGGCCATGATGCGTTTCGGGTCCAGCCCGCGGGCGACTTGAGGCCCCTGGCCTCGATGCGTGGTGAACACGTAGTCTCCGTGCTCGAGCGCCGCGCACGCGCCAGCCGACACGGCCTCCTGGCCGGTGGAAAGCGAAGGCGGTATGCCACCGATCTCCTCGTGCAGATAGGCATCGCCCCATGCCATTTCCAGCTTGCGGATTAGGAGCATCGTCCGCAACAGCCCGAGTTTCGTGGCGGCATCGACCTGCGTTTCGCTCATGTTCATTCCTTTTCTGTCGCCTGCTTCAACGCGTGCCCGGCCGGCGCACTTCGGAGGGCTCCCCGGTCGATCCTTTGTCCAGCCCGGCCGCCTTGAG
Source organism: Burkholderiales bacterium (assembly GCA_052172655.1). Classification (GTDB taxonomy): domain Bacteria; phylum Pseudomonadota; class Gammaproteobacteria; order Burkholderiales; family SG8-39; genus 2-12-FULL-64-23. The sequence continues at coordinate 28,658 of JBQMQE010000025.1, forward strand.
CAACAAATTGCCGGCGCCATCGCCGAACAGCGCGGGGCCGCGCGCAAGCAGGCCGCCATCGACAAGGATGGTTTCGCCGGTTATGAACCCGGCGTCCGCGGACGCCAGAAACAGCACCACACCGGAAATATCGCTCGCCTGCGCGACATCGGGCCAAGGCTGCCGCTCGAGAATCACCCGCTCGGCGGCGCCGGGGTTGCCCCGGTGGAACAACTCGGTCATGAGCGGGCCGGGCGCGACCGCGTTCACGCGGATGCGATGCGGCGCAAGCTCGACTGCGACGCTTCGGGTGAGATTGATAATGGCCGCCTTTGCCGCCGAATAGCAGTGGCCGCCGCCGCCGGCGGCAAAGCCGGCCACCGATGCGGTCGAGATGATTGCGCCGCCCTGCCCCTGGGATTCGAGGATCCGGGCGCCGTGCTTCATCCCCAGAAAGACGCCGCGCAGAAGCACCCCCAGCGTGTAATCCCAGTCCTCGACCCTGGTCTCGGTGATGGGACCGAACGCGCCGCCAATGCCTGCATTGTTGAACACGCAATCCAGCCGCCCGAATTCATCCAGCGCACATTGGAACATCGCTTCAATATCGCGTTCCTGCGCGACGTCGGTCCGAATCGATCGAATGGCCGCCGCATGCCCCGCCTGCGCCGCCTGCTCGAGGACGGAGTCGGCATTGCGCTCGTTCAGATCCGCGATCACCACGCGCGCGCCTTCGCTCAAAAAACGCAGTGCGGTGTCCCGGCCGA
>JBQMQE010000026.1:0-29248 GCA_052172655.1 Burkholderiales bacterium
CGGGAAACCCTACGTCAGGGGAAATAGCAATAAATAACACAGTACAACTAACTCATTGACAGTTAACGAGCTTTAGTGCTCCGGCCCTGGATGTAAAGACGCTGTTCACGCGCGGCGTCGCAAAGTACCGCAACAACATCCGTCTCGTTGCCTTCGGCAGCCTGTTACACATGATCGAGGACGGGTTTTCCAAGAGCCACGTCACGCGGGGCAATCCGTCGGGGGAATGTGCGCTATTTCCCGGCACGACGAAGGCGGGGCGTATCCTGGAATTCCATTCCTACAATGGGCAGGATTCCGATTTCCACGGGAAGGCAGATTCCATGAACGGGCTGGAAGCCACCCTGATCGATCTGGAGGTCAATGGCCTGGTTGTCGGGAGGAAGCTAAAGGCGTTATTCGATGCGAATGCGCCCTGGGAGACGGTGCGCGCCTATCTGGACCAGTGCGTATATGCAGTTGACGAGGACGATCTGGACAAGCCCGCCGGGCCGGGCCAGAACTTTTCTCGCAAGTGATTCGTCGCCGGCGAACTCACTGCAAAATGAGGGGATACCTGCCCCCAAGCTCCTGCGGCCGTTGCGGTCGTTGCGCTATGGCCTCCAAGTCAGGAATCGCACTGCCCCTGAATGGAACCATGGTTCAGGTAGACGTCCAGCAGCCACTCCAGCAAGTAAGTCCGCGCCGTGTTTGCGCCTTTGCGCACGTACAGGAATCCATCGTGCCCATCGATGAGGTCGGGGGTCGCGCCCACCACCCACACGGGTCGGTAAAGATCGGACTGCCTTGCCCGATCGCTACGCGGCTCCGCGGCGAGCAGCGCACGCTCATTCTTGAGGCAAAGGCGGTGGGTCCGGTAGCGATCGACAAAGCCGATGGCGTGCAAATTGGCCTCCCGCTCGTCTTGCCGGTTTTCGTCTGAAGTCGTGTATTTCTCAAACAGGGTCGAAACAAAACGGAAAACCGGAAAAATGATTTTCGTGGCGCTATCGTTTTCGGCCGTGAGCACCAGCAGTTTTGGCCGATCCTTTTCGACCCCGCAGCCGGGGTCCCTACTGGCGGCGTTGTGAATGGCCTCGAAGCGCGAGGCCTCGAACGCCGGATTGATCAGAATGATCTGATTCGGCCACAACGGCGCGCCGGCGACGGGTTTGCAGTCGTGCGCCGCGTCCAGCCGCGTCAGTACAAGATCGTTGAGCAACGCCTGGGCCAGGGAATGGTACACGATCAGCCCGCCGAAACTATGGCCGATGACGATGGTGCGCATGCGCGAATCGGGCTCTGCACTCTTGCTGTCTTTGACATACTCGTATTGAAGTTTTCGAAGCTCCGCAAACAGCTCCCGCACCGATCCCTTTGCGACATGTTCGGCCGCGAAGCGCCGGTCGAAAATAGAAGCGTAATGCAGGAGGGGCGCGTTGACGGCTTCACCGCGCCAGCCGACATAAATGCCAATGACTCGCGGCGCGGGCTTGCCGGCGCTTTGCGCCTTCAGTCGTTCGCCGGTGAGCCTTACCATCTCCCGGAACTCGTTCACATTGCAATCGTTGTCGTGAGCGTTGTGATGCCAGCCATGGACAAACACGAGTGCGACAAATCCGCTATCGGCGTATCTGGGGTCATCGAGATCGCTGCGCATGCGCCGCAGCAGCGCCTGCATCTGCTCGCCTTTGTTGTAGTGCCATCCCTGGTCGTCGAACTCCACGAATCCGACGAGATGGTCGCCGTAATCCTCGATCGAGTTCTTGAGCTCGGCGGGGGCCGGATGGCCGTGAACGCAGTCGGCGCGCAACGCGGCCTCGGATTTGGGCTTCATCACGGGAGTGCTGACGTGTTCGGTGCGGATTTCCGTGAGGCGCGTGCATCCCGCGGCACCCAGCGCGACGCCAAGCATGACCGTGACAATTGCGAGTTTCATCCGTTCCTCCCGGAAGATTGGAAAAGCGTTGATCGAACGCCCTGTCTTGCAGAACGGGATTGCTATCTGGCTGTATATCAGGACATTTATAGCACGCGCTCGACTCTTGTCACAGGCCCGGCCCTAAGCTGACCGGACGCCAGGGCCGAACGCCCGGCACGGCGTTGTCTTTGCATTCTGACGTCTGTGTTTCGGCTCCGGGTTGTCCGAACTGCTTGCCACCAAAGGCAGTCGGGCGGCGCACGGCTGGCGCATGTCAGCCAAGAGCCGCGCTAAGCATTTGAGCGTAATCAAGAAAATATCAAGCTTCGAGAAATAGCCATTTGGCCAATTGACTTCGATTGCGCAAGAGCGCTCAATGGTTCCCAAGGGCAAAGCCATCGAAAGGTGGCCGCGCAAAGCTACCGGCCTAAACGCTCACTAAGAGCACATGGCGGCGGGGTTGCCGGTCAAAGACCGTCATTCCGCACCGAGCCGTCTCGCAGCGCCGCCCTTCTTGAGTAAAGAGTAGCCCGCAAGGGGAGATTTCGTCATGCAGCGCGTAGGCCGTCCTGCGCTACCGGAGGCAATCTGTCTTGGTGCGTCGAGAACATGAAACCGTATCCTGCAATCGTTCCTTCCCTCCCGGCCTTCTGCCACAAGTCTGCGTTACATGGAGCCAAGAATGGTGTCGCCTGCTAGGACGTTTAGGGCTTGGCAATTTCAACTGGCATTTTCGATGGTGAGACTTATCGAACAAGGCCGGCGCAGTGATTTGGAACCAATCGAGCAGTACATGTGCTATTGGGTCAGCTTCAACAACATCTGCGTCACGATTGCGCACGAACAGGGATGCGGCCCGGCGCTTCTGACGGCGGACGGGAAACTCCAACTGGAGCAGGTTGGCGGTTTCACCATGCCCAGGGTGCGCAAACCGAAGGAGCGCGAGCAACTGGAGGCCGCGTTCAAGTTGTTTTCGCCGCAGCTAAAGGAACGCCTGATTCTGCACAAATGCACGCGATTCTTTGTGAACCGGCTCCCGCGTTTTCAGGGGCAGGAATTGACCGTGGACGCGAGAGGCCAGCGATTGAATGGTGTGTTGAGTATCGGCCGGACGGTCGAGGCCGCCAATCCCGTTTGGAGTCCAATCGACCATGTTTTGTACTATGCATACCTCAATGGCGACCGGACCAGCGAAGCCGCAGACAGCTTGGGCCGGGAAATTCTCACCCTGCTACATACGATCGGAACTAACCTCTTCCATGGAGGCAAACGCGCTGACGACGCATCGGACATCAATGTCGTGGAACACGCCTTGCCTCTTCTGAAGGAGGCAGTCAATTCGTTCGTCAGCTCACCGGGACGTGGTATGTCTACGACAAGCCGACCGGCAAGTCGGATGTAGCCGGTTTGCGTCCATCGATCCAGTCGTTGCAGCGATAGCGGAGCCAAGAACGAATTTGACTGGAGCAATCCGCACAGCCCCGATGAACAAGCGTTTCGATACCCTCGCACCGCTGGCGCGGCTTCGAACAGCCGGGAGAGCTTTCGCTGCCGTTGCCGGCTGCGTCTGCGCGCTTTGGGCGCCTGCGACAGCCCACGCCGCGGACATTACCCTGGGCGTGATCGCCGGGATCTCCGGCGCGGGCGCTTCCTATGGCCTTGGCATAGCCCGTGGCGCGCAAATGGCCGTGCGCCAGATCAACGCCGCCGGCGGGATCGGTGGCCGCAAGATCAAGCTGATGGTCGTCGATGACGCGAGCAGCCCCGCCCGCTCGGCCATAGTGATGCGGCGCCTGGTGGACGCGAATGTCGATCTGATCGTAGGCGGCTGGGGAAGCTCCCAGGTCCTGGCCAACATGGGTATCGCCGAGCAGGCGGGCATTCCCTACATCGTGGTTGGAGCGACCCATCCGCAGATTACCAGCGCGAAAAACAAGTGGAGGTTCCGCGTCATTCAGACCGACGCCATCACGGCCGAACAACTGGCGCGCATCGTTATCGGCGACCTCGGCATGAAGCGCGTTGCCGTGATCTACGATTCCGACGACTATGGTGTTGCCAACCGGCGTATTTTTGTCGCCGCACTTGCGCGCGCGGGCGCAAAACCCGTGGAGGTGCAGTCGTATCAGACTGCCGACAAGGACTTCTCCGGGCCGCTCGCGCGTATCCGGGCCGCGAATCCCGACGCCATCGTCCTGTTCGGGACTATTCCCGCCGCGCCGGCGATCATGAACCAGGCACGCGATCTAGGCATCAAAGCGCGCTTCGTTGGCAGCGGGGGGCTTGCCAACGAAGCGCTCATATCATCTGCGCGGGATGCTGCGGAGGGCACCGTCCTGGTAAGCTATTTCAGCGAGGAAGTGGATGCCGAGGCCCGCGCCTGGGTGGATCTATACAAGAGGGAATTCGCCGGCCGGCCCGAACCTTCCCGTCCCGTGCTCGCCGCCTGGGAGTATCGCGCCATCCGGTACATCGCCGCCCCCTGCCTGATGCGCGCCGCGTCCGACCGGGTGCGCCTGCGCGATTGCATCGCGAATTGGAAAGGGAAGCTGTTCGGGATCAAAGGCGAGGTATACTTCGACGACACGGGCCAGTTGATTCAGCAGTCCGTGGTGGTCGAGGTTCGCAACGGCGCTTTCCGCCTGCTCAGGAGCGTAAATTGAAGGACAGTGGCACGGGTGTCTGTGGTCTGCCGCACAGCATCGGCGGGCGCGCGCGCCCTGCGGCCGGGCGGGACCGATAGAATAGGTGCAGCCCATGCGCCGCGCAACACGAATCCCGCTGTTCTGGGTGGAGGCGATCGTCGCGCTGCTCGTCCTGGGACTGGTCGCTTTCGCCGTCCTGACGGCTTTGGCTACACGCGACAAAACCTTATCGAACGAGATGGACAATCTGGCGCGGCTCAGCCTGACCCTTGCCGAATCCGCGCAGCGGGTCATGTTTCGCGCGGACCTCCTGGTGTCGTCGCTCGAAGAGCAAATTTCCCGCGCCGGGGTGCATACGCCGGAGGACTTCCGGCGTTATGCCGGGACCAAGGCCATGCATGATGTGCTGCAGGACAGGATCATTCTTGCGACGGATATCAATTCATTGCTGTTCATCGACAGCGATGGCGTGCTCATCAATACCTCGCGCACCTGGCCGCCGCTACGGATGGACCTGTCTGACCGCGAATATTTGATCACGCTGCGCGAAAATCCGGGCACCGGCTACGTTATCTCCGCGCCGTTGAACAACAGGCTGACCGGGCAGGAGACGATCTTTTTCGCGCGCCGGGTCAGCGGTCCGGACGCCGCCTTCCTCGGTTTGGTTCTGGCAAGCATCGCGACGGACCGGTTCGAGAAGCTGTTCGACGCAGTCTTGCCCGGCGACGGCACTTCGATCGCGCTTTACCGACGCGACGGCGTTTTGCTCACGCGACAGCCGCAGTCAGAGGGTAGCAGCGTGCCGGGCCAAAGCCCGGCAATTCAGCGCTTCTTCCGCGAGACGATGGCGCGCTCGGAGCAGGGAACACTGCACACCAAGACGGTCGACGCCGACGTCGCGCCCCAGCTCATGGCCATGCACACCGTTCGCAGCTATCCGCTCATGATCAACGTGAGCAAACCCGAAACCGTTGTCCTGGCTGGATGGCGCAATCTCACGAAATTGATGTTCGCAGTTGCGACGGCCGCGATTGTTCTGGTAGTGCTGTTGGGTTTCGTTTTTTTTCGCCAGTGGAAAATGCAGGCCCAGATTGTCGAAACCGCGCAGCAGCTCGAAAGTGCGAACCAGCAACTCGCCGCCGCCAACGAGGGGCTCGAATCCTTTACCTATTCCGTCGCCCACGATCTGCGTTCCCCGCTGCGCGGCATTGCCGGCTACAGCACCTTGCTCCTGCGCGAAAGCCGGGACAAGCTCGACCAGGAATCGGCGCAGCACCTCGACCGAATCCACGCCGGCGCGATGCGCATGGGTATGCTGATCGATGATCTGCTGCAACTGTCGCGAATCGCGCGCGTCGAGATGAAACGGCGCGATTTCGATCTGGGCGAGCTGGCCCGAAGCGTGGCCGCAGCGCTGTTCGAGGCGCATCCGGCTCGCACGGTCCAGCTTCTGCTGCAGCCGGACATGCGGGCCAACGGCGACCCCAATCTGGTCAAAATCGTTTTGGAGAACCTCATCGGCAATGCGTGGAAGTTCACCTCGCGCACCGACGCAGCCCGCATCGAAGTGGGAAGCGAAGAACACAATGGCGAAACCAGCTACTTCGTCCGGGACAACGGCGCGGGCTTCGACATGCGCTATGCCGACAAGCTGTTCAAGGCGTTCCAGCGCCTGCACCGCGCCGACGAATTCGACGGTAGCGGCATCGGCTTGAGCATCGTGCATCGCATTGTCGCGCGCCACGGCGGCAAGGTCTGGGCCGAGAGCGAGCCAGGAAAAGAAACGGTTTTCAGGTTTACGCTTTGGACAGCGCCGCGATTTCGCCGATCCTGAGCTGTTGGCCGCGCCAAAGCGACATCAGCCGCGTTACAACGGCCCAATCAACAGTGGCGTCGTGGATGAAAACAATCTTTCTGATCGTATTCTGCATGTCGGCCCTGTGCGCAACCGCATTTGCCAAAATGCCGGGCGAGGTCGATGAAGGCGGCGTGCTGCGCGAGGCGTCCTTGTACGGGTTTGCCGGCGATTACCGCAAGCTGTCCGAGCTGCGCGGCAAACCGCTGATCATCAATGTCTGGGCCAGTTGGTGCGGTCCCTGCCGCGCGGAAATGGGGTCGCTCGAGCGGCTTTCGCGCCGTTTCAACGGCAAGCAATTCAACATCATCGGCATTTCCACCGACGACCACGCCAACCTGGCCGCGCAATTCATCAGACTGACCGGGGTCACGTTCGACAACTATCACGACCGCAACCTGCTGCTCGAATCCATGCTCGGCGCCAACACGATCCCCTTGACGGTCCTGGTCGACGCGCAGGGCCGCGTGGTCAAGAAAATCCGGGGGTCGAAGCAGTGGGACAGCCCGGAAGCGCTGGAACTGATCGGCAAGGCGTTTCACGTGAAGCTCTGAGAAAGGCGCGCCATGCGCGCCGCGCCGGACCCAATGTCCACGCCGGTTTCATGGTCGGCGATAGCGCCGGTGGGACGAGGCGGGCCCGAAAAGTGTAGAATCAGCCCTGCATCGCAATCCGTATTTTCCATCTTCACGGGGGTGATATCGACATGCGCAAATACCTGCACATCAATCTCGGCGACCGCTCGGTCAAGATCGACGAACTGCACGGCGAGGACGTGATCCGCGCCGGCCGCTACTTCATCGCCAAGACCCTGCTCGAGCTCGGCGCGGCCAAGGTAGACCCGCTGTCGCCGGACAATCCGCTGATCTTTTCCGCCGGGCCGTTCGCGGGCACCAACTTCTCCAACGCCAACCGCCTCTCCGTAGGCTGCAAGAGCCCGCTGACCGGCGGCATCAAGGAGGCCAATTCGGGCGGCACCTTCGGCTTTGCGCTGGGCCAGCTCGAGACCGCCGGGTTTACGCTCTATGGCGCATCGAAGGACTGGGTGGTGATCCGCATCACCAAAGAGGGCGCCATTACCTATGAGAGCGCCGAACCCTATCTGGGCAAGGGCAACAATGAGGCCGCCGAACTGCTGTTCGAGAAATACGGCAAGAAAATCGCCTTCGCGCTGTGCGGCCCGGTGGGCGAGTACCTGGGCCTGATGGCGGGCATCGCCTTCACCGATACCGACGGGCGGCCAACGCGCCTGTCGGCGCGCGGCGGCGTCGGCGCCGTGATGGGCTCGAAGAAGGTCAAGGCGATCGTCATCGACGTGCACAAGATGCCGACCTTCCACGACCGCAAGAAAGTCATGGGCGCGATCCGCGAATACGGCGCGCGCCTGGCGAAGGAGCCGGCGATCAACACCTTCAAGACCACCGGCACGGCGATGATGGGCGACATCACCAACCGCATCGGCGGGCTGCCGGTGCGCAACTTCAGCGCCGGCCGCCTGGTCGAAGCATCCGAGGGCCCGCTCCAACTCGGCGGCGACTTCATCCGCGAGCTCAACTCCAGCCGCGGCGGGCAGATCTCGCACGCCTGCATGCCGGGCTGCATGATCGAATGCAGCAACGTCTACGTCGACGAGAAAGGCAAGGAGCTGGTGTCGCCGCTGGAATACGAGACGCTTGGCCTGATGGGCAGCAATTGCGGCCTAGTCCACCCGGACCAGGTGGCGCGGGTCAACGCCGTCGCCAATGATCTGGGCATCGACACCATCGAGGCCGGCGCCACGCTCGCGGTGCTGATGGAAGCGGGGCTGGGCAAATTCGGCGACGAAGCCTTCATGCACAAGGCCCTGGATGACATCCGCCGCGGCAACGAGCGCGGCCGCATATTCGCGCAGGGCGCAGCCCGCGCCGGCGCGCACTACAAGGTCGCCCGCATCCCGGTGATCAAGCAGCAGAGCATCAGCGCCTACGACCCGCGCGTGATCGAAGTCACCGGCATTTCCATGATGGTCACGGCGCAGGGCGCCGACCACACCGCGGGCAACCTGCCGGTGTTCGACTGCAAGGACAAGACCACCGCGCAACTGGTCGAGGCCAGCCTCGGCATCCAGACCGCCTGCGCCGCGGTCGATTCCATCGGCCTGTGCATTTTCGGGCGCTCGGTCACCAACGTCAGCTCCGAGCTCATCGTCAACGCGCTGAACGACGCGCACGGCACCAAGCTCGACACCTCGTTCATGGTGACGCTGGGACGCGAGGCGTTGAAGATGGAATGGGAGTTCAACAAGGCGGCCGGCTTCACCGAGAAAGACGACGAGCTGCCGGAATTCTTCTACACCGAGCCCCTCGCGCCGAGCAACAAGGCCGCGCGCCATTACAGCGCCGAAATCAACCGGAGCATGCGCGCATTGCTGGCCTGAGCGCACTGCCCGGCGGCGCTGAAGCGGCGCCGGGCAGCGCGGTCCCCGAGTGATGCCGGCTCGGGTCCGCAGCTCAATTTCCCCGCTCAGTTCTCTCCGAACAGCTCGTTCGACTCCATGCTCACCCGCACGAACGTGGTGCGCTTGGTGAGTTCCTTCAGCGTGCGCGCCCCGACGTAGGTGCAGGCGGAGCGCAGGCCGCCGAGGATGTCCTGCAGCGCTTTGTTCACCGGTCCGCGATAGGGCACCAGCACTTCCTTGCCCTCGGAGGCGCGGTATTGCGCCACGCCGCCCACGTACTTTTCCATTGCGGTGCGCGAACTCATGCCGTAGAAGCGCTTGAACTGTCCGCCGTCCTGTTCGACGATTTCGCCCGCGCACTCGTCGTGGCCGGCGAGCATGCCGCCCAGCATGACGAAGTCGGCGCCGCCGCCGAAGGCCTTGGCGACATCGCCGGGCGAAGTGCAGCCGCCGTCGGAACAGATGCGCCCGCCCAGGCCGTGCGCGGCATCGGCGCATTCGATCACCGCGGACAACTGCGGGTAGCCCACGCCGGTCATGGTGCGCGTGGTGCAGACCGAGCCCGGGCCGATGCCGACCTTGACAATGTCGGCGCCGGACAGAATCAGCTCCTCGGTCATCTCGCCGGTGACGACGTTGCCGGCCATCAGCGTGAGCTTGGGGTGGGCGCGGCGAAACTCGGCGACGAACTTGACGAAGGATTCCGAATAGCCGTTGGCGACGTCGATGCAGACGTAATGGATCGCGCTGCCGGCGCGCTGTAGCACGCGCTCGAACTTGTCGAGATCGCTGCGCGTGATGCCCAGCGAATAGAACGCGCTCGATTTCAGCTTGAGTCCCTTGAAGAACGCGGCGAGTTCGTCGCCGCCATAGTGCTTGTGCAGCGCGGTCGCGAGGCCGAACGGCGCGAGCGCGCGCGCCATTGCGAACGTGCCGACCGTGTCCATGTTCGCCGCGATCACCGGGACGCCGCGATAGCGCCTGCCCGAGTGCTTGAACACGAATTCGCGCGTGATGTCGACTTCCGCGCGCGAGGGCAGGGCCGAGCGCTTCGGCCGGATCAGAACGTCCCTGAAATCAAGCTTGATGTCGCGGTCGATGTGCATGGGGAGCCGTGATTGCGGTTCGAGGATTGATGCGCAAATGTCGCAACGGCATGGCGACAGGCTGTGCCGCGCGTCGCACTAGCATCCGCCTCGCGCGCGCCGCAGTCAAGCCAAAGGCATTTCCGTGAGTGTCCTATTTTGGTTTGTTGCCCGCGTCCCTTCTGGTTCTGCGGCCGATTGGCGATCGGCAGGGAAGGCCGGCTCACCAGATCGTGGTGACTTCCTTTAGCTTGCGCAGTATCGTGTCGGATGTAATCAACGGCGCCCGGTGCAGCCGGGCAGTGGCTGCGATCAGCCGGTCCGCCGGATCGCCGTGGGAAAACATATCGGACTGGGACAGAACGGCGATCTCTGCCGTAATCGGCAACACTCGAATATGCCGTGCCGCGATCATGTCATGCAGAAACTGCCGCGCATCTATCACGGGATCGAGCCGCTTGCGCGCGATGAGCATTGCGATCTCCCACAGACTGATGTCGCTGCAGGCGATTTCCCGCTGCGTGAAAGCGAGAGTAATGGCTTTGCGCGCGCGAGCCGACAGGCGGGCGGGAGTCAGCGCGTCGTAGATCAGCGCATGGCTGTCGAGAACGATCAACGCTCTGCGTCCCACTGCGCGCTGGTCGGGCTGAGCACATCACCGACGTAGCAGTGCTTGCGCATGGCGAGTAGGCGCACGCGTGCCTCCTGGTGAGGATCGCCGCCGGCGACGATGCGGGCGATCACCTTCCCACGCGAGGTGACCTCGATCTCCTTGCCCTTTTGCACGTCGGCCAAGTAAGCCGGAAGATTCTGGCGGAGTTCGGTGACGTTGACTTTGCAGGTGTTGGTCATGGCAATGCTCCGTTGTGTACAGATGTAGTGTACATGACCGTGCCGCCCGCGTAAACTGCCATCTGTTCGAACAAAAAGGGGGGGGCGGAGGCGACCCGCATTGTCGGCCGGCCTGGATCCCGCGGCTGGCACACTTCTGTCGTTCGCGGATAGTTGTACGTGCCGATCCGGCGTATACTCGACCGGCCGCGCAACGCGGCGCGGCATAAGATTCGCGTTTTCGGGAGGAGACGGGCATGAACGACGACCTGCACAGCTCGGCGTGGCGCAACCTGTGTCACTAACCGCCCATTTGCCATGCGTACCGAGCTGCTGTTCAGGCACGACGCCTACCTGAAGACCGCGACCGCGCAGGCTGTCGCGGTAGATGAGCGCGGCATAGAGCTCGACCGCTCGATCTTCTATCCGACCGGAGGCGGGCAGTCCGGGGACACCGGGTTTCTGCTGCGCGCGAATGGCGAGCGGATCTCGATCGCCGACACGCGCAAGGGCGATTCGATCGACCAGGTGCTGCACATCCCCGCGCCCGGCATGCCGCGGCCCGAGCCCGGCGAAACGCTCACGCTTGAACTCGACTGGCAACGACGCTATGCGTTGATGCGCTTGCACACGGCGTTGCATGTCATGTCTTGTGTGGTGGTGGCGCCGGTCACCGGAGGCAACATAGCGCCGGATAAGGCGCGCCTCGACTTCGACATTGACATGAATTTGCTCGACGCCGAAAAGATCGAACGCGAAACGAACGCCATGATCGCGCGCGGCGTGGAAACGGAAACCGTCTGGATTACCGACGAGGAACTCGACGCGCGTCCCGAGCTTGTCAAGACCATGAGCGTGCAGCCGCCGCGCGGCGCCGGGCGGGTGCGGCTTCTCAGGATACCCGGCATCGACCTGCAGCCTTGCGGCGGGACGCACGTGAAGAACATCGCCGAGATCGGCGGCATCCGCGTACTCAGGATTCGCAGCGAAGGCAAACGCAACAAACGTGTGGAGATTGGGTTGGCGGCGTGAGCGAAGGCCCCTGAGAGGGTAGCGCGCAATTCGGTCATCTGGTACGACGACACATTAATTTCGAAGCCGGTTTGCCTTGTAGTTGTGGCAGCGAGCTTAGCGCCGAGCAGCCGCGTACTCGAACGCCCAATAGTATTGCCACGTCGTGAAAACCGGGCACTCACCATACCCGGACACGAGTTCAAGCAGCTCTGCCTCGGTCAGAAAGTTCTTGAGCACCATATGCGTGGACCCGTCGCTAAGCTGCCTCGTCTGGAAAGTGTTTCCTTCAGCGTCCCGCGCGGTCAGCGGCGAACTGCTGCCCTCGACGTAACGGTTGTCGAGGAACACGACCTTCGCGCCTGGTTCGAGCCGGGCAGCCAATCCAAGTAGAAATTGCCGCCGCCTTGTCCTCGGAATATGAGAAAACCAGAACCCGGCGAAGGCGGCATCGAATTGACCGATGTGTTGCGAAAGAGCGTAGGCGTCGCCAAGCAGAAAGTCGACTTTGCCTGCGGAAACGCGGTTCTTCGCAATGCTGATGGTTTCGGCGGCAGTGTCGAGCGCCAAGACGTGCGCAGCCACCGGCGCAATGAACTTGGTCCAGAAACCGGTGCCGCAGGCGATTTCGATGACCCGCGCGCCCACGAATTTATGCGGCAGCCAGCGCTCGATCGCGCGAAGGTCGGTCTGGCGCTCGGGCTTCAAGTAGATGCGGTCGTACTCCGACGCCCGCGCAGCGTAGTAGGACTGCATTGCTGACTGATCGTTGGACATGGAAAGCCTCGGCAGATATTCGCCACAGACGCATCGGGCGAGAAGGCAAATGTAACAGCGATGGCAAGGCTTTTGGCCGGTTGTTGTCGCTGACACTCGTGGTCTGCTGAATTTGCGGGCAGGGTCTTGGCAGACGCGCCGGGGGCAGCAGGGGATGCGGACGATCGGCGTCGGACGCAATGCAGACGAGGGGGCGGATACGGGCAGAAACGGGCCGAATCCGCGAGTCGCGCGCGCCATGGCCGGAGATTGCGAAGATCGGATCGGGCATTTGACCGGACCTTCAATGACGCGGATACTCCCCGCTTTGCGGTTTGATTTCCCATATTTCGCACCGGCCACTGTTACATCCATGCTCGCCTTCATTCTGCGCCGCCTTGCCCAGGCCGTTCTGGTCATGCTGGCGGTCGGCCTGATCGCGTTCTCGCTGTTCACCTTCGTCGGTGATCCGGTCGCCGCCATGCTCGGGCAGGACACGACCCCCGAGGCGTACGCGCGCGTCACCAAGCTGCTCGGGCTCGACCAGCCTTTCTACATCCAATACCTGGATTTCCTCGGCCGCGCGGTGCAGGGGGATTTCGGGCTGAGCCTGCGCCAGGCGCAGCCTGTGTCCTCGCTGTTCATCGAACGGCTGCCGGCTACGCTCGAGCTTTCATGTGTCGCCGCGCTGCTGTCGCTCGCGGCCGGCATCCCGATGGGCGTATATGCCGCGCTCAAGCCCAACTCGTGGCTGTCCCAGGTGTTTCTCGCGCTGTCGCTGATCGGCGTATCGCTGCCGACGTTTCTGATCGGCATCCTGCTGATTCTGGTGTTCGCGGTTCTCCTGGGCTGGCTGCCCTCGTTCGGGCGCGGCGACACCGTCGCGATCGGCTGGTGGACCACGGGACTGCTGACCACTTCCGGGCTGAGATCGCTGATCCTGCCTGCGATCACGCTCGGCCTGTTTCAGATGACGCTGATCATGCGCCTGGTGCGCTCGGAAATGCTCGAAGTCCTGCGCACCGACTACATCAAGTTCGCGCGTGCGCGCGGGCTGCCGGAGCGCTCGGTGCACTTTCGGCATGCGCTCAAGAATACGCTGGTGCCTGTGATTACCGTCGCCGGACTGCAGCTCGGCTCGATCATCGCCTTCGCCATCATCACCGAAACCGTGTTTCAATGGCCCGGCATGGGCCTGCTGTTCATCCAGGCGGTGACGGTTGCCGACATCCCGGTGATGGCAGCCTACCTGTGCCTGATTGCGCTGTTTTTCGTGGTCATTAATCTCGTCGTCGACCTGCTTTACTACGCCGTGGACCCGCGCTTGCGCCTCGAGCGCTCGGCCGCGCACTAGGAGAAACGCATGAACGCACCGCTCAAGTTCGATAACCCGGTGGAACACATCCGCGCCTTCCACGAGGAACTCGCCGGCATCCGCCGGGACATCCACGCTCACCCGGAGCTCGGCTTCAACGAGCAGCGCACCTCCGATCTGGTCGCAGCCAAGCTCGAGGGCTGGGGCATCGAGGTCCATCGGGGCATCGCGAAGACGGGACTGGTGGGGGTCGTGAAGGGCCGCAAGTCCTCGAGTGGGCGCGCGGTCGGCTTGCGCGCCGACATGGATTGCCTACCCATGCACGAGAACGGCAGCGTGAGCTACAAGTCGGAGAATCCCGGCCGCATGCATGCATGCGGCCATGACGGCCATACCACCATGCTGCTCGGCGCAGGCAGATATCTCGCCGAAACGCGCAATTTCGACGGCACCGCCTATCTCATCTTCCAGCCGGCGGAAGAAGGCGGCGGCGGGGGCAGGGTGATGGTCGAGGAAGGGTTGTTCGAGCGTTTCCCGGCCGACGAAATCTACGCGCTGCACAACTGGCCGCTGCTGCCGCCGGGCAAGATGGCGGTGCGTCCCGGCCCGATCACCGCCGCAACCGATGAATTCCAGATTTCGGTGCGCGGCAAGGGCGGCCACGGCGCGATGCCGCACCTCGCGGTCGACCCGGTGGTGATCACCGCGCACATCATCACCGCGCTGCAGACGATTGCGAGCCGCAACGTCGATCCCGTCGACGCGGCGGTGGTGAGCGTGTGCTCGATGCAGACCAGCCAGGTCGGAGCCTTCAACGTCATCCCCGAAGCGGTCAAGCTGATCGGCACGGTGCGCACTTTCCGCGCGGAAACGCGCGAGCTCGCCGAGCAGCGCGTGCGCGAGATTGTCAGCAGCGTCGCCAAGGCGCTCGGCGGCAGCGCCGAGATCGACTACCGGCGCGGCTATCCGTCCACCGTGAACACCGAGCGCGAGGCGGTCTTCGCCGCCAAGGTCGGCGAGAAAATCTTCGGCAAAGACAATGTCCAGACCGACGGCGAGCCGACCATGGGCGGCGAGGACTTCTCATATATGCTGCTCGCGCGCCCGGGCGCATACATCTGGCTCGGCCAGGGCGGCGGCCCGCTCGGCTGCTTCCTGCATAATGCGGGCTACGATTTCAATGACGATGTGATTCCGCTCGGCGCCGGCTATCTGGCGGCGCTGGTCGAGGAATCGCTTCCCATCACGTAACGACAGAGGAGGAGACCACCATGACACTGACACGCCGGTTTACCGCGGCATTTGCCGTGGCAGTTGCCGCACTCGCCATCGCCGCCGTTCCGGGCCACGCGGCCACTTTGCGATGGGCGGCGCAAAACGACATTCTCACATTGGATCCGCATTCGCAGAACCACGCCACCACGCACAGTCTGCTGCAGCACACCTACGAGGGCCTGACGCGCTACACCAAGACGTTTCAGGCGGAACCCTCCCTTGCGACGAGCTGGGAGCAAATCACCCCGACGCATTGGCGCTTCCATTTGCGCAAAGGCGTGAAGTTCCATGACGGCTCGCCGTTCACTGCCGACGATGTCGTTTTCTCGTACTACCGCATCATCCAGCCGCAGGGCACCAACCAGATCTACATATCGAGCATCAAGGAGATGAAGAAGGTCGACGATTACACCGTGGACGCCTTCCTCTCCGGGCCGGACCCGGTGCTGCTGCGCCTGCTGGTCGATTTCCGCATCATGAGCAAGTCCTGGTCGGTGAAGAACAAGTCGGAGAACATCCAGGATTACAAAGTCAGGGAGGAGTCCTACGCCTCGCGCCACGCCAACGGCACCGGGCCCTACATCATCAAACTGTGGGAACCGGACAAGCGCATCGTGATGAGCGCGAACCCGGCATGGTGGGACAAGCTGCAAGGCAATGTGACTGACGTCATCTATACGCCGATCAAGTCCAACGCGACGCGCGTTTCGGCGCTGCTCTCCGGCGATGTGGACCTGGTGACCGACCTGCCGACGCAGGATGTTGCGCGGCTGCGCAACGACCCCAAGCTCAAGGTGCTCGACGGCGCCGAGAACCGCACCATTTTCATCGGCATGGATCAGTACAGTCCCGAACTGCTTTATTCGAACGTCAAAGGCAAGAACCCGTTCAAGGACATACGCGTGCGCAAGGCGTTGAACATTGCCGTCGACCGCGAGGCGATCAAGCGCGTCACCATGCGCGGCCTGTCGATCCCGGCTGCAATCATGGTCGCACCGGACGTGCACGGGTACGGCAAAGAGATCGACAAGGTCGCGCCGGTTGATGCCGCGGGCGCGAAGAAGCTTCTGGCCGAGGCAGGCTACCCGAACGGCTTCGAATTCGGCCTCGATTGCCCGAACAACCGCTACGTCAACGACGAGGAGATCTGCCAGGCGTTGGTCGGCATGTGGGCGAAAATCGGCATCACGGCGAAGCTCAACGCGCAGCCGATGGCCAGCTTCATCGCGAAGATCCAGAGGTTCGACCATAGCGCCTACATGCTCGGCTGGGGCGTGGCGACGTTCGACGCGAACTACTCGCTGCAGTCGCTGATGCATACCAAGACCACCGGCGCCGACGGCAGCTTCAATCTCGGCCGCATCAGCGACGCCAAGCTCGACGCAATGATCGATGGCGCAAAGACCGAGATGGACCCGAAGAAGCGGGACGTATTGCTGCACGATGCGCTCGTGCTCACGCGCGACAATTACTACTACGTGCCGCTGCACCACCAGTTGCGGCCTTGGGCGATGAAGAAGAACGTGTCGACCGTGTATAAATCGGACGACCGGCCTGAATCGCGCTACGCGCGCGTTGAGTGAGTTGCGTCGGGGCGGCGCGCGGCGGACCGGAGGATGAGCAAGGCTGAAGTCTGGTTGCGCCGCGCCTGGAACCACGACCTCGCCTGGAGCTTTCGGCACTCGCCGGTCGCCATGCTCGCCGCGCTGCTGACGCTCGTCTGCGTCGGCGGCGCCGTGTTCGCGCCCTGGCTTGCGCCGCATAACCCGTTCGACAGCGGCGCCCTGAACCTGTCCGACGGATTCACGCCGCCGGCATGGACTCAGGGCGGCAAGCCCATGTACCTGTTCGGCACCGACAATCAGGGCCGCGACGTGCTGTCGACGATCATGTACGGCGCGCGCATCTCGCTCGGCGTGGGCGTCGCCGCGGTGCTGTTCTCGATGGTGTTCGGCGTGGGGCTGGGCCTTGCCTCCGGCTACGTCGGCGGCAGGCTGGACGCGTTCATCATGCGCGTGGCCGACATCCAGCTCTCCTTCCCGGCGATCCTGATCGCGCTCCTGATCGACGGCGTGGCGCGCGCCGCGCTGCCGCGGGAGACGCACGACGACATCGCCGTCTACGTGCTGATCCTCGCCATCGGCGTTTCCGGCTGGGTGCATTACGCGCGCACGGTGCGCGGCTCGACTCTGGTCGAGCGCAACAAGGAGTACGTGCAGGCCGCCCGCGTGATCGGCCGCAGTTCCGCCTCCATCATGCTGCGGCATGTGCTGCCGAACGTGATGGGGCCGGTGCTGGTCATCGCCACCATTCATATCGCCACCGCCATCATCACCGAGGCGACGCTGTCCTTCCTCGGCGTGGGCGTGCCGCCGACCCGGCCTTCGCTCGGCACGCTGATCCGCGTCGGCAACGACTTCCTGCTGTCGGGCGAATGGTGGATCACCGTGTTTCCGGGCGCCGCGCTGGTGGTGCTGGTGCTGTCGGTGAACCTGCTGGGGGATTGGCTGCGCGATGCGCTCAACCCGAAGCTGCGCTGAAATGCCGGCGCCCGCGCTGCGCTGCGCCTGCCTGCAAGCGGCATTCGTCGCACGCACCTGACATGGGTGTCCCGCTCCTCGAAGTGCGCAATCTTCGCGTTGAGTTTCCCACGCGCAAGGGCACGCTGTGCGCGGTCGACGACCTGTCGTTCGAGATCGCGCCGGGGGAGATGCTGGGCGTGGTCGGCGAATCGGGCGCCGGCAAGTCGCTCACCGGCATGGCGATCATCGGCCTGATCGAACGGCCGGGCCGAATCGCCGCGGGCGAGATCCGGCTCGAAGGCGAGCGCATCGACAATCTTCCCGCCGAAGCGATGCGCCGCATCCGCGGCAAGCGCATCGGGGCGATCTTCCAGGATCCGCTCACCTCGCTCAACCCCCTGTTCACCATCGGCGAGCAACTGGTGGAAACGATCGACGTCCATCTGCATCTCGGCCGCAGCGCGGCGCGCCGCAACGCGCTGGAGTTGCTCGCGGAGGTGGGCATTCCCGCGCCGGAGCTGCGCATCGACCAGTATCCGCACCAGTTCTCCGGCGGCATGCGCCAGCGGGTGGTAATCGCGCTCGCGCTCGCCGGACGGCCGCGGCTGATTGTCGCCGACGAGCCGACCACGGCGCTCGACGTATCGATCCAGGCGCAGATCATCACGCTGCTGAAGCGGCTCGCGGCCGAACACAATACCGCGGTGATGCTGATTACCCACGACATGGGCGTGATCGCCGAGACGGCCGACCGCGTGGCGGTGCTCTACGCCGGGCGCCTGGCCGAGGTCGGACCGGTGCGCGAAGTGATCCACGCGCCGCGCCATCCCTATACCCGGGGGCTGATGAGCTCCATTCCGAAACTCGGAGAGGGACGCGAGCGCCTGGCACAGATCGACGGCGCGATGCCGCGCCTGAACGCGATCCCGCCGGGCTGCGCCTACAACCCGCGCTGCCCCGAGCGCTTCGAGCGCTGCAGCGCGGAGCGTCCCTCGCCGCTTCCGGCCGGCTCCAACTTCGCCGCATGCTGGCTCTATGACAGACCGCGCTGAGCAAAGCCTGCTGCAGGTGGAGAACGCGGGGCGTGATTTCGACGTATCGCGCCCCTGGCTCAACCGCGTGCTCGAAGGCGTGCCGCGGCGCAGCCTGCGCGCGGTGGATGGGGTGTCGTTCTCCATCCGCAAAGGCGAAACCCTGGGGCTGGTCGGCGAATCGGGCTGCGGCAAGTCCACCGTAGCGCGCATGATCGTCGGCCTGTACCCGCCCTCGCGCGGGCGTATCGTCTTCGACGGCGCGGACCTCGCCGCTGCGGCCTCGGCGCCGCTGCGCCGGCGCATGCAGATGATCTTCCAGGATCCCTACGCGAGCCTGAACCCGCGCTGGCGCGCGCAGGCCATCGTCGCCGAACCTATCGTCGCCCAGGGTCTCGCCACCGACAGGGCGACGCTGCCCGCGCGGGTAGCCGAGCTGCTCACGCAGGTGGGACTTTCGCCGGAAGACGGCGACAAGTACCCGCATGAATTTTCGGGCGGACAGCGCCAGCGCATCTCGATTGCGCGCGCGCTCTCCTCCAATCCGGAGTTCCTGGTGTGCGACGAGCCGACCTCCGCGCTGGATGTCTCGGTGCAGGCGCAGATTCTCAACCTGATGAAGGATCTGCAGGATCGACTGGGGCTCACTTATTTGTTCATTTCGCACAACCTCGCGGTGGTGGCGCACATCGCGACGCGGGTTGGCGTGATGTACCTGGGCAGGCTGGTAGAGATCGCCGACGCGAAGCAACTGTTCGAGCAGCCGCGCCATCCGTACACGCGCATGCTGATCGACGCCATTCCGGATCTGCAGATGACGGGCAAGGCGCGCGTTCCGGTCGCGGGCGAGGTGCCTAACCCGCTCGATCCACCCGCCGGTTGCGCGTTCAATCCGCGCTGCCCGCACGCACAAGCGCGCTGCCGCGCCGAGAAGCCCGAACTGCATGAAATATCATCCGATCGCGCGGTGGCCTGCCACGCTGTCGCGGAGGGCCGCCTGGGATGATGACGGACGCCGGCGAGCGCTCGGCCCTGCGCGCGGCAGCCAGAGCGCTTTTGCGCAACGCCAGCCCGTCACATTTAAGTTCGTAACATCATGAGGAGCGCACCATACCATGCCTATCGCTGATCGTATCGTCCGGATGCACGCGGAACTGACCGGATGGAGGCGCGATATCCACGCGCATCCGGAACTCGGCTTCGAGGAAACTCGTACTTCGGATCTGGTCGCCGCGAAGCTCGCGGCTTTCGGCTGCGCGGTGCATCGCGGTCTGGGCAAGACCGGCGTGGTCGGCACGTTGCGCGCCGGTTCCGGCGTTCGCACGCTCGGACTTCGCGCCGACATGGACGCGTTGCCGATCGACGAAGGAAACACCTTCGAGCACCGTTCCACGAACCAGGGGAAGATGCACGCCTGCGGCCACGACGGGCACACCACCATGCTTCTAGGCGCGGCGCGCTATCTGGCCCAGACGCGCAACTTCGACGGAACGGTGCATTTCATCTTCCAGCCGGCGGAAGAAGGCTTGGGTGGCGCCAAGGCGATGGTCGACGACGGTCTGTTCCAGAAGTTTCCGTGCGATGCCATTTTCGGCATGCACAACCGGCCCGGCCTGGCGCTCGGGCAATTCGCGGTGCGCGCCGGTCCGATGATGGCGGGCGGGGCCTTCTTCGACATCCGCGTCACCGGCAAGGGTGCGCACGGTGCGCGGCCGGAGACCGGCATCGATCCGGTGATGGTCGCCGCGCATATCGTGATCGCGCTGCAGACCATCGTCTCGCGCAACGCGCCTCCGGTGGAAACCGCCGTGCTGTCGGTTACCAAGATCCACGGCGGCGACGCGTACAACGTGATTGCGCAGACCGCCCAGCTCGCAGGCACGGTGCGCGCCTTTTCGCGCGAGTTGATGGCGCTGATCGAGACGTCGATGCGGCGCGTCGCCAAGGGCGTAGCCGAGGCCTTCGGCGCAACGGCGGAGGTGGACTTCCGCTTCCTGTTCGCGCCCACGGTCAATGACGCGCGGGAAGCCGAGTTTGCCGCCGGCATCTGCACCGAACTGGTGGGCGCGCAGAACGTGGACCGAAATCCGGCGCTGATCATGGCATCGGAGGATTTCTCTTACATGCTGGAAAAAGTCCCGGGGTGCTACATCAACATCGGCAACGGCGAAGGCGCTTGCGAGGTACACAACCCGGGCTACGACTTCAACGACGCGGCGCTCCCGCTTGGGGCAAGTTTTTTCGCACGGCTGGTCGAGACGCGGCTGGCGAAGTCGGCGGCCTGACCCGGCAGGGTAGCCGCTGGTGCGCCGGGTCAGCCCTACGGCGACTGCCAGGGAAGCCCGTCCTCATCGGTTCTGCGGGCGGTTTTCCGCGCACAACCAGGTGCGGGTTGCGGGCGAGAACCGGGAAGCTCGCTGATGGGCATAGCCCCCTCCACCCGGAACGGGCGCAGGGGTATGCAGCTCATAGCTCAGGCCTTAACGTCAATGGCTAGGCCGATCTTCTGGCCATTCAGGTTGACGTTGGCAGCGGCCGACGACGTTGTGGCATTGATACCGCCGACATCGTCCGCATCCCCATCGCGGTCTGGCCCTGTCTTCCTGCCTTCGGCCGCTTCCGGCGCGCGCTGTGGGCCTAGGGTCGTGGCGGTGATAAAGGTGTTGCTTACAGAATTGACATCCATGGATAGACCTCCGTAGTGGTGAGCGCAAAAATCCTCGCGTAACGGCATTATCGGCACTTCAGTGATGAACTTGAGCGGTTCCGGCGCGATGCCGGCTTGCCCGGGCGTCGCAGGCCTTGTCAAAACGCGCCGATTCGCTGCCTTCGGGGCTTGCCGTTACGCCGCTGCGCCGCTGCGCGTTCCTTCCTGCGCGTAGCGCTCCCGGCATTCCGCCTCGCGTCCGCGCACCACGCGCCGCCCGGCGAGCGGGCCGCGCGTCTCGGTGACCACCGTGTGCTGCCCCTCGACATGGCTGTCATCGTAAAAGTAAACGACGACCCAATCGTGGGTACGTTTGAGCTTGTGCGCGGTGGCGGTGTTGGAGTACAGGGCGGTGAAATGCCAATCGCCGCTGCGCGTGTGCAGCACCGGCAGCCACGCCTTGCCTTCGGGATTGAAACGTCTGGGCGCGATGCTCGGCAAGCTGCCGGCCTCGGCGCTGCGGCGATAATCGCGATCGACCTCCAGCAATGCCGCCACCGATGGCTGGCTTGCCGGCGCCGGCAGCGGGGTCTGATCTCGCGGACGTGTCCGATTGAGCATATTGGCGAGCGTCGCGCGCAATGCCGCCGCGCGCCGTGTGCCGACACCGGGCACGCTTTCGAGCCGCCCGTCGTGCGCCGCTGCTTCGAGCGCCTGCAGCGTGTCGACGTGCAATTCTTCATGCATGCGCTGGGCGAGCTGCGGCCCGATGCCCGGCACGCCCTGAAACAATTGCACCGGGTCCAGTGTCCCGCGCAAGCGTTCGAGCTGGTTCCAGCGGCCGGTAATGAGGATTTCGGCGATTGCCGCGGCGATGCCTTTGCCGATATGAGGCAGCGCATCGAGCCCCGCGGCACCCTCGGCATCGAAGGTCTCGCGCACCGGCCGCGTCAGGCGGGCGATCGTGTCCGCTGCCTTGCGGTATGCGCCGGCTCGAAACGGGTTCGCTCCCTGGGCATCGAGCAGGGCAGCCAGCTCGCGCAGCTTGTCGGCGATCTGTTGATTTTCGCCTACGTCGGTGACCGCAGTGTTCACGCACAAACCTCCGGTTGGCACGCGAATTTAAACGATGCGCCTTCCGGCGGTGCAGTGTTTGATTTCCATCAAACCCGGACGCTGGCGCATGCGCGTCCCAGGGCGCCGTAGCCGACGATCGCCAGGTGCGCCCGCTTCATGCCGACCTGTCCCGCGCTGCGCCGGGCTTCGGCGCGTTCGAATGCGGCCGCTTCCCTTCGATGCGCGCGAGACCGTCATCGAGCGCCATCGCCTGCGGCACGCCGCCGCCAAACGCGGCGTCCCTCGCTGCACCGGGTACTCGTCCGGGGTCGGCCATTGCAAGCTCTCCGATGGAATTCACATTGAAGCGCAGGGCCGCCGCGGCTTGTCGACGGATGTCAAACGTTCACCCCGCGCCCCGCGGTCGGAACACCGCTCGCAGCGTTTTTGGCCCTGCTTTTGACCACGATCAACCCGGGCGCTTGCACGATTTGCGGAACGGCGCAAAATGACGGCATTCGGGTAATCGTGGAAGAATCGCGGGGGAGGTGCCATGTTTATCGAGAACCGCCTGGCGCAACTGGCGATGCGCCTGCGCAATACCCAGCCGACGCCATTGCGGCTTTCGCTATGGAACGGGCGCAGCCTGGATTTCGGTCCGGATCCGAAAGTGACCATCGTGGTTCCGCAGAAAGGCGCGCTGCGCTGCTTCCTGCCGCCCGATCTGATGAAACTCGGGGAAGCCTATGTCGAGGGCAGGATCCGCGTGGAAGGCTCGCTGCGCGACATCTTCGACGCCAGCGCCCGGTTGGTGCTTGCGGCGGCGCGGCCCGACCGCATCCAGCGCCTGCTGTGGGCGGTCACGCATACGGCGCAGGGCGACCGCAAGGCAATCCAGTACCACTACGACGTTTCCGACGACTTCTATCGCCTGTTCCTCGACCGCAACATGGTGTACTCCTGCGCCTATTTTCGCAGCGACGCCGACACGCTGGATCACGCACAGGAACAGAAGCTCGATCACATCCTGGCAAAACTGCGCGTTCGGCCCGGTCACCGGCTGCTGGACATCGGCTGCGGCTGGGGCGCGCTGATCATTCGTGCCGCGGCAAAATACGGCTGCCTCGCCACCGGCATCACCCTGTCGCGCAACCAGTACGAGTTTGCGCGGGAGCGTATCCGGGCCGAAGGACTGGAGGGGCGCTGCGAAGTGCGGCTGCAGGACTACCGGGATGTCGCGGAAACCGGCGGCTACGACCGCATCGCCAGCGTCGGCATGTTCGAGCATGTCGGGCTGAAACACCTGGGCGCCTACTTCCGCAAGCTGGACTCCCTGCTCGCCGAGGGCGGCGTCGCGCTGAACCACGGCATCACCGCCGCCCATCCAGATAGCAGGATCGTCGGCATGGGCGTGGGCGAATTCATCGACAAATACGTCTTTCCCGACGGCGAACTGCCGCACATTGCGCGGGTGCTCAGCGAGATGTCGGCGGCCGGCTTCGAGGTCACCGACGTGGAAAGCCTCAGGCGTCACTACGCCCGCACCTGCGAGCGCTGGGCCGCGAACATCGAGAGAAACCGCGCCGAGGCGGTGCGCATTGCCGGCGAGAAACGTTACCGGATCTGGTCGATCTACCTCGCCGGCTGCGCGTTCGGCTTCGCCCGGGACTGGATGAACATCTACCAGGTGCTGGCAGTCAAGGCGCGCCGCCCGAACCCGCTGCCGCCTACCCGCGACTGGATTTACCAGCCTGCGGCCTGGGCCGGCTGATCCGGTTGCACGGTGGTGGAGGGGTTCATTCATGGGCTGGACAAAGATCACTTTGGCGTATAAGGACAATATCGAGGCAAAAGCTTTCAGGCTGCAGACGCAATTCAACGCCATATTCATTAAGGTTTTGACGCCGGCAGGAGCGGCCATGTTTCAAGCGCACAATATGGAGCATGGTCGCACCTTCCGCTTTTCCCCTAAAGCAGCGCGGTCACGCCGGCGCCAGGGGCCGCCGATGAAAATCCACGTGGAGTGCTACGCGGGGTACCGCGGCGAGCAGGAGCCGCGCGCGTTCTCGCTCGGGGAACGGCGCCTGGAAGTCGTGTCGCTGCTCGATCGCTGGCTTGCGCCGGAGCACCGCTACTTCAAGGTCGCCGCGAGCGACGGCAACACCTACATCCTGCGTTACGACGAGACGCGCGAAGAATGGGAGCTGGGTGCGTTCCGCCAGGGGGTCGAAAGCCCGCGGCCGTGGCCGCCGTAGATCCCGCGCTTAACGTTGCTTCTGGTAGGTACCCACCAGTTGCGCCTGCCCGAGTATGTGTCCCTTCATCGCCTTCTCAAGGATTGCTTTGGTCGGGCGCCCCAGATCCGGCAGTACTGTATCCAGGGCATAGAGCTTGTGAAAATAGCGGTGGCGCCCGATCGGCGGACAGGGACCGCCGTAGCCGGTGCGCCGCCAGTCGTTCAGCCCTTGCTGCGTGCCTGGAGGCAAGACCGATGCGCCTTCGGGCAGACCGTCGACGCTCGGCGGAAGGTTGTAGAGCACCCAGTGCACCCAGGTCGTCTTCGGTGCCGCCGGGTCCGGGGCGTCCGGGTCATCCACGACCAGGGCCAGGCTCTTGGTGCCCCGTGGCAGGTCGATCCAAGTCAGTGGCGGGGATAGGTCGGCGCCTTCGCAGGTGTACTTTGTCGGAATGGCGCCCTGTTGCGTGAAAGCGGCAGAGCTCAGGGTCGGGCTCATGGCACCTCCTTGGGCAGGGACAGTCGCGGCGAAGGCCGCAACTACGAGAGAGAAAACAACTCGACACGGGAGTGGCATTTGCGTTCACCTCAGGCCGGCGCTGCGTGGCGCGACAAGACCAGGGGCGTGCCCCATCGCTGCGGCAACCTGACTCCCGTCTTTGCTTGTCGACAAGCGTACGCAATGCCTGCAATTCTATTAACGGCCAATTGCGCGCGACTGTCAATGGAAAAAGGAAGGACTCCTTGCGCCGCTGGTCCTGAGCAAGATAGGCCAGGGCGAAATACTTCACCCGATCCGCCTGCCTGAGGCGCAGCAATGATCGACCTGCACTGCTGGACTGCGCCCAGCACGCAGGAGGCGTCCATCATGATCGGAATTCCCCGCACTTGAGCGAAGTTTGCCGACGCGGCTATGATGTATGCATGCGTCCCCATGTGATCATTCTCGGCTGCGGCTTCGGTGGACTGTTCGCGGCGCGAGCCTTGCGCGGTGCGCCGCTGGATGTGACCGTGGTGGACCGCGTCAACCACCACTTGTTCCAGCCGCTCTTGTACCAAGTCGCGACCGCGGGCCTTTCGGCTCCCGCGATTGCGGCGCCGATCAGGCACATCCTCGCCGGGCAGGAGAACGTCACCGTGCTGTTGGCCGAGGTGCAGCGCGTGGCGGCGGCGCGCCGCGCAGTCGTGCTCGAAGACGGCTCCGAGCTCGTCTACGACTATCTGATCGTCGCCACCGGCGTCACGCACAGCTACTTCGGCAACGACGCCTGGGCGGAGCACGCGCCCGGCCTGAAGACGCTCGACGATGCGATGGAGATCCGCCGCCGCATCCTGCTCGCGTACGAGCATGCAGAGCGCGAATCCGACCCGGCGCGGCGCGCGCCATGGCTGACTTCCGTCGTGATCGGTGCCGGCGCGACCGGCGTCGAGCTTGCGGGCATGATGGCCGAAATCGCGCGGCACACATTGCGCGGCGAATTCCGCCGCTTCGACCCGAGCAATGCGCGCATCGTGCTGGTCGAAGGCGCCGAGCGCGTGCTGCCCTCCTATCCCGCCGACCTGTCGCAGAAGGCGCGCTTGCAGCTCGAGCGGCTCGGCGTCACCGTGTGGCTCGGACGGCGCGTGACCTCGATCGATGCGGGCGGCGTGCAGTTGGGCGACGATCGCATCGCCGCGAAAACGCTGGTCTGGGCCGCCGGCGTGAAGGCATCCGCGCTCGGCGCCTCGCTAGGCGCGCCGCTGGACGGCGCCGGGCGCGTGCTGGTGCAACCGGATCTCAGCGTCGCTGGCCAAGCGGAAGTGTTCGTGATCGGCGATCTCGCGTCCGTTTCCTGCCACCGGCCGCCGGTGCCCGGCGTCGCTCCGGCGGCAAAGCAGATGGGGCGCCTGGCCGCGAAGAATATACTGCGCCGCATCGCCGGCGAGGACACGCTCGCCTTTCGCTACCGCGACTACGGCATGCTCGCGACCATCGGCAGGAATTCGGCCGTGGGCATACTCGGCCGCGTGCGCTTGTCGGGCTACCTGGCCTGGCTCACCTGGCTGCTCGCCCACATCTACTTCCTGATCAACTTTCGCAATCGCCTGGTCGTGATGATCGACTGGGCGTGGTCCTACTGGACGTTTCAGCGCTTTGCACGCGTGGTGTTCGGCGCGGTGCGGCCCCCGGACCGGCCGTGACGACTCGCGGTGGACAAACCGGGGCGCAGCGCGATCCGCCGCCCGCGTGAGTAAAGTCCCCCGCGGCGCTACACTACGCCCGACCCGTCCACCCGAGGAGCACCGATGATCGACCTGCACTACTGGCCCACGCCCAACGGGTGGAAGGTGTCCATCATGCTGGAGGAATGCGGCCTGCCCTACACGCTGAAGCCCGTCAACATCGGGCGCGGCGAGCAGTTCAGCCCGGCGTTCCTCGCGATCAGCCCGAACAACCGCATGCCGGCGATCGTCGACCACGATCCGCCGGGCGGGGGCGCGCCGATCGCGCTGTTCGAAAGCGGCGCGATCCTGATCTATCTCGCGCAGAAGACCGGGCGTTTCCTGCCCGCCGACCTGCGCGGCCGGCACGCGACCTTGCAGTGGCTGATGTGGCAGATGGGCGGCCTGGGGCCGATGGCCGGGCAGAACGGGCATTTCCTGCTGTATGCCCCGGAAAAAATACCCTATGCGCTCGAGCGCTACGCGAAGGAGGTCAATCGCCTCTACGGCGTGCTCGACGCGCAGCTCGCGCGCACCGGGCAGTATGTCGCCGGCGGCGAATACACCATCGCCGACATCGCGATCTTTCCCTGGATCCGCACGCACAAGGCGCAGAGAATCACGCTCGCCGAATTCCCGCAGGTCGAGCGCTGGTACAACTTGTTGTTCGAGCGCGCGGCGGCAAGGCGCGGGCTCGACCTGGGCAAGGAGCTGCGGCTGCCGAAAATGGACGACGAAGCGCGCAAGGCCCTGTTCGGCCAGACGGCGCAAAGCGTGCGCGCAGGCGCGCACAAAGCCACCTGAGGACTCGCGATGATCGAATTCTTTTTCGACTGCTCCAGCCCCTGGACCTACCTCGCGTTTCGCAACATCCAGCCGCTCGCGGCCGAATTGGGCGCGGCCATACGCTGGCGCCCGATCCTGGTCGGCGGCGTGTTCAACAGCGTCAACCCCAGTGTTTACGCCGCGCGCGACAACCCGGTGCCGGCGAAGCAGGCCTACCAGTTGAAGGACATGCAGGACTGGGCGCGGCAGGCGGGGCTCGCGATCAAGTTTCCGCCGACCGTGTTCCCGGTCAACAGCGTCAAGGCGATGCGCGGCTGCATCGTGCTCGAGCCGCAAGGCAACCTGGTGCCGTTCGCGCAAGCGCTGTTCGAGGCCTACTGGGGCGAGGACCGCGACATATCGAACGATGCGGTCCTGGCGGATGCGGGCGCGCGCGCCGGGGTGGATGCGGCGGCGTTCTTCGCCGGCATCGCGCGGCAGGAGATCAAGGACCAGCTCAAGGCCAACACCGACGAGCTGATCCGCCGCGGCGGCTTCGGCTCGCCGACCATGTTCGTCGACGGCGCGGACATGTACTTCGGCAACGACCGGCTGCCGCTGCTGCGCGCGGCGTTGCTGCGCGGCAGGCGCTACTGAGGCGAATCCGATGGTTCGGCCTCATTTATATGCGAAGGCTGCACTCGCTGCGGCGCCAGGGTAGACTAAAGCTCGCTCTACGGCGATTCCTACTGAAGGAAGCGGAACATGAGATTCGAATACGGCGGAATTCTGGGCCTGCTGATCCTGGCGGGCGATATCTGGGCCATCCTCAACGTCTTCCAGAGCGGCGCCTCCGACGGCACCAAGGTGGCATGGACGCTGGTCATCCTTTTGCTGCCCTTGCTTGGACTCGCGCTGTGGTATTTTCTCGGGCCGCGCGGCAAGGGCAGTTGACGCCACGACGGGAAATCATGCGAGCGCGCGCCGGCATCGCGGCGTGACCACCCGGCTGTCGCAAGCAGACGGAAACCCGCGTCCTTGCTCACCAGCAAAAGGGTTGGAGACAATTCACTCTTGATTGACTTCGGCAGTTCATTCGCCAATTGATCCCACACTCACCGACCTGACATTACCGTCCTGAATCCCGATTTCCGGACCTCGGGGCAGGGATAGCCCATGTTCAAATATCTGCATTCGCGTATTCGCGCAACCTCGAGCACGGGCCCGGGTGTGCCGCCGCCCGGACTGCTCGCCTTCTACTGGCATTTCGTGCGCCAGACCAAGCGCTGGTACGCGCTCATGTTCGCAACCAGCCTGTCGGTGGCGCTGATCGACACATTGATCCCGGTATTCATCGGCAGGCTGGTTTCGCTGATGCAGGCAGCCGACCGCCATGCGGCCCTGGCGCAACAAGCGGCGATGCTGAT
Organism: Burkholderiales bacterium; assembly: GCA_052172655.1. Classification (GTDB taxonomy): domain Bacteria; phylum Pseudomonadota; class Gammaproteobacteria; order Burkholderiales; family SG8-39; genus 2-12-FULL-64-23. Next base: position 28,997 of record JBQMQE010000026.1, read on the forward strand.
CGCCATGATGGTGCTGATACTGGTCGTTCGCCCTCTGGCGACATTCGCCGACGTCGCCATCCGCCAGAACGTGCTGATTCCGGGCGCCACCAGTCTCATCCGCTGGCAGAGCCATTGGCACGTGATACGCCAGGGCGTGTCGTTCTTCCACAACGACTTTGCCGGACGCCTGGCCAATCGCGTGATGCAGACCGCCAATGCCCTGCGCGAAAGCGTGATGTCGGCCATTCGCGCCGTCTGGTACATCGCGGT
>JBQMQE010000027.1:0-28510 GCA_052172655.1 Burkholderiales bacterium
GCATCAGCGCGCGCGGCACCACCGGGATGCGCCGCGCGCGCGCCGCCATCACTTCCGCATTGTCGTTGCCCACCGCCGTCGAAACGACCACGACGTCGGCCTCGGCCACATGCTCGGCCGCATGTCCGATATTCAAGCCGGCGCCGAGTTCGGCCAGGCGCCGCGTCGCGGCGTTCTCGCCCAGATCGGAGCCGCTGACCTGATAGCCGAGGTTGAGCAGCACCTCGGCGATGCCGCTCATGCCGCTACCGCCGATGCCGACGAAATGGATACGTTTGACTTTATGCTTCATGCCCGTTCCAGTCGGCAGCGGCGGTTCGAAAAAACCGGTTCGCCGATGCCGACGAAATGGATACGTTTGACTTTATGCTTCATCGCGCCAACTCCATGCAGGCGCGCGCCACGGCCTCGGTCGCGTCCGGCTTGCCCAGCGCCCTTGCCTTCTCGGCCATCTCGAGCAGGCGCTCGCGCGTGAGCCCGCGCAGCAGTTCGGCCAGCCGCTCGGCCGACAATTCGGCCTGCGGCAACAGAATGGCTGCGCCGCGCGCGGACAGGAATTTCGCATTGCCGGTCTGGTGATCGTCCACCGCGTACGGAAAAGGCACGAGTATGCTGGCGACGCCGGCGCAGGCGAGCTCGGCGACGGTGAGCGCGCCGGCGCGGCAAATGACGACATCGGCTTCGCCGTAGCGCCCCGCCATGTCGTCGATGAAAGCGAACACCTCGGCGCCTACGCCGGCCGCGGCGTAGCCCAGCCGCAGCGCTTCGAGATGCTGCGCCCCCGCCTGGTGTGTTACCGCGGGCCTTGCCTCTTCGGGCAGCAGCGCCAGCGCCTGCGGCACGGTTTCGTTCAGCGCCCGCGCCCCCAGGCTGCCGCCCAGCACCAGCAGTCTGAGGCGGCCGGCGCGCTGGCCAAAGCGCGCGCGCGGCGGCGCCAGTGCGGAGATTTCCTTGCGCACCGGATTGCCACTGAGCTGCGCGCCGGGCAATGACTGCGGAAAGGCTTGCAGCACCCGATCGGCCAGGCGCGCGAGCACCTTATTGGCGAGACCCGCAACCGAGTTCTGCTCGTGGATCGCCAGCGGGCGGCCGAACAATGACGCCATCATGCCGCCGGGAAAACTGATGTAGCCGCCCATGCCCAGCACCACGTCGGGGCGCCGCGCGAGTATCGCGCGCGCGCTTTGCCAGAAGGCCAGCAGCAAATTCGCCGGCAGCGCAAGCGCGCGCAGCAAACCCTTGCCGCGCAGCCCGGAGAAGCGCACCCAGGCCATTTCATAGCCATGCTTGGGCACCAGGGTCGCTTCCATTCCTGTCTTGGCTCCCAACCACACCACCCGCCATCCCTGCTCGCTCAGGTACTTGGCCACCGCAAGGGCCGGAAACACGTGTCCCCCGGTGCCGCCCGCCATGATCATGATCGTGCGCTGCATGGCGTTATTTCAAGAAAGCCAAGTACCAAAATCTTCGCTCTCATGCGGTCTGCCCCCGCATGAGGGCTCGATTTTCATAATCGATGCGCAACAACACCGCCAGCGCCAGGCAGTTGGCGAGGATGCCGCTGCCGCCGAAGCTCATCAGCGGCAGGGTCAGCCCCTTGGTCGGCAGCACCCCCATGTTCACGCCCATGTTGATCAGCGTTTGCACCCCAAGCCAGACCGCGATGCCCTGCGCCACCAGTGCCGCGTAGTAGCGCTCCGATGCCGCCGCTTGGCGTCCGATGGCGAATGCGCGCAGCACCAGCCAGGCAAACATGACGACCACAGTGACCACGCCGGCGAGGCCCAGTTCCTCGGCGATCACGGCCAGCAGAAAATCGGTATGCGCCTCGGGCAGGTAGAACAGCTTCTCCACGCTCGCGCCCAGGCCTACACCCAGCCATTCGCCGCGGCCGAAAGCGATCAGGGCGTGCGATAGCTGATAGCCCCTGCCGTAGGGATCCGCCCACGGGTCCATGAAACCGAAAATGCGCTGCATGCGGTAAGGCGAACTGAGGATCAGCACCAGGAAACCAACCAGCGCCATCACGAACAGGCCGGCGAACCACTTGCCGTTCATGCCGCCGAGAAACAGGATGGCCATCGCGATCGATGCGATCACCACGAAAGCGCCGAAGTCGGGCTCGCGCAGCAGCAGCCACCCGACCAGCAGCATCACCGTAAGCATCGGCAGCAGCCCTTTCCTGAAGCTGTGCATCAGGGCCGACTTGCGCGCCGTGTAGTCGGCGGTGTAGAACACCGCCGCGAGCTTCATGAATTCGGAGGGCTGCAGATTGGCCGGGCCGAGGGAGAGCCAGCGCTTCGCGCCGTTCACCTCGCGGCTCACCCCCGGGACCAGCACCAGCACCAGCGACAGGATGCCGCACAGGAACAGCCACGGCGACAGGCTTTGCCAGACTCGCACCGGCACCTGAAACGCCGCCAGCGCGGCGATCAAGCTAAAGCCCAGGAACAGCGCCTGCCGCAGCAGAAAATAGGTCGGCTGGTGGCCGGTATAGCTACTCGCCTCTGCTGTCGCGATCGATGCCGAATACACCATCACCACCCCCAGCAGCAGCAGGATCAGCGCAGTCCATACCAAGGCCTGGTCGAATTCCGCCGGCGAGCTGCGTTCGGCCCTAATGTAGTTCAGCATGGGCAATGCCTCTGACGCATGCGGCGAACACTTCGCCGCGATGCGGGTAATTTCGGAACATGTCGAAACTGGCGCAGGCCGGCGACAGCAGCACCACGTCCCCGGTCAGCGCCTGGGCGCGCGCCAGCGCCACCGCCTCCTCCATGCTGCCGGCGCGCAGCAAGGCAACGTCGCTGCCGACGAGGGCGCGTGCGATCAGCTCGGCATCGCGCCCGATCAGCACCACCGCGCGGGCGTAACGGGAAACCGGCTCCGCGAGCGGCGCGAAATTCTGTCCCTTGCCCTCGCCGCCGGCGATCAGGACCACGCGCGCGCCGCGCGCGGCGAGCTCGGCGAAACCGGCGAGCGCCGCGACCGCAGCGCCGACATTGGTGCCCTTGGAATCGTTGTAATAGACGACGCCGTCGAACTCGGCCACTTTCTCCAAACGGTGCGGCAGGCCTCGAAAATCGCGCAGTGTCGTCAGCAGCGGCGCGTAGGAGAGGTCGAGCGCGCGCGCCAACGCCAGCGCGGCGAGCGCATTCGCGGCGTTATGCAGCCCTGCGAGCAGCAGTTCCTTCAGCGCCAGTAGCGGCGTCGCGCCTTGCGCCAGCCACAATTCGCCGTCGACGCGCAGCAGCCCGAAATCCTCGCTCCGGCTCGGCGCATCCAGGCCGAAGCTCACCTGCTTGCGCCCTGCCAGCGCCATGCCCATGCTGCGAGCGTCGTCGCGATTGAGCACCTGTATCCCCTCGCCCCTGAATACACGCGCCTTGGCGTGCGCGTACGCCCCCATCCCGTCGTAGCGGTCGAGGTGATCCTCGCTCAGATTGAGCACCGTGGCGGCGGCGGGGTTAAGCGTGCGCGTGGTCTCGAGCTGGAAGCTGGAAAGCTCCAGCACCCAGACTTCGGGCTTGTGATGAACATCTTCGCAATGCATCAGCGCGTCCAGCGCCGCCGGGCCGATATTGCCGGCCACCTCGGTCGCCAGAGCACCGCGCCTGCACATGGCACCGGTGAGCCCGGTCACCGTACTCTTGCCGTTGGTGCCGGTGACGGCCAGCACCTGCGGCGGCGAGCTCTGCGCGCGGTTGTTGCCCTGGCGCAACGCATGCGCCCCGCCGCGGCCTTCGCGCAGTGCCTGCGCGAACAGTTCGATATCGCCGACCACCGGCACCCCGCGCGCCGCGGCGACGCGCACCTGCGCTGTCGCCACTGGCACGCCCGGACTGACGGCAATGAGATCGACGCCGGCAAAGGAAGCGTCCCGATAGGCGCCGAGGACCAGCTCCGCCTGCGGCACATGCTTGCCCAGCGCCGCCAGTCCGGGCGGGTCATCGCGCGTGTCCGCGACGCGCACGCGCGCGCCGCGCCGGGCGAGAAAGCGCGCCATCGACAGGCCCGTTTCGCCCAGACCCAGAACCAATGCGTGCTTGCCCGCCGGATTCATCTGAGCTTCAACGTCGACAGGCCGAACAACACCAGCATCATCGTAATGATCCAGAAACGCACGACAACCTGGGACTCTTTCCAACCAGACAGCTCGTAGTGGTGGTGCAGCGGCGCCATGCGAAAAATGCGCTTGCCGCCGCTCCATTTGAAGTACAGCACCTGCAGCATCACCGACAACGTTTCGGCGACGAACACGCCGCCCATGATCAAGAGCACGATTTCCTGGCGCACGATCACGGCCACCGTGCCCAGGGCGGCGCCGATCGCCAGCGCGCCGACGTCGCCCATGAACACCTCGGCCGGATAGGCGTTGAACCAGAGAAAGCCCAGGCCGGCGCCGGCAAGTGCGCCGCAGAATACCGTCAGCTCGCCCGCTCCCGGGATATAGGGCAGGAGCAGATATTTCGAGTACACGGCGTTGCCGGCAACGTAGGCAAAAATGCCGAGCGCGCCGGCGATCATTACCGCCGGCATGATCGCCAGGCCGTCCAGACCGTCGGTGAGATTGACCGCGTTGCTGGTGCCGACGATGACGAGGTAGGTGAGCACGATGAATCCCCACACACCCAGCGGATAGGCGATGTTCTTGAAGAAAGGCAGAATCAGGTCGGCCTTGGGCGGCAGAGTCATCGACAGGCCGCTGCCGACCCACGCCGTGAACAAATCGAAGATCTTGGCGCCGCTCGGCGAGGACACGGCGAAAGCCAGGTACACTGCGGCAATCAGACCGACCACGGATTGCCAGAAGAACTTCTTCCTCGCCGACAATCCTTTCGGATTGCCCTGCACCACCTTGCGATAGTCGTCGATCCAGCCGATGGTGCCGAAGCCCAGCGTCACCACCAGCACCGCCCAGAGGAAGCGGTTCGACAGGTCTCCCCACAACAGCGTGGTGATGCCGATCGAAACCAGGATCAGCGCCCCGCCCATGGTGGGCGTGCCGGCCTTGGTCAGATGGGACTGCGGGCCGTCGTCGCGCACCGACTGGCCGATCTTGTAGGCGGTCAGCTTGCGGATCACCAGCGGCCCGGTGATGAACGAAATCGCCAGCGCCGTGAGGCAGGCAAGCACCGCGCGCAGCGTGATATAGCTGAACACGTTGAAGGCGCGGATGTCCTTGGCGAGATATTGAGCGAGCTCGAGCAGCATCAGCTTCTCCCGACTTCGCCGTAGCACGAACGATCGGAGTGCAGGATCATTGCCGACAAGCACAGGAGCGAGCGTTGCATGCGGTCGGGTTCGAGCAGCATTCAGTGCCCCCCCGCCTGCGCGCCAGTGAGCGCCTGCACCACGCGCTCCATGCGCATGAAACGCGAACCCTTTACGAGCACGGTCACGCCCTGCGCAAGGCCGGGTTCCAGCTCGGCCAAAAGTGCGTCGACATCGGCGCAGTGCCGCGCGCCCTCTCCGAACGCCGCCGCCGCATGCCTGCTCGACTCGCCAAGGACGAACATGCGGTCGATGCCGCGCTCGCGCGCGTGACGGCCGATCTCGGCATGGAAAGCCGCGCCCTGCGTGCCGACTTCGCCCATGTCGCCCAGCACCAGGAATTTCTCGCCGCCTGAGCGCGCCAGCACGTCGATCGCGGCGATCACCGAATCCGGATTGGCGTTGTAGGTGTCGTCGAGGACGATTGCGCCGTGCCTGCCGTCCCTTTTCTGCAACCGCCCCTGCACCGGACGGAAGGCCGCGAGCCCGCGCGCGATCGCGTCCAAGCGAACCCCGGCAGCCGCAGCCGAGGCGGCCGCGGCCAAGGCGTTACGTACGTTGTGCACGCCGGCCGCCTGCAGGCTGACCGGCGCCTCCCCTTGCGGCAGGCGCAACACGATTTCGCTGCCGAAGTCGCGTAGCTCGTAACGCCCGCCCACCGCGGCCGGACGTTCTATGCCGAAATCGAGCACTCGCCGCGGCGCGCACACGCCGCGCCAATAGTCGGCGTAGGCGTCGTCGGCATTGATCACCGCCACCCCGTCCGCGGGCAGGGCCGAGAACACCGCGCCATGCTCGCGCGCAACGTCTTCCACGCCATGCATGAATTCCTGATGCTCGCGCTGGGCGTTGTTCACCAACGCCACGCTCGGCTGCGCAATGCCGGCGAGGTAGGCGGTTTCCCCCGGATGATTCATGCCCAGTTCCACCACGGCGCAAGTATGCTGCGCGCGCAGGCCCAGCAGCGTCAGCGGCACGCCGATGTCGTTGTTGAGGTTGCCCGGCGTCGCGTAGGCGCGGCCGGGGCCCGCGTGTTCGGCGAGGATGGCGGCAATCATTTCCTTTACCGTGGTCTTGCCGTTCGAGCCGGTCACCGCGATCAGCGGCAGTGTGAACTTGCCGCGCCAGTACGCGGCGAGTCTGCCCAAACCCAGCCGCGTATCGTCGACGATCAAAAGCGGCAGCGGCGCATCGGTGTCAACGGCCGCTGCCCGCCGCTCGACCATGGCCGCCACCGCGCCGCGCGCACTTGCCGCAGCAAGATACGCGTGGCCGTCGAAGCGCTCGCCGCGCAGCGCCACGAACAACGCGCCCCCGGCTAGCGTGCGCGTGTCGCTGGATACCGCGGCGAAACGCGCGTTGGCGCCGCGCGCCTCGCCGCCGGCAGCCCGCGCCGCTTCGCGCATGTCCATCATCGCTTCCATGCCGCGAGCGCGTCTGCCGCCACTGCGGCGTCCGAAAACGGAATGCGCTGCCCTGCGCGTTCCTGGTAATCCTCGTGACCCTTGCCGGCGATCAGCACCACGTCGTCCGCGCCGGCGGCGGCGATCGCCGCGGCAATCGCTTCGCGCCGGTCGGCAATGACCAGCGGCGGCTCCGTTCCGGGCTCGGCCAGAACGCCTTCGAGTATGTCGGTAATGATCGCCATCGGCTCCTCGCCGCGCGGGTTGTCGCTGGTCAGCACCACCTGGTCGGCGTTGCGCGCGGCAATTGCCCCCATCAGCGAACGCTTGCCGCGGTCGCGCTCGCCGCCGCAGCCGAAAACGCAGACGAGCCGGCCGCGGCCTGCGCCGGCCAGCGGGCGCAGGCTGATCAGCGCCTGCTCCAGCGCATCCGGGCTGTGGGCATAATCGACCACGGCGCGCGGGCGGCCCGCGCCGCCCAGACTCTGCATGCGCCCGGACGGGGAAGTGAGCGCGGCCACTGCCGTCACTGCCTGCTCCAGCGCCACCCCGGCGCCGAGCAGCACGCCCAGCACCCCGAGCAGGTTGGCCACGTTGAAGCGTCCGTGCAAAGCGCTTTTCACTTCGGCCCGGCCCCAGGAGCTGAGCAAGCCGAAGGCGAGCCCCGCCTGAGTCAGGCGTATGTTCTCGGCTTCCAGAAAGAACTCCAGCCCGGCAGCGCTGGCGACACCGGCATGGGCGCTGTAGCCGGCGCAAGCGACTTTGCCGCCTGCGAGTTTCTGCGCGATGCGCACCCCGAGCACATCGTCCATATTGAGCACCGCGCCGGTAAGCCCGGGCGTATCGAACAACTGCGCCTTCGCCGCGGCATAGCGCTCCATGTCGCCGTGATAATCCAGATGGTCGCGCGACAGATTCGTGAACAGCGCCACATCGAACTGGACGCCCTTGACCCGCCCCTGATCCAGGCCGACGGAGGAGACTTCCATCGCCACGCCCAGCGCGCCCGCCTGCAAGAACCCCGCCAGTTGCCGCTGCAGTTCGATTGCGTCCGGCGTGGTATTGAGCGCCGGTGCCAGCCCTTCGGCCGGGAAACCGCTGCCGAGTGTGCCGATCACCGCGGTCTTGCGTCCCAGCGCGTTGAACGCCTGCGCGATCCACTGGCTGCAGGACGTCTTGCCGTTGGTGCCCGTAACGCCGGCCAGCCACAGCTTTTCCGAAGGGCGGCCGTAGACTTCGTGGGCGAGATAGCCGGCCAGGCCGCGCAGGCCGTCCACCGCAATATTGGGCACGCGCCAGGCCTCGTTCCAGGAAAAGCCCTCGCGCTCCCACAGCACCGCGGCTGCGCCGCGAGCAAGGGCATCGGCGATGTAGCCCCTGCCGTCGGTGCTCGCGCCCGGATAGGCGACGAACGCGTCGCCCGCGCGCAGGCCCCGGCTGTCGGCGCTAAGACCGCCGATGTTCGCGCCTTGGCGCTGCAACTGGTTAAGGATGTCGGTCGCTGTCTTAATCACGAAGTTGTTCGTTGATCGTTGTTCGCGTCATATCAAACGCTTTCCTTGATCTCGGAACCCTCGGGCGGCAGTTCCAGAGGTTTGAGCGGCGCATCCGGCGGCACGCCCAGCATGCGCAGCGCCCCGCCCATTACTGCGGAGAATACCGGCGCCGCGACCACGCCGCCGTAGTACTGTCCGGCGGACGGTTCATCCAGCATCACCGCGATCACCAGCCTGGGATCGGAGGCCGGCGCGAGACCGACGAAAGAGGACACATACTTGTTCTCGGCGTAGCCGCCGTTTTCTTCCTTGTGCGCAGTACCGGTCTTGCCCGCAACGCGATAGCCCATCACGCGCGCCCTGGGCGCGGTGCCGCCGGGCTGGACCGCCAGTTCAAGCATGTCGCGCACCTTGTGCGCGGTAGCCGCGGAGATGACCTGTTTGCCGGCGGGCGGGGTGTCGACCCGCAGCAGCGACAGCGGCATCAGCGCGCCGTCGCGCGCAAAAATGGTATAGGCGCGTGCCAGTTGCAGCAGCGACACCGAGATACCGTGGCCGTAGGCCATGGTGGCCTGCTCGATCGGGCGCCAGCTCTTGTACGCGCGCAACTTGCCCGCAGCCTCGCCCGGAAATCCCAGGCGCGGCGCTGCGCCGAAGCCGACTTGGTCGAACATGCTCCACATCGCCTGCGCCGGCAGGCCGAGCGCGATTTTGGCCGCGCCGACGTTGCTCGAGCGCTGGATCACCTGCGCCACGGTCATGTCGCCGAAGCGGTGCGCATCGTGGATGGTTGCGCGGCCTATGCTCATGCTGCCGCCAGCGGTCGCTATCACCGACGCCGGCGTCACTGTTCCCCGCTCGATGGCGAGCGCCACGGTGAAGGGCTTGAGCGTGGAACCCGGCTCGAAGGTGTCGGTGATGGCGCGGTTGCGCAATTGCGCGCCGGACAATTGGCTGCGGTTGTTGGGGTTGTACGTCGGCAGGTTGGCGAGCGCCAGCACCTCGCCGGTTTTGGCGTCGAGCACGACTATGGCGCCCGCCTTGGCCTTGCTGCTGTTCACGGCGAGCTTGAGCTGCGAGAAAGCGAGGTTCTGCAACCTCGCATCCAGCGCCAGCGCGAGGTCGCGGCCGTTCTGCGCCTCGCGGATCGATTCCGTATCCTCGACGATCTGCCCCAGGCGATCCTTGATCACCCGCCGGCTGCCGGACTTGCCGGCGAGTGTAGATTGAAAAGCGAGTTCGACGCCGTCCTGGCCGGCATCGTCCGCGCCGGTGAAGCCGAGCATTTGTGCCATCACCTCGCCGCCGGGGTAATAGCGGCGGTATTCGCGGTCCTGAAACAGACCCGATATGCGCAGTTCGCTCACGCGCTCGGCGACTTCCGGCGGAATCTGGCGCTTGAGGTAGACGAAACCAGAGGCGTCGCTCAAGCGTTTGTCGATTTCCCGCGACGACAACTCCAGCAACGCCGCGAGCTTGGCGCGCTCGCGCGAGGAATATTGCACCTCTTCCGGGATCGCCCAAACCGACTTGACCGGCGTGCTGATGGCGAGCGCCTTGCCGTGGCGGTCGGTGATCTTGCCGCGATTGGCGCTGATCTCCAGCACGCGGCTGTAGCGCGACTCGCCTTTTTGCTGCAGGAAATCGTTGTTCAAGCCCTGCAGGTAGACGGCGCGGCCGGCGAGCACGAGAAAACCGCCGGCGATCAGCGCGAGCAACATGCGCGAACGCCACAACGGCAGGCGCAGCGCGAGCACCGGACTGGCGGCGTAATTCATCGCCCGGCCTTTGCCGCAGCCGGCAGCACCACCTGGGTGCGCTTCGCATCGGGCACACTCATATGCAGGCGCTCGCGCGCGATCTTCTCCACGCGCGCATGCATCGCCCAGGTGCTCTGCTCGAGCTGCAGCTGCCCCCATTCGACATCGAGCTGCTTCGCCAGCTCCTGCTCGTGCTCGAGCTCGGCGAACAGTTTTCTCGCTTTGTGCTGGGAAGTCACCAAGCCGAGCGCGCAGGCGGTGAGCAGGGCGAGCAGAATGAGGTTGATCCGCGCCAACTCAGGCCCCGGTGCGTTCGGCGACGCGCAGGGTCGCGCTGCGCGCGCGCGGATTGGCCGCGATCTCTTCGGCCGACGCTCGCACCGGCTTGCCGATCAGGCGCAGTCTCGCCTGTGGCAGCTCGCGCTCGCGCAAAGGCAGGCGTATCGGCACATCGGCGCGCGCGCAATCGCGCATGAAGCGTTTTACGATGCGGTCCTCGAGCGAATGGAAGCTGATCACCGCCAGGCGCGCGCCCGGTTTCAGCAGATCGAGAATTTGCGGCAGGGCTAGCGACAAGTGCGCAAGCTCCTGATTGAGGTAAATCCGTACAGCCTGGAAGGTGCGCGTCGCCGGGTCCTTGTTCTTTTCCCGCGTGCGGACGGCCGCACCCACGATAGCGGCAAGTTGCCCTGTGGTGACAATTGGCCCTCGCTGCCGAGCAGCAGCAATCGCCGTTGCAATCTGTTTAGCAAACCGTTCTTCACCATAATCGCGGATCACCTCCCTGATCTCGGCTGCACTGGCCGTTGCCAGCCACTGTGCGGCGGTTTGCCCCCGGCTCGTATCCATGCGCATATCGAGCGGGCCGTCGCGGCGAAAACTGAAGCCGCGCTCGGCGTCGTCGAGTTGCGGCGAGGACACGCCCAGGTCGAGCAGCACCCCATCCACACCCTCCAGGCCGAGGCGCGCGAGCACGCCGGCCAGGTCGGCGAAGCTCGCATGCACCATGCAAAAACGAGCGTCGCCTATTCTTGTTGCGGCCGCGACCGCTTGCGCATCGCGGTCGAGCGCGATCAGGCGCCCGTGCGCACCCAACCGCTCCAGGATCAGGCGGCTGTGTCCGCCGCGTCCGAAGGTGGCATCGACGTAGGCCCCTTGCGCACGTTTCGGATCAGCATGCACTGCCAACGCATCGACCGCCTCCTGCAGCAACACCGTCTTGTGCGAGTCTTGCGCCGCGACGGCGCGCGCGTCCTCAGCCCCAATGGCGGTCACAGAGCAAAATCTTCCATCCCCGGCGGCAGCTGGGTCTGCCCCGCCAACTGCCGCAATTGTTTTTCCCAAGTATCCTGATTCCAGATCTCGAAATGGCTGCCCTGCCCGACCAGCATCACCGGCTTTTCCAGGCCGGCGAAGCGGCGCAGTTCGGGCGAGATCAGCACGCGACAGGCGGCGTCGATTTCGATTTCCTCGGCGAAGCCGACGAGCAGGCGCTTCCACACGGAGAAGCGCGCATCGAGCGCGGGAAAACCCATGACACGCGCGCGTATCGGCTCCCAGGCGCTAGCCGGGTAAAGCAGCAGGCAGCCGTCTGGATGCGCGGTGAGTACCAGTTTGGGAGGGGAAGGTTTCTCCAGCAGCGCGTCGCGATGGCGCGAGGGAACGGTAAGGCGTCCCTTGGCATCGAGGCTTAAGGCTGCCGCACCCTGAAACATTGCATCCCCTTCTGGTAAGCGGCCAGTGTGAAAAATCCCATAATTTCCCACTAAAAGCTACTATTTCCCACTTTAGAGGAGTTAATTGTTCAGGTCAAGCACTCAATTAAAGATTTCTTCAATTGGGACAAAGACTTAAATGCGATTGTACCAGCAAGCTTTTGAATTATAAACTTATTAAAAAACAAATAGATAAAATATACATCGAAAGTAAAATATTAATATAGGAACGCTCAATCGCCCCACCTTTCCCAGCCGGACAGACGGACCGCCGCCGCAACCACCACCAACCTCCGGCCCGGAATCGTGCTCCGAACTGCTGTCACGTTTGGCACACCGCGTTCCTACACCGCGTTCGCCTATAATTGGTCCTTCCAATTGGACAGAACACCCCTATGACGACGCTCAGCCGCGAAGACATGGACCTGGTTTTCCGCGACGCGCGCACGCACAACGGCTGGCAAGCTAAGCCGGTCAGCGACGCGTCGAAGGTGATGCCGCGCAGCCCGCGCCCCGCGTTCGATGAGGTGTACAAGCTGGCGTAGGATGCACACAACGGAAACCGCCTCACCATACCGGGACGAGCGATGTCCAGATCAGCTGCGCCGCCGAACAAGGCAGCCGCACGAAAACAGCGCAACACAACCAAGCGCCGCAAAGCGTCGACGCCGTCCACTGGCGTCGGCGCTTCAGCTCGATCGGTGGCAACGCGCGCCACACCGCCCAAACTGCAGCACCGCTATCAAGCTGATCGCGCCGTTTCGAGACGCGGCCGGGGCGGCGGCGCAGCGAGCATCCGGCTGATGCTGGTGGATGACCACCGCAAGCTGCGTGAAACCCTGCGCGCGACCCTGGAAAAGGCCGGCGACATCGAGCTGGTCGCCGAAGCGGATGACGGCGCGGCGGCACGCGCGCTCGTGCGCGAGCTCGCGCCGGACGTAGTGGTCATGGACATCGGCTTGGTCGGAATGAGCGGTATAGACGCGACCCGCCGCATGCTCGCCGAAAATCCCGGCATCAAGGTGCTTAGCCTGTCCACGCTTGCCGACCCGCGCATGGTGCTGCAGACCTTGCAGGCAGGCGCTCACGGCTACGTCGTCAAATCCGCCGGCAGCGAGGAATTGCTGCGCGGCATACGCGCCGTGGCGCAAGGCGAGACCTATCTCTATGCGCAAGCTGCGGCGGCGATCGTCGACAACTTGCGCAAGCAGTCGCTGCAGGGGACGCGCGGCGGGATTCTGGGCCGACGCGAGCGCGAGGTACTGCAGCACCTCGCCGGCGGCAAGACCTCGGCCCAGATCGCCGAAGCCTTGCATATCGCGACCGGCACGGTAGAAGTGCATAGGCGCAACATCATGCGCAAGCTCGACCTGCACAATGTAGCGGAACTGACCAAATACGCGATACGTGAGGGGCTCACCTCGATCTGAGACGCAGCCCGCCGGCATCGCCGGCCCAGCGCAGAATTTGTTTCGCGCCCCAGGACTACCGTAATCCAGGTAGTCGAAGTTCAGCGCTGGCTGATATCTCTGTTTTATTGGCGCCCCTACACTTGGCTGGGGTTCCGGCAAACTGAAGCGGCTTCGCCGGAGTTTTTTGCATACGGGTCTGTAGCACGTCTGATCCAATAGCAGGAACATCGCCATGCAACAACGCGTCACATCGCTCGATCCGCAAGCGGTGGTGCAACCGGCCAGCCGGGCGGCGTCGCTGAGCCTGAAAGAACTCGCTGCACTGCTGAAAATCGGCCTCGATGGCGTCAACGTCGATCCGGGCATGATGTTCACCCTGCGCCGCGTGCAACAGGGGGTGGCTTTGTACCGCGCCGGCGATCAGTTCGGCCCCATTTATGCCATCCGCTCGGGCACCTTCAAGAATGTGTTGCTGGACGCGAACGGCGGCTATCAGGTGCTGGGCTTTCCCATGACCAGCGACGTGCTCGGCCTGGACGGGATCGAAGCGCAGCATTACCGCACTGAAGCCGTGGCCCTCGAGGACAGCGAAGTGGCGATCATTGCGTTCCCGCGGCTCGCCCACCTAGGCGGCAAGGCCGGGGCGCTGCAGCAGTTCGTCTACCGGCTGCTCAGCCGCCAACTGGTGCGCGAACACATGCAGATGTGGCTGCTCGGCTCGCTCGGCGCCGAGTCCCGGGTGGCGGCGTTTCTGCTGATTTTGGGCGAGCGCTACGCGCATCTCGGTTACTCCGACACCCGCTACAACCTGCGCATGACCCGGCTCGACCTGGGCAGCTTCCTCGGTCTGACCCAGGAAACCGTCAGCCGGGCCTTGTCCAGGTTCGACGAGGCCGGCGTAATCCAAGTGCACAACAAAGAGCTGAAGATCCTCGACCCCGGACGGTTGCACCAGATCGTCGCCAACGCCCGACACTCGGGTTGAGAGTCGGAATAAGAACTGTATCCGCTGTCGCGCCAGTCCCGGCAATGCGGAGGAAATACTGTCGATTTGACCAAACTCATAACCATTTCTCCGGCCTCAGGTAGATTTGCATCCGGCTTGGATCAAGCGTGGAGCGGACAGTGTTCGTGAGCCGGATCGAAACGGCGCAAAGCCGGCATGCCGCAGCATGCCGTGCGGGCGGGGGCGAGTTAGTGCTTGCGGCCCGTGCCGGCGCAAACACGCGAGCCGAAGAGTTCCAGGCGTGATCAACTTCACCTGCTCGAGCGAACCGGTGCTCGTCGTCTCGGGCAGGACCACACTTGTGGCCGTATTGGAGCTTCCGCCGAGCCCGTGTGGCATGGTGCTGTTCACCCACGGTTGCGGTTCCCGCCGTCTGTCGCCGCGCAGCAGCTACCTCGCCGAGGAATTGCGACACGCGGGGCTGGCGACGTTGCTGCTCGACCTGCTCGGCGTGGACGAAGACCGCGGCGACAAACGCAGCGCCGACATTGCGCTGCTGGGCGCACGGCTGGCGTCCGCAACGGACTGGCTCGTCGCAGAGCCGGAGACGAAGAGACTCGCGCTCGGCCTGTTCGGCACAGGCAGCGACGCCGCCGCGGCGTTGCAGCTCGCCGCCTGCCGGCCAGACCAAATCGCTGCGGTAGTATCGCGCGGCGGCCGGCCCGACCTCGCCGGCGCCGACGCGCTGGCGCGGGTGCGCGCGCCGACCTTGCTGATCGTCGGCGAAGAAGACCGCTCGGTCATCGAACACAACCGCCGGGCATTGGACCAGCTCACCTGCGAGAAAGATCTGGCGGTGATTCGAGGCGCGACACATCCATGCGCGCAACAGGGCTCGCTGCAGGAAGTCGCGCGGCTGGCAGCGCGCTGGTTCAAGGGATATTTCGGCGGGCAAACGCACACCGCGATCCAGCCTTAGGCAGCATCACCTGCCGCGCTTCCGCGGCGCATGCTGCCCCCGCCTTCGGGGTCGCCATGGCCATGGGAAATGGGTGCGGCGAGCAGCGCCGGGACCGGCAATTCGATCAATCGATAGACGTTGGCGAGCTTTGCCCGGTACAAGCGGTCGAAACTTGCCACTGCCGCGCTGGAATTGTAGTCGCCGAACCACCAGAACCAGTCCGAACCTTCGCAGTCGGCTAACTGCCTTTCGGCCGCCGCGCTGCGCTCGGCGTCCAGGCGGCCGCTCGCGTGAACCAGATCGAAACTCTGCTTGGCGGCGCACAAAAGATCCCAGGCGCGATTCTTGTCATCCGATCCGATCCAGGTAGAGAAGTTGCCATAGACCCAGCTCCCGGCAACCAAGCGTTCGAGCTGACGCGTCGGGGCGGGAGACACCCCAGGGGCTGCGCCGCCCGCGTCCGAGCTCTCGCCTAGGAACGTGGCGTACGTGGTCGGACGAATGAACGGATGAGATTCCAGCGCCTGATACAGCGCTTTCAGAAAATAATACCCGTTATACGGGTAATGCTCCCAGGCGTTCTCGCCGTCGAGAATCACGCTCACCAGCGGCCGCTCGTCCGGTGGCGCTTGCGCCGCGATGTGCTCCAGTTCGCCGACGAAATTGGCGGCCGCGTCGCTTCCCCACCATTTCTGGTACTCGAAACCGATCCGGTCCGACAGCTTGTCATCGCGGAAAAACAGGACCAGATCCGGAGCTGCCTGCAGCCGGTACGGACGGTACAGATAGCGCGATCGGGGCTGCGCCGGCTGCCCGGCCACGCGCAGGCTGTGGGCCAGCACCTGCTCGCCGCTTGCGACCCAAGCCAGGCCGTTGCCGCTGACAACACGCAGCAGAGCCGCGGATACCGAACCCTCGGCCGGCCACAGGCCGCGCGGGGCCGCGCCGAAACGGCGCGCATGGCTTTCAAGCGCCGAGTGCAACTGCGCAATCACGCGTGCGCGGCCGCCGGGATAGACCGGTTCCACGGGCAATCGCGCGCTCGGCTCCGCCTCGCGTGCCGACTGGAAATCAAGCAGCAGCGGCGCCAGAGGATGATAGTGCGGCGTGGTCGAGAGTTCTATCTGCCCGGCAACCGCGAGCCGGGCATAGCGGCCGACCACGCCGCGCACCAGTTCGCCGATCAGTCCAAACAGTTCGCTGCGGTGCTGCTGCGCGAAATGTTCGCCGATCGCCATCATCCGGGTCACCAGCTCAGATTCGCGCCGCACTGACTCCCCGGTCCACGCGAGGTGAAACCAGACCAGCACATCGTCGAAAAACCGGTCCGACAGGTAAGCAAGCGCTTCCTGCCCGCGCGCCTCGAACGACCAGTACAGCTCGAACAAGCTCTTGAAATGCGGATAATGCCGGATCACATGAAGATTTTCGACGCTCAGACAGCGATCCGCGACCAGCGCGCGCTCCTGCTCGGTCAAGGGTTGCGCCTCGTCGCGCGCAATCAGCCGCAGCAAGGGGTCGCGCAGCTTTCCGCTTTCGAA
Organism: Burkholderiales bacterium; assembly: GCA_052172655.1. Lineage (GTDB taxonomy): Bacteria > Pseudomonadota > Gammaproteobacteria > Burkholderiales > SG8-39 > 2-12-FULL-64-23. The sequence continues at coordinate 16,509 of JBQMQE010000027.1, forward strand.
CTGGTCGGCGTAGTCCTCCAGTTGGTCCAGCAGCACCGGCACCCAGTTGACCACCGCGCGCATGCCCGGATGGTGCTCCAGGTGCCAGGCCATGTCGGTGTAATCCTTGATCGCGTGCAGATATACCCAGGGCAGCACGAACTCGCCGCTTGCATGGTCGCGGTAATCCGGCTGGTGCAGATGCCAGACCAGCACGAGATCCAGGGCGCGCGATCCGCTCATCGATCAAGCGCCGGCTGGAAAACGACCGACCCGGTCAAGTCCGGGTCAACTTGTTCATCACGCTTCACCTGCAATGGCCTCCGACTGTTGGAATATGAAAGGGCTAGCGCAAAGCTGCGGAATCTATCCCGTCCCATACGGCTTTTGCGAGAATCCGCTAGCGCAGGTGGTGCACTCGCTGGTCCAAACTTTCCGGGACGATCACGGTCACACCCCTCTCGGTGACATGAAAGCGCTTGCGGTCGGCTTCTGCATCGATACCTGCGCTCAAGCCCTCGGGCAGCCGGCAGTGCTTGTCCACGATTACCCGTCGCTGGGTCACATTATTGCCTATTTCCACATTCGGCAGGATCACGCAATCCTCGAGGTCGCAGTAGTCCTGCACGCGCACATTGGAGAACAGCACCGAGCGGCGCACCTTCGAACCGCTGACGATGCAGCCGCCGGATATCAGCGAATCGATCGCCATGCCGCGCCGGCCGTCGTTGTCGAACACGAATTTCGCCGGCGGCAACTGCTCCTGATAGGTCCAGATCGGCCAGTCGATGTCGTACAGATTCAGCTCCGGCACCACCCGCGTCAATTCCATGTTCGCTTCCCAGTACGCATCGAGCGTGCCCACGTCGCGCCAGTAGGGCTTGCCCTTGCTCATGTTGACGCAACTATCGCGGAAGCGGTGCGCATGCACACGCACACCGGATTTGATCAGCCGGGGAATGAGGTCGTCGCCGAAGTCATGACTGGAGCCGCTGTCTTCGGCATCCCGGATTAGCTGCTCGTACAGGAAGGCCTCGTCGAACGCGTATATGCCCATGCTGGCAAGCACGCTGTCCGGACGGCCCGGCGCAGGCGCGGCGCGCGCCGGCCCGCCCTGGTCGAAGCCGTCCATATGACCCTTGATGCCGATTTCGGCCGCCCCCATCGACCTCGTGCTCCCGCGTATCGGGCTGAACTCCGGACCCCGGCTGCGAACGCGTGCTCCGCTCGGCGTGACGTCAAAGTCTGCCGATCAGCCGCAGCACTTCTGCCTCCGCCTCGATCCAGTCCTGCAATTCGCAGCCCGGGACGAAGCCGCGCTTTTCGGCACGAAAATACGCCGCCTGTGCGATCAGTCTGTCGCGCTCCTGCGCATTGAGAGCCGGACCCGGTTGAACTTCGGCCTTGCCCTTTTTTGCTTTCGCTCTGACCATCGGGGCACGAGCCACGGCCTTCGACGGCAGCATGGTCTTTGGCGCTGCTTTGGTCTTCGGCGTACGTGTCGGTTTACTTGCCATAGCCGCTCTCCTCTTGTGGAACTACCACTCGAATAAAGCATAGCCGCCAACGCTCGGCCAGAATTGACAATTGTCACAGCGCCGCGCAAGCCCGCGCAGCGGGCATTTCGACGGTCTATCGGCCTCGCGCGGCAATCAGCGCCGCGCCGAGCAGCCCGAGGCGCTCGGTGGTGATCACGTGCAGCGGAATCCTCAGATTCAGCTGGGCGTGCGCGCCTTTGGCGTTGAACGCCGCCATGAAACCGCCGGCCGCGAGCCGGCCGAGAATCTTGCGCGCAATGCCGCCGGCGATATATACGCCGCCGCGCGCCGATACGGCGAGGGCGTGATCGCCTGCCGCCGCGCCGTAACACGCGATGAACAGGTCCAGCGCGCGGCAGGAAAGCGGGTCGTTTTCTTCGATGGCATGGCGGCTGATCGCGGCAGCGCCTTCCTTGCGCACGCTCTCGCGCAAGGAGGGCGCCTCGGGCAACTCGGCGCGCAGAAATTCGTAGACGCGCAGCAGGCCGGCGCCGGAGACCACATGCTCCACGCTGACGCGGCCCAACTGCGCGTGCAGCGCCTGCCACAGCCGCATTTGCTCGTCATTCGCCGGTGCGAAACCCGCGTGTCCGCCTTCTCCTGGGACTATCCGGTAGCCCTTGCCCTGCGGCAGCGCGTAGGCCACGCCCAGCCCGGTACCGGCGCCTATCACCACGCGTGCCGCCTGCGGCAGGGGTTCGCCCGGTTGCAGCGTTGCGCTGTCGCCTGGGGCCAGCGCTTCGACTCCCGCGGCGGCCGCCTCGAAATCGTTCACCAGCAGCACGCGGGCGATGCCGAACTGCGCCGCGATCGCCGCCGCATCGATACGCCAGGGGAGATTGGTCATCTGGATGCAATTGTCCGACACCGGCCCGGCCGCGCCGAAACAGGCGCTGCCAAGGCGCAGCTCGCGCCCGCGATACGCGCGGCATTCGTCGAGAAAGCGCGCGAGCATCGCGGAAAAATCGGCAAAGTCGGCGACAGCGTAACGCCGCTCCAGCACCGGCGCCGGCCGGCCCGCGCGCACCGTCGCGAGCTGCAGCAGCGCCTTGGTGCCGCCGATGTCGCCGGCGAGTATCATCTGCGACCCGGCGACGCAGGAACTTGGCCCGAAATCCCAAGCCCTGCTAACATCGGGCGCATCAGCAACGCCTTCTTCGGGCGCCGCGATTCGAATCCATGCCTGCAGCCACTTCCGCCGAAAACTCGAACTCCAGCCCGTTGCGCATCCTGTTCGCCACCCCGGAGTGCGCCCCTCTGGTGAAGACCGGGGGCCTCGGCGACGTCAGCGCGGCCTTGCCCGCGGCGATAAAGCCGCTGGGCCACGACATCCGCATACTGCTGCCGGGCTATCGTCAGGTGCTCGCGCAACTGCCGGACTGCAGCGAAGTTGCGCAGCTCGCGCCGATGGCGAATTTTCCGCGCGCGCGCCTGCTCCAGGGCGAGATGGCGTCGGGCGTAGCGTTCATTGTGCTCGACTGCCCCGAACTGTACGACCGCCCCGGCGGACCCTATCAGGATGAGGCCGGCAGCGACTGGACCGACAACGCGCTGCGCTTCGGCCTGCTGTCGCGCATGGCGGCGCTGCTCGGGAGCGCGGACAGCCCGCTCGACTGGCGGCCGCAGGTGATTCACGGCAACGACTGGCAGACCGGCCTCACCCCCGCCTACCTGCGCTACGCTACGGGCGCGCGCGCCGCGACGCTGCAGACCGTACACAACCTGGCCTTCCAGGGAATATTCGAGCCCGGGCTCGTCGCCGCGCTCGGCCTGCCCGCGGCAAGCTTCGGCCCGGACGGGGTCGAGTATTACGGCAAGCTCTCGTTTCTCAAGGCCGGCCTGCAGCTCGCCGATGCAATCAGCACGGTCAGCCCGGGCTATGCGCGCGAGATCCAGGGCGAAGCCCTCGGCTTCGGCCTGCACCGGTTGCTCGCTGCACGCAGCGATAGCCTCTACGGCATCCTCAACGGCATCGATACCGGCTTGTGGAACCCGGCCGCCGACCCGCTGATCGCATGCCGCTACTCGGCCGATACGCTTGCGGCCAAGGCGGGCAACACCCACGCCCTGCGCGAGCATCTGGGCCTGGCGCTTGCGCCCGAGCTGCCGCTTTTCGCCGTGGTAAGCCGGCTCACCGAGCAAAAAGGGCTGGACTGGCTGCTCGAGATCGCGCCGCAGCTCTTGGCGCTGCCGGCGCAACTGGCGCTGCTCGGCGGCGGCGACCCCGAACTCGAGCGCGGCTTTCTTGCGCTGGCGCAGAACCATCCGCGCGAGGTGGGCGTGACCATCGGCTTTGACGAGACGCTCGCCCACCTGATCGAGGCCGGCGCCGACGCCTTCCTCATGCCCTCGCGCTTCGAGCCCTGCGGCATGAACCAGATGTACAGCCAGCGCTACGGCACGCCGCCCATCGTGCGCGCTACCGGCGGACTCGCCGACACGGTGGTCGACTGCACCCCGGCTACGCTCGCCGACGCCAGCGCCAGCGGCTTTGTTTTTCACGAGCCCAGCGCGAGAGCGCTGCTCGCCGTCGTCGGGCGCGCCGCCAGCGCTTGGCGCGACGGCGCAACCTGGCGCGCGCTGCAGAGAAACGGCATGGCCAGGGATTTCGGCTGGGACGCGAGCGCGCGCCGCTATGCCGAGATTTACGCGCGGCTGGCACAGAACCGATAACAAACGATTCGGATCCGAAGGACATTCGCTCATCGCTTCGCCCGCCTTCGTCGTTGCAGGGTTGCGCTTTGGCGCCGACGAGAAACCGTCCGCGCGGATCGGCGATCTTGAATAAAAGCAAACCCAAGCCGTTCTTGCTTTTATCCCTAACCGCGATTTTGGTACGGATGTGCTTTTCATCCGTACCAAAATCGCGGTTGGCGCGCGCAGCGCGCAATGGCTGATCTTGGCATGCGACGGCATTCAAGGCACCGCATGACGGTCAGGCCCAGAGCATCAAGCCCAGCTCGAACGGATGGGTCAGAAACTCACGGCAGGGGTAGGCGCGGATGCGCAGATCCAGCCGGCCGCATAATTCCGGCGCGAGCTCCAGCGTAAAATGTTGATCGCCGTTCGCATCCGCGCCTTGCGCGACGAAACGGTGCGACACCCGCTCATCTTTGCCTTCTATTCCGTCCCGGCTCAGCAGCAGCTCCAGGATCACATCCTCCGGACTCAGGTCGTTCAGCCTTAGCGTTGCTTCGATACGCACGGTGTCGCCGAACTCGATGCGTTTTTTCGGCATGTCCAGTCTGCGTATGCTCACCCCTGGCCAGGCCTGGCGCACGCGCGACTTCCACGCGGCAATCGAGCGCGCGACTCCGAACCCGTTCTCGGCATAGCGCCGGCCCTGCTGCGCGGCGGGCAGATAGCATTTGGCGACGTACTCGCCCAGCATGCGCACGGAGTTGAAGCGCGGCATGAGACTGGAGATGGATCGCTTCGCCAGCTTTACCCATTCGGGCGAGTAGCCGCAGCTTTCGTGCTTGTAGTAAAGCGGAATGACGTGATCCTGCAGGATTTCGTACAGCGTGCGCGCTTCCTCACGATTGCGGCTGGCCTCGTCGGTCCCTGCGGCGGAGGGCTTGATCGCCCAGCCGTTGGTCCCGTCGTAGCCTTCGCCCCACCAGCCGTCGAGCACCGACAGGTTGACCACGCCGTTCATCGCCGCCTTCATCCCCGAGGTACCCGAGGCCTCGTGCGGATAGACCGGATTGTTGAGCCAGACATCGACGCCGGAAACCATGCGCCGGCTGAGGCGCAGATCGTAGCCTTCGACCATCAGTATCTTGCCCTCGAATTCTGGCATTTGCGCCACCTGCACCAGCCGCCTGATCAAATCCTGCCCGGGCACATCTGCCGGGTGCGCCTTGCCGGCGAACAGAAACAGTACCGGGCGCAGCGGGTCGCCCAGCAATTGGCGCAACCAGTCGAGGTTCTCGAACAGCAGCGTGGCGCGCTTGTAGGTGGCGAAGCGGCGGCCGAAACCGATGATGAGCACGGTCGGATTGTCCGGATCGCACAGGCTCAACAGCCGGTCCAGGTGCGCCTCGCTGCCCTGGTTGCGCGCATTCTGTTCGCGCAGGCGGAAGCGCACCAAGTGCAGCAACTGCGATTTCAGGTGCTGGCGGGTGCTCCAGAAGACATGATCCGGCACCGCGCTGATCTGGTCCCAGCAAGTCTGGTCGCCCAGTCTGCGGCTCCAGCCGTAGCCGAGAAAGTGATCGAACGCGTCGGCCCATTCCGGCGAGAGGAAGGTCGGCACATGCACGCCGTTGGTGATCGCGGTGATCGGGTTTTCTCCCGGCGGAATCTGCGGCCACAGTCCGCGCAGTATGTTCGCCGACACCCCGCCATGGATTTTGGAGACGCCGTTGTGAAAACGCGAGCCGCGTACGGCAAGCGTAGTCATGTTGAATTCGGTCCCGCCCGGCTCCAACCCCAGCGCCAGCAGGCGCTCGCCGGGAATCCCCAATTCGTTGCAGCAGCTCTGGAAATAATGCAGCACCAGTTGCGTGGAGAAATGATCATGCCCCGCCGGCACCGGGGTGTGGGTGGTGAACACGGTGTTGACCGCCACCGCCTCGAGCGCGCTGTCGAAATCCAGGCCCTCGCGCACGAGGGTGCGCAAACGCTCCAGGATCATGAACGCCGCGTGCCCTTCGTTGATGTGCCAGACCGTGGGCTTCAATCCGAGCGCGGCGAGCGCGCGTACGCCGCCGATGCCGAGCACGAGCTCCTGCTCGATGCGCGTGGTGCGATCGCCCCCATAGAGCTGATGCGCGATATAACGATCATGCGCGCTGTTCTCCTCGATGTCGGTGTCGAGCAGGTACAGGTTCACGCAGCCGACCTGCGCGCGCCACACTTTCGCCATGACCTCGCGCCCGGGGAACTCGACCGCGACTTTCAAGTCCGTGCCGTCCTCTCGCTGCACCGGCAGGATCGGCAGTTCGTCGAAATCCGAAGCGATGTGCGTCGCCCGCTGATTGCCGTGGCTGTCGATGGTCTGGGCGAAATAGCCCTGCCGGTAGAGCAAGCCGACCCCGACGAAAGGCAGGCGCATGTCGCTCGCGGTCTTGCAGTGGTCGCCGGCGAGTATGCCGAGGCCGCCGGAGTAGATCGGCAGACTCTCGTGGAAGCCGAACTCGAAGCAGAAGTAGGCGACCAGCTCGGTCTGCGCGAGCGGCACTTCGGCCGCGTCGCGGCGGGTCTGCTCTCCATGATAACTGTCGTAGGCCGAGAGCACGCGGTTGTAGTTGTCGATGAACAGCTTGTCCTCGGCCGCTTCGGTCAGGTGGCGCTGATCGATGCGCTTGAGCAGCGCCTTGGGGCTGTGTCCGACTGCGTTCCACAGAACCGGATCCAGGCGCGAAAACAGCGCGCGCGTGGGCATGATGTCCCAGCTATACCAAAGGTTGTTGGCAAGTTCCTCCAGGCGCGCCAGGCGTTGCGGTATTTTCGGATTGACTTCGAGATCGAACGCAGTACCCGGTTTCATGATTTGCCTTTGTTCCAGCCGGGGCGCCAACGGGCGCCCCGAACACCTTAGGGTGCGTTGAAAAAGGGGCACGCCCCCCTTCAAATCCCCCGTTTCAGGGCCGCCGAAATTCGCTTCCCTCTGGATTGTCCTGGTCTCGCTGCATTTTCCCCACGCGGAATGCGATTTTCAACGGCCTGTTAGTTCAGACCTTCCGCGGAATTATAGCGTCATGGCCGCGGCTAGACGGCGATCATCCCGTGCACGCTGAACCGGTTGGCGGCATCGATCCAGGTGTGAGCGGGCGCGAAGCCGGCGCGCTGCGCCAATGCGCGCCATTCATCGACGCTGTAGCTGCAGGATATCCCGGTGAGCAGGGTTTCGCCCCGGCTGAAGCCGAAGCGCTCGCCGCCGACGTGCACAAACTGCGAGGCCAGGCTTTCGATGTGCATCTCGACCCAGCCTCGGTCCGCATCATGGTGAACCCGGTGGCGGAAGCGCTGCGGCTGGAAATCCCCGCCCAGCTCGCGGTTGATGCGCGCGAGCCGATTGAGGTTGAATGCGGCGGTCACGCCCGCCGCGTCGTTGCAGCCGGCGTCCAGCGCCAGCTTGTCTTTCTTCAGGTCGACACCGATCAGCAGTGCGCCGCCCGAACCGACCGTGCGCCGGGCGAACTGCAGGAACTCGACCGCTTCTTGCGCAGTGAAATTGCCGACAGTCGAACCCGGACAATACACGGCTTTTTTCCGGATCGGCACGCCGACGAATTCGGGCAGCATCAAAAGTTTGGTGTAGTCGGCGCACACCCCATTGATGTTGAGCTCGGGGAACAGCCGCGCCATAGCGGCCGCGTCCGAGCGCATCATCTCGCCATCTATGTCGATAGGCACATACAACGGCGGCTGCAAGCGCTCGATCAGGATGCGCGTCTTCCGGCTCGAGCAGCTGCCTAACCCGATCAACTGGCAGCGCGGGCCGAGGAATTTTGCCATCGCGGCGCCATGCTCGCGCATGATCGCGAGCTCGGCGCGCGCGGGATAGTACCCGGGCAACTCGCACATTTGCTCGAACAATGCGCAGCCCTGCGCGTCGTAGAAATACTTCGGCGGCAGCGCCTTGCGCGGCCGTGCCAGGCCCGCCAGCACCTCGCCGAGGAAGAACGCGCCCCCGGGCAGGAAATTGTAAAAGCGCACCACCCCAAGGGCTGGGCGCCGCAGCGGCTGTGCCATCAGTTCCTCGACAGCTTTGGTTGGACACGCCCCCAGGTTTCAGCCTGGCGCGAGCGTGCTACCTTCTAGTGCCGCCTTATGCGCGCCGCCGCCTTGCGGCCTGGCGTTCGCCTCCAGCCAAGCCCTGATGCGGTTGGCGTCGCCGATGCGCGTGAGTTTCCCCCACGAGTCCAGCAGCACGATGATCACCTGGCGCCCGGCGAGCTGCGCCTGCAGCACCAGGCAGCGACCGGCGTCGTTGGTGAAGCCGGTCTTGGACAGGCCGATATTCCAGCTCTCGTTCGCCACCAGCCGATTGGTGTTGTGATAGGCGAGCTGCCTGCCCGCGACCTGGACCTCGTGTCCGGTCGTAGTGGTGTAATCGCGGATGAGTTCATAGCGATGCGCCGCGCGCACCATTTTCACCAGGTCCTCGGCGCTCGCCACATTGCCACTCGAGAGCCCGGTCGCATCGTCGAAGTGCGTATCGTTCATGCCCAGCATCTGCGCCTTGTGATTCATGGCGCGCATGAACGTCTCGATGCCGCCGGGATAGGTGGTACGCGCCAGGGCCGCGGCGGCGCGGTTCTCCGAAGCCATCAACGCCAGACGCAGCAATTCGTCGCGGCTCAAGTTGGCGCCGGGTTTCAGGCGCGAGTGCGTGCCGCGCAGCGCATCCATGTCTTCGCCCGAAATCGTGATGACTTGATTCAGATCGAGAGCCGCGTCCAGCACCACCATTGCGGTCATCAGCTTGGTGATCGAGGCGATGGGCGTTACCGTGCTCGCATTCTTGTCGTACAGAGTCTCCCCGGTTTCCGCGTCCTGGACGATAGCCGCGGCCGAGCGCAGCGACAGCTTCTGCACCGAGTGCGCGGCTTTATCCGCGCCGCGGCGCGCTTCGGCCTGATTAGGGTAGGCGGCGAGGGCGAGGCTCAGGCTCAAGCCGGCACAAATCAGCATATGGCGTAGGTAAATCAATATCCTGCTCCCGGGCGTGACTATCAACGTTGGCGCAGTCTAGCCGCGCGAATTTTATTTGGCAAGCAAAAATAATAGGATAGCAGCACTATTTAAAGCTGAAAATCGAATAACACGGGAAAAACCCCATCTGTTCAGGCGATGAACCGCGCGCGCGGCTGCTGCGACGCCTCCTCCTGCTGCTGCTGCAGCGCCCACATTTGCGCGTAAGCGCCGTCGCGCGCCAGCAGTTCGCGGTGATTGCCGCGCTCGATGATGCGCCCGGCGTCGATCACCAGGATCTGGTCCGCATCCATCACTGTGGACAGGCGATGCGCGATTACCAGGGTGGTATGCCCCTCGGCGATGCGCGCAAGTTCCCCCTGGATGGATTTTTCGGTTTCGGAATCGAGCGCCGAGGTGGCCTCATCGAAAATCAGGATCGAGGGATTCTTGAGGATCGCGCGCGCGATGGCGACGCGCTGCTTCTCGCCGCCCGAGAGCTTCAGGCCGCGCTCGCCCACGCGCGCCTCGTACTTGTCCGGCAGGCTCTCGATGAAATCGTGGATACGCGCCGCCCTGGCCGCCTCGATCACCTGCGCGCGCGTCGCCTCGGGCCGCCCGTACTGGATGTTGTAGTAGATCGTGTCGTTGAACAGCACCGTGTCCTGCGGCACGATGCCGATCGCGCCGCGCAAACTCCCCTGCTGCAGCGCGCGGATATCGCTGCCGTTGATGAGGATGGCGCCGCGGCTGACTTCGTAGAAACGGTACAGCAAGCGCGCCAGCGTGGATTTGCCCGCACCCGAGTGCCCCACTACCGCAACCTTGCTGCCCGCGGGCACGTCGAACGACACATCGAACAGGATCTGGCGCTTCGGGTCGTAGGAAAAATCCACATGCTCGAAGCGCATGGAGGCGCTGCCCGCGGCGAGCATGACGGCATCGGCACGGTCCTGAATTTCGCGATTCTCCTGCAGCAGCCGGAACATCCTGTCGGTGTCGATCAGCGCCTGCTTGATCTCGCGGTAGACCACGCCGAGGAAATTGAGCGGAATATAGAGCTGGATCAGCAGGCCGTTGATCAGTACCAGGTCGCCCAGCGTCAGCGTCTTATTCACCACGCCCTCGGCCGCGAGGATCATCAGCAGGGTCACGGCGATCGCGATGACGCAGCTCTGGCCCACGTTCAGCAGCCCGAGCGAGACCTCATTCTTCACCGCAGCCGCTTCGTACTTCTGCAGGTTGTCGTCGTAGCGCCGCGCCTCGTACTCCTCGTTGTTGAAATACTTCACCGTCTCGTAATTGAGCAGGCTGTCGATGGCGCGGGTGTTGGCCCTGGAATCGAGCTCGTTCACCCGGCGGCGGATGTCCATGCGCCACTCCGTGACGCTGACGGTAAAAAAGAGGTAGATCGCGACGGCGGAGAAAGTAATCGCGGCGAAACGCCAGTCGAACCGGGTCAACAGCACCGCCGCCACCAGGCTGAATTCCAGAATCACCGGAATGATGGAAAACAGCATGTAGGAGAGCAGGGTGGAAATGCCGCGCGTGCCGCGCTCGATGTCGCGCGACACACCCCCGGTCTGGCGCTCGAGGTGGAAGCGCAGGCTCAGGCTGTGCAAATGGCGGAACACGGTGAGCGCGACGCGGCGGATCGCGCGCTGCGTCACGCGCACGAACACCACGTCGCGCAGCTCGGCGAACAGCACGGTGGAAAGCCGCAGCGCGCCATAGGCGACGAGCAGCGCCAGCGGCAGCGCCAGCACCTGCTGCTCGGGCGAGAGCGCATCGACGACGGACTTCAACACCAGCGGCACGCCGACGTTGGCGACCTTGGCCGAGGCGAGGAACGCCAGCGCGACCAGAACCCGCCATTTGTATTCCCACAGGTAAGGCAGCAGCATGCCGAGCGCGCGCCACTCGTTGCGCCGCGCGCCGGGCGCGGGCGGCTCTGCGTCTACGGATAAGGCGGCGGAGCCGTGTCCATGTGCCATGTCGGGATGGGAAAAGCGATCAGGGTCGATTCGGCTGCGGCATCGGGCGGCGGCATAGCGCGCACGGCCGCTGCAGTGACGCTATTTTCGCACAGGAGGCGGGTCTGCGCGCAATTGACGGCCGGCGCGAACCCGATCGCGGGTATTTCCCGGTCCGCCTTATGACATAATGCGGTTTGACAAGCTGCGGATTCATTGGCATGCCAGACAAGAATCGTTACAAGGTTTTGATCATCGACGACGACAATTTATCTCGCATGATTTTGCGCAGCATTCTCATCGGCGACGAGTATGAAGTTGTCGGCGAAGCAACCAACGGCAAAAAAGGCATCAGGCTGGCGCTCTGGTTGAAGCCCGATATTGTCTGCCTCGACAACATGATGCCCCAGATGAGCGGTCTGGACGTGTTGCTTGCGATCCGGGCGAAATTGCCGCAAACGTTGATTTTGATGGTAACCGGCAGCACCGATCGCGAAACCGTGCAGGCAGCGCTGGAGGGCGGAGCTGACGGCTACGTCGTCAAGCCGTTCAACTCCGGTCGCGTGCTAACTGCCCTGGAACAGGCGCTGGCCAAGGCGCGCAATCAGAAGGCTGCAACATAGCGCTTAGACGCCATGCGTCCATTGCCGGATGCCGGGAGCGACCAGGCGTTATATCGAACACCATGGCTGAACCAGTGAAACTCCCCGAAGGCAGGGAACCGGTGCTGCGCGTCATGCCCATGCCCGCCGACGCCAACCACCACGGCGACATTTTCGGCGGCTGGATCATGGCGCAGGTCGACATCGCCGGCGGCGTGCTCGCCGGACGCCACGCGCGCGGCCGTGTCGCCACGGTGGCGGTGAAT
>JBQMQE010000028.1:0-25882 GCA_052172655.1 Burkholderiales bacterium
GGTTTGAGTGGTCGGAGTGAGAGGATTTGAACCTCCCACTCGCCTGCCGAAGGGCGTGGCGGCGGCGAACTCGGCATCCAAGTGGATCGGATTGAGATCGCCCGAGATCTGAGCGAACCGGTCCGCGTCGTCGCCGGCGATGGTGCGCACCGTCACCTCGCGGGTGCCGGGACCCAGGTCCTCGTATGCGAACCGGCGCGTCAGGCGAGCCGCCGCCGCGAGATGATCATGCGCTGGATCTCGGAGGTGCCCTCCACGATCTCCAGCACCTTTGCCAACCCGCCCGGGCTCCACTTATAAATCGGGGAAAGTTGTTCAAACAAACGGAGCCACTTCTCTTGTTATTGCTGCTGAATGGGGATTACGCAGCAGCGTCGTTCTGCTTCCTGCGGCGCGCAATGAAACCCATGAGGCTAAGAGCGGCGAGCATCATCGCGAAGGTCTCGGGTCCTGGAACGGGCGATGCAACGGGCGATAGAGTCGTGGATTCGGCATAGCCAGCGGTGTGCGACCCCGATAGCGTTACGCCATTAATATGAATGGAGTAGGGCGATCCGGTAACGGTGAGCGGCAAATACGAAAAACGTGAAGACCAAGATCCCCCACCGAGGTTCGTTACCGTCCCGGTAGCCAATAGGCCTGCGGTGGTGTCCCACAACGACGTTGCAAAGCTTGCCCAGCCGTTATTCCCACTGCCGGAAGCTATGGTAGCGACGTTGCTGGCCGAGTTACTAGCTACCGAGAACGTAACTGCGTCTTGGCCATCAACGAACAAATCCACCGAGGCGAGCACAGGCCCGGCATTATGTTGATGCCCATCAAAAGTCACGGAGGCCGGTGCGCTGAGCGTTCCGAAATCTCCCAGACTGGGGTAACCGCCGGCGACGTTGGGGCTGGTGACCACCGCATGTGCCGCCCCGACAAAGCACAAACTGGATACACCGACCGCGACCGCGATCGCATTTTTCTTCGAAAAACCGGTCATATTCGGTTCCTCTTTTCGGTTGTCTTCATCAAAACACTCCTTTCCTCAGGATTTCTGTTTATAACAAGCAACTTATTTTTCATCGGTACTTCTTTATAAAGAATTGAAATCGCAATTGCACTCTTGTTTCAGTTTAACCAACACCACATTTCCGTCAATAGTCCAAAAGCACTACTCCAACCACCACCGTCATCCAATCGCAGATGTCAGGCAGCGCCCCGTCCCATCCCATCCGGCGACGCGCAATGAGTAAGCCCAGGTCGAACATGCGTCAATAGTCCATTCGGACTAATTCGCGGTCCCGCAAGCATATGGTTATCTTTCCCTGGAATATAGTTATGCTTCCCTGGATTAACGTAGATAGCAATCAGAGCTATCCACGTGCAGCGCGCAATTGATTGGCGCTAAAAATAGCGAACCATGCGCACAGCATTACTTCCGAAGGTGTTTGTTTTTGCGGTCGCGGCCTGTTCCGCGGTGGCCACTATTGCCGCCGAGTCCACAGTGGATACTTCGTCTGCGTATAAGCTCAGAATCGAAAAGCCCGGCGCCTTTCGCTTTACCGCAAGAGAACCTTACGTGCCGGCACCTGAGTCCGAGAGAAAGCCGCTTGTTCCGGCGCAGCTTGCCGACAAACCGTTCACGGAACTCATCCAAAGCGCGGCCCACGATGCGGCCCTCGACCCTGCGCTCGTGCATGCGCTCATTTACGTGGAATCGCGCTACGATCCCGCGGCCCGCTCACCGAAGGGCGCCGTTGGTCTCATGCAGGTTCTGCCCGAAACGGCTTCGCGTTACGGCGTGGCCGATCCGGCGCGCTCGCTCGAAGCCAATCTTCGCGCCGGAACGCGTTACCTGGGCGATCTCTTACGGATCTTCGACAGCCGCCTCGATCTTGCGTTGGCCGCCTACAACGCCGGGGAAAATGCCGTGCAACGCTACGGCCTGCGCATTCCGCCCTATTCTGAAACGCGGGCTTACGTGCCGGCCATGCTCGCGAAATACCGTGAATGGCAGGAGCCTCCGCGCCCTGCCCCTGTTCCCGGCCGGGTCCACATCCAGTATCTGCCGGGCACGCTTCTCGATCCCGATTCCGTGCGCGCCGCCGGCGAGCGCTAAGGATAGCCGTATGCTGCCGGCTTTCGGGTACTAACTGCGCCCGTAGGTATCCTCATAACGGACAATGTCGTCCTCGCCGAGATAGGTGTCGGACTGCACCTCGATGATCTCAAGCGGCACCTTGCCCGGATTTTCCAGGCGGTGCAGGGTTCCCAGCGGAATGAAGGTCGACTCGTTTTCGGAAACGAGGAATGTCTCTTCGCCGCGTCTGACACGCGCGGTACCGGTGACCACGATCCAGTGTTCGGCGCGATGGTGGTGCATCCGCAGCGAAAGCGACGCGCCCGGATTGACCACAATGCGCTTCACCTGAAAACGGCCGCCGGCGTCGATGCTGTCGTAGTAGCCCCATGGACAATAAGTCTTGCGATGGGCATCGGCTTCCGCGCGCCCCTCGCGCTTGAGCCGCGCCACCACTTCCTTGACCTGCTGAATGCGGCTCTTGTGCGCAACCAGCACGGCGTCCGGTGTTTCCACCACCACTACATGTCCAAAATCGCCCGATCATAAAGCTTCAAGGCAATGGGATGATAATAATCTTCATCCCTTTGCTCTACAGTAGATTTTGCTTCAAAGACATTTGTCATTAGAATTAACAATCCCCGGAACATTTTTTCAAACTTGTACACCTTTTAGCTTCACAGCGAAAAATTGTGTCGTCCCAAAGGCCGTAGCTAACCAACTGCTTTTCGTCTAGGATGTCGCGCGGCCTGACCTCGCCGACCTCAAAACCTGCCTCGCGCAGCCGATCGCCGAGATCCATACCATACAGCCTTACGTGATCGAATTGCCCGAACCGACTCTCGCGGTCTTTAGGGTCAATGACGCTCGTATCTTCGTCAGTGTGGGGCAACTCTCTCGCTAAGGGCACTTGAATGTAAGCCACACGCCCAGGCCGCAGAACCCGACGCATTTCGTGCATCGCTGCTCTATCGTCCGGTATGTGCTCCAGAACATGGCTGCAAACTATGGCATCGAAGGATTTCTCTTCAAACAACAGCTTCGTGATATCGGTGTGGAAGTCGACGTTTGGAGCACTTTGGTCTGCTGTTACATATCTGGAAAGTCTTGGGTCACGATCGAAGCGAGGTTGCAGGCACAATTCAGGCGCAAAGTGCAGGAGCTCCAAAGCCTCTTCCTTCCCAAGCCACTCGCTAGCCAGATAGAGCCATAGAAAACGGTGGCGTGCTTCGGAACCGCAGCCAGGACAACTGCCATTTTGTTTATCATTAAGCCAGCCTCGAAACTTCCGTTCGCATATCGGACAAGCTACCCGTGTACCCGCATATACATGCTGGCGGAAAAACTGGCGAAGGGCTCGATAAACCGGACTACGCAGTGGCAGATATCGGTACGGAGTGTCTTTCACGCTTACCGCCTTTCTAAATGTCACGCCAACGTGATACGCACCTACAGTCAGCGCTTGCGGCATGCCTCAATATTGCACGCGCGCAGCTGGTGTGATGTCAAAGTCTTGTCGCGTCGTGTTAAGCGCAAACTGTATCCCGTCAGCGCAAGTTGGAGATAATGGAATAATTGAGTGATAGCTGGCTTTGGGCTCATCCTAACAGCGGGGGAAGCTTACGTACTTTCCAAAGAATTTACTTCGGCAACTGAAAGTCAGCGCCCAAACACAAGTATTCAGCACAACAATATCTGATCACTCGGCGAACCTGTTTTTGGGGTGAGACAATCAGCAACTGTCTGCCCTGTTGCTTTTGATGCCCTTGCAATAATATGACGAGCCCCACAAAGGCGCTGTCCACATATGTGACTCCGCCCATTTTCAGCCGCACGTCCTTCCCGGTCAGCGCCGCCTTGGAGAAACAATCTCGCAATGGAGCGATATTCCGCTGCGTCCACGCGCCCCGCAGATGAACAACGTAGTGTTGTCCTTCTGCCTTCGTTTCCGCGGTGGCCATCTCCAGCTCATCAGCATTCGGCTTGTGGCGTCGCAGATACCAGGCATAAGGAAACACGCGGGTCACCAATAAGATTAGCAAAACCAGCCCATCCCCGAAATAGCGGCGCCACAGTGGGGGCTCCTCCTTGATACGCCACAGCCATTCCAGCCCGATATTATGCATCCACGCCGGCGCCCGATTGACGATGCCCGCCACGAAGTTCAACACGGCCCCAAGGTGGCTGATCACCGGCACCGCGATCCGCGCGCGGTTGTGCTCGATCCAGGCCTGCCCCTTCTTGGCGCCCAGCGCTACGACGAGGAAATCTGCCTTGCTTGCATTGATGCGCTGAACGATCCCGTCACTACTCAT
The DNA here is from genome assembly GCA_052172655.1 of Burkholderiales bacterium. GTDB lineage: Bacteria > Pseudomonadota > Gammaproteobacteria > Burkholderiales > SG8-39 > 2-12-FULL-64-23. Next base: position 4,381 of record JBQMQE010000028.1, read on the forward strand.
TTCCTCGATGGAACCGAACCCCGGGGATTCATATCCCACGCAGGTCAGCCCCTTGTCCTCGAGCCGCAGCCGCCGGCATGCCGCTTCGGCCACTCCATCGGGCCCTCCGAAGAAGAAAACCGACAACTGTTTTCCGGAACCGCCGCGAAGCAGATCGAACAACGTAGAGCCAGCTACCCGCTCCCGAATCGGGATGTCAAGCAACCGCGCGATCCACACCAGGGGCATACCGTCGGCAATGCTGAGATCGCTATGTATCACCGAGTCGCGAAATCGACCGTCCGTGAGGCAGCCAATGAGGAAATTCAGGTTCGGTGTAGACATGAAGCAGGGGATGCGTTGCGCCGCGGCTTCCCGCACATGCTGGATGGCGCCCGCCATATCCACTGCATCGAACGGCAGGCCCAGCACGCAGTAAACATGCCTGTGAAAATCGACCACTACTTAGTCCCCGTCCCGTCTGGATCGAACCCACTCCGCTTGCCGCCGCACCAGGAACTTCAAGTAAATCGGTATTTTCCACAGCACATAGAAGGGCGCGTAGGCGAGGCTCGCGAGCGAGATGACCTTCCGGCCATACCGGCCCCAGGACAACAGCGCGGACAAACCCAGCATCACCAACGACATCGCCGCCAGCCACAACGGCAGCGCCAGCTTGGTAGCCACGAAAAACACCGCACTGCCGACAAACACCGACAGCACCAGCAGCAGCAGCAGCGCCAGCGGCGGTACGCACAGGTCGAGCGCCAACGCGAAAAGATTGCGGTCGCGACGGCGCAGCGCTTCCAGAAACAACCGCGGCGCGGCGCTGAGAATCACCCCGAGGTGGCCGTGCTCCCAACGCGTCCGCTGACCGGTGATCCCCTCTGCCGTCGCCGGAAAATAGCTCGTGACCCGCGCCTCGGGACAGAACAGTGCCGGCGCCCCCGCACGCGCGAGATCGATGCCGAGCTTGAGATCCTCGACGATGTGCCCGCTTGCGAGTGCCGCAGTACTGATGACCGCCCAGGGAAACGCCATCCCCGTGCCCATGAGCTGGCAGGGCAGACCAAGCCGGTGAAAGCCGAGCGCGCGAACATGGTTCTTGACCAGCCAGGCGAACTCGGCGATGCGCGTCTTGAGTCCTGCGCCCTTGGGCGAATGCATGAGATACAGCCCCTGCACCGGTCGGCCCGTCTCAAGGCACAAGCGGGCAAGGCGTTCGATCGCCGCGCTATCGATTTCGCAATCGGCGTCGATGATCAGCACGACCTCCGGCGGATTCCGCTCCAGATGGCGCACGCCGACATCGAGCGCATAGCCCTTGCCGCGACGCTCGCGGTCGGAGCGATCGAGAACCTCCGCGCCCGCCTCGGCGGCGATCCTCGCCGTATCGTCTGCGCAGTTATCGGCCACCACGAGCAGCCGGTCGCCTGCGACGAGCTGCGGAACGATAGCGCGCAGGGTGTCGGCGATCACCAGCGCTTCATCGTGCGCCGGGATCACGACCGCCACGGTGGGGCGCCGGCCGCCGGGCATCTCGCGCGGGCGGTACGCGGGCAACGCCATCAGCACCTGCACGACGAGCACCGATACTGGTACCAGTATCGCCAGCGCAAGCAGGCATAACAAAGTCTCGATAAAGATCACGGACGCCACGTTCTATTGTGATGAGTCATGGGTGATGAGTAATGAGTGTGTGGACGGGTCATGAATTACACATCACCCATTACTCATTCCCCATTACTCCTGAAGCGGCCTGGCGAAAAAATCCAGCCAGCTTGGCTGCCTCGATATCGATCGAATGGCGTTCAAGCACCCGCGCATGGGCCGCCTCGCCCATGACCCGCAACTCGTCGGCTGAACACGACAGGAAATCCTCCATCGCCGCGGCGAGTGCGTCGACATCCCCCGCCGGGAACAACCAGCCGTTCTCGCCGGGAATGACCAGTTCTGGTATGCCGGCCACGTAGGTCGTCAGCACCGGCCGCCGAAGCGCCATGGCTTCCATGATCACCACCGGCAGGCCTTCGGCGAAGCTCGGCAGCACCAGTCCGCGCGCTGCGAGGATTTCCTCGCGGACTCGCTCGCTGCTGATCCAGCCGGTGATTCGCACCCGTTTTCCTAGCCCGTGCTTCGCGATCAACGCTTCGACCTCGCTCCGCATTTCGCCGTCGCCAGCCAGCACCAACTCGAGCCGGATGCCTTTCCCGGCCAAACGGGCGGCTGCCTCGACCAGCAGCAACTGCCCCTTCTGTTCGCACAGGCGCCCGACACAGACCAGCCGCGGTGCAGCGGGTGGTGGTACCGGCGCAACGTCGTGAAACGAGGGCTCCAGGCCACAGTGGACCACCCTAATCTTTGGCCAGTGCGCGTGCTCGACCCAGCGAAAGAGCTGGCTGCGGCCATACGAACTGATCGCCACCACGAAGGCCGAGCGACGAATCTTCTCGCCGATACCGAGAAACTGCGGCTTGTCGAACTCGTCCGGCCCGTGCACCGTAAAGCTGTAGGGTGGCCCGCCCAACGCGCGAATCAGCATCACCACTTCCGCAGAGTTGGTGCCGAAATGCGCGTGCACGTGTGTCGCGCCGAAAGACTTCAGCCACGGCAGCATGCGGCAAGCCTCGGCGAGGTAGACGAGGTGATAGGGCAACGGACGGTCAGCGCCCCGCCCCATGCGAAGCGCCAGCGCGAATGCAGAAAAGAAACGTCCGGGTGCCGTCAGCAGGGTCCGCAACACGGCCAGCAGCAGAACGGGAAACCCCTCCTGCAGCACGTACCGGGTCCGCGCCCGCTCCTGCTGATCCTCCGCGTCGACCAGTTCGCCGTCCCAGCCGCGCAGCGCGATGCGCAGGATGTCGAAGCCCTGGCGCTCGAGCGCGAGAATTTCCCGCCGGATGAAGCTGTGGCTGACCTTGGGATACTGGTTGATAAAATAGGTAATTTTCGAAGACATGGGTTGCGCTGGCCCCCGGGCGGGTTACTTGTACTCGATCAGACGCGATTTTCCGGCAAGACAGCGATACGTCAGAAATTTCAACTGGCCGACCATTTCGGGAAACTTGCCCAAAACCAAAAACAATGCCCGCCACCAGTTCTCGCGAGCAGTGCGCCCTCCGCGCATGGCGAGACGGACGATCTGAAGCGGATAGAGCAGCAGCAAGACAAGTGCCCAAGTCCCGCACCACGGGACAAGTGCAAATACCGCCGCCGGAATGCCCAGTCCCCAGAACCAGGCGCTGCGCGATTCGCGCACCCATAACCGCTCGGGCGGCGCGCCGTGCAGGTCGGCACCCTGAGCGTAACCATAGCCGCTGCGCAGCGTCCGTTTCCACCACTGGCTGAAGCGGGTTATCGCCGCGTCATGCCGAGCCATTTCCCGATCCAGACGCCAGATGCGCCAGCCCGCAGCGCGAAGGCGGACGCACAGTTCAGGCTCTTCCCCGGCGATCAGGTCGGCCCGATAGCCGCCCGCCTTCCCGAAAGCGTCGGCACGCGTCAGCGCGTTGCCCCCGCAGGCCCAGGCCTCGCCGACCGGCGTATCCCACTCGATGTCGCAAAGCATGTTGTAAATCGAGAGTTGCGGATAACGCTCGCGCAGCCGGCCGGAAACGACCGCCACATCGGGGTGCGCGTCAAGAAAGGCGGTCGCTTTCTCGAGCCAGCCCGCGGCGACTTCGCAGTCGCCGTCGACGAACTGCACGTAGGCCAAATCCGGCGCCAGTTCGCGCAAATGCCGGTACCCTTCGTTGCGCGCCCGCGCCGCCGTGAAGGGAGCGCGCATGTCCAGCCCGACCACATCTACGCCCATTGCACGCGCCATCTCGATGGAACCATCCGTCGAACCCGAATCGACGTATACCATCGGGCACGCCGCCTTACGGACTGATTTCAGGCAATTACGCAACCGCTCGCCTTCGTTGCGGCCGATGGCGACGACGCCGACGTTGACAGGCACACGCCCATTCGGCTTATGGTTCATCATTTCCTTGTAAAAAAAGATCTCAAATCACCCCGCAGGAGGTCAAAAGCGAACCACTTTGGGTCCTGCTCCTTCCCGCCGGAACCAAGCCGCAACATACGGCGCAATGCGAGCGACGTCCTGCCGGCAGCCCACAGCGCGTCGGCAAGCATCAATCCGAACATACCGAAATGCTTGACGAAATAGCGGCGCCGGGAATCGTACCAATACCGCGGCCGGCGCCGCACGATGTTGCGGATTCCGGTCGATGCACCTTCGAAATGGACGACGCGCGATTCCGGCACAAACCAGATCTTCCAGCCCGCTTTTCGCGCGCGCAAACAGAAATCCGCTTCTTCAAAATAAAGAAAATACCCCTCGTCCAGCAGGCCGATTTGCTCAAATACCTCCCGCCTCACAATCAGGCTCGCCCCTGAAATCCAGTCGCATTCATGAGCCGCCTCCCGCATCGGCGGCGACACCGCATAACGATGCAGCGCGCGGCTGAGAATACCCAAACGCGCGCCGCACTCCAGCTCCCCCAGTGGCGAAAATGCGTTATGCGCAGAGCACTCAGCGCCCCCTTCACCGTTTTCGAGACGACTCCCGGCAATCCCCACGCGCTGATGCGCGTCCATGAAATGCACCAGCGCGCGAATGGCCCCACCGCGGACGATGGTGTCAGGGTTAAGCAACATGACATAGTCGGCACGGCAGGCCGACCGCAATGCTTCCCTGATTCCGGCGTTATTGCCGAATGCGAAACCGCCATTGCGATCACTTGGAATTACAGAGGCCCAACCCTGCCATCCCTCCCGGTCGATGACTCCCATCAGCTTTTCCACCGACCCGTCGCCCGAAGCGTTATCCACCACTACTGTGTGAAGCTTGGAGAACTCGGCAATCTGCGCCGCAATGGAATGAAGACAATCAACCGCCAGATCAGCGGTGCGATAGTTAACAATAACGATCCAGACGTGTCCAGCCACTCGTGTAGTCCTTCTCAGCGGCGCTTGGTCGCAAGGAAAGCGAGGCCTGGCGTAAAGTGCTTCACCAAACAAGCAGGAATGAGCGGCATCAGCAACCGCGTGCTGCGCCCCTCACCCTGAATAAAACCGGGTCTGCGGCGCGCGTCGCGGATCGAAGCGGCGTCGGTCGGCACGTAGTAGGTCGGAAAGCGCATCTCAGGCGTGGCCCAGAACGAATCGACCCTTTCGAAGCCCGCATCGCGCAACATGGCCTTTAGCGCGTTGTGCGAATAAAGCAAGCCAGCCAGTCTGGGGTGGCCCTTCCGCCGTACCAAAAACAGCGCAAGCCATCGCGGCAAAGCGCTGCCAAAACGAACACCGTAGCAGTGCTCGTCAGGTTTGCCGATGAGGTTGAACAAGGCAAAGCGGTTCTTCGTAGCGAGATACAGCGATCCGCCGGGCTTTAGCACGCGACCGATCTCGTCAAGGAGCCGGCGCTGGACACTGGCGAATGTCTCGTCCGAACAGCGCGAAGCGCACCACTCAAAGACGAGGTTCAGGACAACCAATTCGAAGGCATGGTCAGCGTACGGCAACCGGCAGCCGTCGCCGCCAGTGGCGAGATGTACGTTCGTCATGCCCTCTTGTCGGCAGCGTTCGGCGGCGAACTCCGCTTGACCAGCCACCACCTCCAGGGCGCAGATCGACCTCGCCCGGCGTGCCAGCAATGAGGTGAACTGCCCCAGACCCGGGCCGATCTCGAGCACGTCGCTATCACGAGTCAGCGGCAGCAGGTCGATGAACGATGCTCGCTTAACTTCAGTGACATAACGAATGAATGATGCGTCATGAACCTCGCGCAGCGCTGACTGCCATCCGTTCTCGCGTGCCAGCTGGTTTAACCGCGCCAGTCGCGCACGCATCGGCTCGTCTTCGGCCGGTTCAAAGCGTAGAAATCGCGGGATCCCGGCTTGTATCGGGTACACGCCGTCGCCGGCCGTAGTGCGGAGGGCGTCACCGTCCAAGTACAATGGCGCATGCGTGCGCGGGCAGACGTACTTCGGGTTGATCCGGGCATTATCCTGCATTGGGTTCGCTTTCTGTAGGGTCATTCCAAGGCGTGCTCGAGAGTCGCAAAACAAGACTCGGCCATATGCGCGTACCTGTCAATGGGGAAGCGCTCAAGGTTCATCGCGATATGACCGAGCGCGGCCGCCAGGTAGGACGTTGCGTCGGCTGGCTCGCAACGGAGCAAGCGACAATGCCGATCCACCTCGCGCCGAAGATTCCGGGCATTCAAACGCATGGATTGTGCCAGGCCTACCAAGTCATACATTGCATAGCCGTAGATTTCAGATCCCGCCCAGTCGATGATGACGAAGCGGTCGGACATCTTCAGCCGCTCGAAGGCGCGGTTCGCCGGTTGAATGAGGATGTTGCCTTTCCACAAGTCCCCATGCATGAGAACGTATCTGGGCGCCCAAGCACCGGCATCGAGGCGCTTGGCAGCCCGCTTGGCAGCGCCCCGCAGGCGGTCGTGGATTAGCTCCAGAGCCACCATGCGTCGCAGCGGCTCAGCAAAGCCGCGATCGATGTCAGCCGGATCGACGTTGCTTAACGAGCATTCGGTCGCACGCCACAGCCAGTCAAAAATAGACGGGCGCAGCAACGCGCGCTGTATCCACCAAACAGGTCGAGAATCGCTGAGTCCATTGCAGTACGGCAGAACAGCGTAGCTTAACCCTCGCACGCTGCCCTCCGCCAGCGGATCGAGGATGGGGGCGCCGGCGGACGCACCCAGGACCACCTTTGCTTGCTGCGCTCGGGTCATCGCTCGCTGGACCATGCCTGGCGCAACGGGCGAGGAACAGAGCACCACGGCGCGCGATTGACCCGCTGGATCGCGAAGCAGCAGTACGGTCGTTCCGTCCACCACGGTGTTGGCCTGAGACAGGAGCGAGATCTCAAGTTTCCCGTATCGATCGCCCAGCGCATCCACCAGCGGGTCATCCAACCACCGACTCAAATCGTCTACCGTTGGTCGATTCATAGCGATCTCTTTGGCAACCCTGATCCCAAGGTTCTCGTTGTCGTTCTTACCCGACGCTCAAGAAAACAACCGGTGGCGGCTGTGGTTGCGTGCAGCCGGGGCCACGACCGCCAGATCAGCGGTGCGATAGTTGACGATGACGATCCAGACGCTCTCAGCCAATTGTCCAGTCCCGCTCAGAGATTACAGGCGCACTTGCCTGCGATCTCGCCATGCATCGATCGCCGACACGCATGAACGAGCGCGTTTTCAAACCTGCGCGAAGATTCCTCCCACGAACCGGAGCATGCAGTTTCGTACGCTCGCTGCGACAGAGTTTTCCACTCATCGCCAGCAAGCGAGAGTATCCACTCCACGCCGCGCGCAAGTCCGGCGACGTCGTCGATGTCGACCAGCACACCGTTTTTCCCTGTCTCAATCACCCCCTCCGGCCATCCGGTTTTTGTGGAAACCACGGGCGTCCGGCAAGCCATCGCTTCCATCGCAGGGAGATTAAAACCTTCGCTCCGGCTGGCTGTGATCCAGACGTCGCATTGAGAGTACAGATTCCTGATTTGATCCTGGGGCGGAGAGAAGGAAAATTCGGCACCCTCCGGAAGCGGAAAAACCGCGCTTCGGTGCTCACTGCCAAAACAAATCAAACAGAGATCAGGAATTCGCTTACGGACGGCCCGTAACGCCGCAAGCGACACGTCCAGGCCCTTAAATGCAACAGTTGAATACAAGAAACCGGCCGTGGGAACTGATTGTTTGCCGCGAACAGCGGAAACAAATTGAGTTCGGTCGACGCTATTGGGGACAAGGTCCACCACGTCGTCGCCGTACTGAGCATGCATCACATCTTCAAGCCATCGCGCAATCACGATCTTGTGCATTGGGAATTTGTAGGTAGCACGACAGCGCGCGAACGGCAGATGGGGAAAAACTTCGTGGTGCTGAATAAAATAGACTTTCGCGCCCTTATGTGGACTGAGCGCATTAACCCACTCGGCGGTTTCCCACCAGGTTGCGATAACGATGTCGGAATCCGGCACGTCGGAGTCAATAGGGGGGCGCCACACATCCAGCACCCGGTAATCTAGATGGAGACCGTCGAGATGCGACTTTGACGGTAACGGTGTCGAAGGCCAGCCTCTCCCTTTAAGGAAAGACCTTACCTTGCTGGCGAACGACAAGTCTCTCGGCGGCGGCGAAACAAGCGTCACTCCATGGCCGCGAGCGGCGAGTGCCTTCGCGTAAATCGCGACGACCCTTATTCCGCCACTCATGTTTACTGTCGGTAGAACAAAAGTAATTCGCATCGATTTCTAGGGTAATGCGTCGGGTGGGAAACAGGAACGAGCCATTCTTCTAAGTTAATGGCTTTCATGCCTAACTGCGCGGGGTACTACTCCAGTGGTGACCACTTTCCTTCGTCGACCTTTGTGCATCTTAGTTTCGCCTTCCGCCATCACGTTTCAATGCCAACGCAACTAGACTCTTCCAAACCTTAAGATTCGAGGGATTTGCCGTTAACGCGCGCAACCCCGTCCCTAGCGACTTCGCCTTTTGTCCAGCGTCGTGTTCGCGCCATGCCCGTCCGAGCAGCACGCCTTGTATGTGCGCACTGGAGGAACTGGCAGGGGACAGTCTTCCTCCAAGTTTAGACGGCGGATTCCCTCTTTGAAGCTCATCCAACCCAGACGTCCGGCGTTGCTTCTGGAACTCGAAGGCTGTTCGTTCAAAGAACTCTCGCACGACATTGCTTTGACTATGCGTTATAGAAGACGCATGCAGCCTATAAAAATAACAATTGTCCGGAACATACCTGATACGGCCTACCTCGCCGAGTCTTAACTGCATGTCGATATCCTCTGCCGATTCGAAATACTCGCGAAAGCCTCCAACCTTGATCATCGACTTCGCGCGAATAGCATAAGTACACAGGCTTGTCCGAACGATCCCTTCTCTCAGCTCGCTGGTGATTTCGCGCGGTTCCGCCCCGCACTGCAAATCAGAAACCAGCCGGCCATGGCTATCGATAGTCGAAAATGAGCCACACACCGCTGCGTACTCTGGATTCGCGCTTAGCCATACCACTTGTTGCTTGATCCGCATTTCCGGATACAAATCGTCGGCGTCGCAGCGCATGATGATTGCGCCCCGTGCTTCGGCGAGCCCGGCATTCAGGCAGGCCGAGATCCCGCGACCCGGGCCATCGACCACGCAAATTCTCTTATCCCGGAACGCGAGGATCCGGGCCAGAGAAGCGTCGGTCGATTTGTCGTTGACCACGATCACCTCTATGGGTATCCCCGTTTCGCGCAATATCGACCCGAGAGCCTTAGAGATATAGTCCTCGGCGTTGTACATCGGAACCACGATGCTGACAAGCCGAATTGCTATTTCCATTTTGCTTACCGCCGGGAGCCGAACGGCTTCAGCAACGCGCAGGCAAGCAGTCTCCAGCCCTCGGACTGCAACGGCCTTGCGTGGATCGCACGCAACCCGTAAACAATTGCCGTCTGCCGTTCCCTGCTGTTGAACGCCCACCATCCGTACTGCAGGGAAAACTTGTGTTGGGACGCACTCGAGGGACCGGGGCGGTACAACTCTGCGGCTTCGAACGTGCCACGAATCCCACGGCGATTCCACGCGCGTTCACAAGCGACACGCGCCCGCTCGCGCTGCTCCGCGCAGCGTCGTTCGCTAGATGCAGCGGCGTGAACGCGGTAACGCAATACGGGCGTTTCAAGGTTTTGAAGTCGTCCAACTTCACCCAACCGAAGGTAAAGATCTAGATCCTGCGCCAAGTCGAACTCCGGGTCGTAGCCGCCTACTTTTAGAAAGGCCTCCTTTCGCATCATGCATCCCGAGTGGCAGATTGGCGAGTGCCCAGCCAAAGCTACTCGCTGGATATCGCTGTCGTCACTTGGTACCCGGAGTGTTGTCAAGTATCGCCCCTGTGCATCGATAATCTCGTACCAACCACCCACGCACACAACATCCGGCTCTGCTTCGAGCGCGGCGACCTCGACCTCGAGTCTGTGAGGAAGCGAAATGTCATCCTGATCGATTGGTGCCACATAAGGCGCGATCACTCTATCAATCCCGGCGTTTAGCGCCCTCGAGATTCCTCCGTTCTGCTGGTCGACAATAACAATTCTGCTGTCCTGTCTCGCGTATTGCTCAAGTATGTCTCTCGAGCCGTCGGTGGAACCGTCATTGACAATCACGAACTCAAAGTCCGTGAAGGTCTGACCGAGTATCGCCTCAATCGTAGGCGCGAGATACCGCTCACCGTTGAAAACGGGCATTACCACACCAACTAAAGGATTTGCACACACGGTTCAACGACCTCCGTCCATGACGTTGCCCGCCGCCAATTTGCGCGGGACAGCTTTCACTATGTGCTGATAACCGAAGAGGGTGGGCCACTTCGCCGCGGCCCGCTGAACGATCCATTTCCTGCGACTATCACTGAACCACCGCCATGGCCATCGGCACTTGTAATCCCACACCCAGAGTCCAGTGGAGGCACGTGCTTCCACCACCGAGTACCCTGCAGCTTCGAATAGACGCAAAAAGCTCGCTCGCGTAAACCACCGAAGGTGCATCGAATCCATGATCCCGACTTCACTATAGTCAAATCGTCCCCGTAGTAGATTCAGGCGCACCGTCCAGTGCGCGACGTTGGGTACGGATGCCACCACTACCCCTCCTGGCAACAGCATCCGACTCACGGCCTCAAGTGCCGCCAGCGGGTCGGTCATGTGCTCCAAAACGTCGGCGAACAAGACCACATCGAATTCACTGGTTTGCTCGATCACGGACCCATTGAGTTCCATCTGCAGCACGGTGAGTCCGCGGGCTAGAGCGGCCGCAGCTCGCTCAGGATTCGGCTCAAGCCCAACGACGGTCGCATTCCTATGGTCGCGCAACATCACGCTCATGGTGCCGTCTCCGCATCCAACATCCAGAACGCGGGCTCCATGCGGAACCATCCCCACCAGCAACCCTGATGCCTCGGTTGCCTCCAACCGGTAACCACCGTATCGCGTCGCTTCCGCTGATCCACCGGTCAGCGGAAGACTACTCTCGCCGTATCGCGCCTGCTCGCCCTTCAAGATTTTTTCACCTTCAGGATCACCCCAACTGGATCGCCACCCACCATAGGTACGGCCTCACTTCAGACTTGAATCCGCCGAGTTGCACTTCGAATTTGAACTCGCGGACCCTTACCGCCGACTTGGCGCACATTTACCCGAACGGACCGTGACTACCCAGCGCGGAGATCAGAACTAATACAGATATACCGAATACTGGGAGATCGATCTCCGGTTGCCATAAGGAATGCCGTGAATAGACAAAGGCATGCACGGGATACAGGATCCAACTCACCGACGCAACGGCCAACGCCAAACCCTTTGCACCGCCGAAATGTGCGCCCGCCACCATAGCTGGAACCTGAATCAGCAATTGAATAGCCAACAACATGGTGCTCGTCCTAACTAAACCCTTGGCCCACAGGACTCCATTGTATGAAGCTATCAGACTTCCCACCAGCGAACCCAATGCCAATATTTCTAGCATCCATCCGGAATCCTTGTATCTGTCGTCATACAAGATACCCATCAGACTCTGGCCAAAATAGACAAAGATTACGCAGACCAGCCAATAGGGCACAAGCTGGACTAACCGGCCTTTCGCTACAACGGCGTAAAGTTTTTCGGGGCGCTCCCGCACTATCTCAGAATACGCTGGGAACAGGATCCTTCCCCCGATCTGTTGAACAATCTGCAGGGGGAGCAGAGTGATAGCCGATGCGAGGGAGTAAAAGGCAAGCATTCGGACGTCCAATAATTTCCCAATCAGGAGTCGGCTTCCCTCCCCAGCCAGGAACGTCAACGCCGATCCCACGAATATCCATCGTCCGAAGGTAAGCAACGCTCCTAGAGATTCTGCCTCCCAGAAAAACCGATTCCTAATGCCATCGAGCCAAACGTGACTGGCAACGGTCTTCGCAGCGGTTCCCGCGATGTTACCTATTACCAATGACCAGATTGATCGATCAATCCAGGCAAAGACAACGGTGACTATCAACCCGAAACCGTATGACCCAACGTCGATTATTGTCGTCTTGGCGATACCCAAATTGCGATCAGCCATTGCGATGTTCGTAGACCCCAATCCGGCAATCACTGCGGACACCCCAACCACCGGCAGTAGTTGGGCAAGGATGGGCTCGCCGTAGAAGAGCGCAAGTGGATCCGCCAGCACCCATAACGCAATCCACATCAGCACGCCCCTAACTACCTTTACAGTCCAAGCCGTGTTTACAAATACTGGCTCATTGCCCTTTTTGTTATGGATGATGGACTGCTCAATTCCCACATCGGACATCATATTCAAGCCTACCATCACAGCTTGAACGATCGCCATCAACCCGAAGGCTTCTGGAAACAGCAACCGCGTGAGAATCAGGTTTCCCGCGAAACGGAGAAGTTGGATTGTGCCGTAACCAAACACCGCCCAACCGCCGGCGCGGAATATGCGGTGCTTGAGGGTTAGCTGATTCGATTGAGACATAATCGCTTTAATGTATCCGTTAAATAACCATCACACCGAGAGAGACTCAATGTAACGTGGTCGATGAGGTGGGTTTGATGCCGCCTCCATTGTCGATGCCATCAAACACGTATAAAAACGTCGACGCTGGTGCCAGCCCGCGATCATCCGCGCCATTCCTGGCATTCAGTGCGAACTTCCCGTTCAAGTGAGACGCGGGAATATCGATTTTTTCGATTTCCACATTGTCAACGAGAGGGTTGGTCGCCCTTGGATCGCCCGTCATTCTGAAAAGCGTGATGGATTTCGCATGACTGAATGGAAGATCGATTGTCACCGGCGTGAAACCGCCGTCGCCGGCCACCGGGTAATCAGGCACCTTGCGTGATAGCACTAAGAGACTGAAGCGGTTCGCTTTCCGTGTTGCATAAACGGCCGTCAAAGGCGCATCCTGGACGGCTCGCCTGCGTTGAAAAGCCTGCAGATCGATGCCCGGAACACTGAGCGTCTCCGTTCGCAGCATGTCGCCGGTTGCTTCGTTATTGAACAGGGCAATCAATTTCCATGATGGGTAGGATTGCCCCCCGCGATACCACTTGGCGTGTGAACTCCAGTAGGCCCCATCGTGAAACGTAAAGAAATTCTGGATATCGAAGCCCCGGTAAGCTCTGTCCAGGAATGAGTCCAGAGTAGCCGTCCCTGCGGCCATGCTTTTCATGACCTGTTCCTGCTCGCGGGCCTGTTCTTCGGTAACGCGCGCGTTATTCAAACCATTGAGCGCATATCCGGGACCCGCCTCATAAGTGCCGATACGCAACTTGCCGTGATCCTTGGAATTGAGGTCGGCCACCTCCTTCGCATGATCTGCAGCAGCGGGAATTGCCGACTGGTTTACCTGGGCAAGCACATTGAACATGCTGACGGGGTTCACCTTTGGCGGCCCTTCTCCCTCGTCCCAGCCACCGTTATAGGCCGCAATGGTCAGGTACTGGGAGGATGGCGAAGCGGACGCAGCATCGCGGCCATAGCGTTGCGCGGCCCAGCCGCCCAGGACAAACACAAACTTGTTCTCCAGCTTGGCGCGACGCCAGTAGGGGCTGCTACGCAAGATTGAAATCACATACTCCTGAAACATGCCATAGACTTGACCGCTGGTGTAGTTCTTCCCTGACGCCGAATCGATCATGCCATCAAATATCCAGGGATAGAAAAGGCCGTTCCATGTCTCATTCCCCAGCTCGAAATAAATCCGGTCGAATTCGTCGACCCATGGCTTCGCCTGGCCCTGCTTAAAACGCTTGTAGGCCCAAGGCTTGGAAATTGGCGTATCAGATTTCGGGTCATAAGGCGCCGCCATGTACTCCGCGAACGCAAGCCACTCTTGGGGATTCATGTGAAATTCCATCTGCAGCCACGGACGCACCCCCGCCTTGCGCATGACCTTCAACAGTTGCGGCAGCGTATTCAGCCTCGAGGTGCGACGTGCGCTCATCACGCCTCCGCTATTGGTGATTTGCGCCATGTCATACGTACGAAAGCCGGTCTTGATGATGGCGTGAGTGCGCAAGGCCTGAATGCCGGATGACTTGAGCTCCTGATACTGGTGCGGAAGATAGTCGAGATAACCGGTGTCTGCTCGGTAAACCCGGAAATTATCTACACTGAACGTCCCGGGGCCCGTGAATTCCAGGCCCATCCGGTTGGGCTGTACTCCACTCATGACTACCGGCGGCGTGAAGGTGGCGACGTACTTCTTCCATTCCGGGCCGACGTTAAAAACGGTAGGCTCAATTGCTTGCGCTTGCTGGTCGTAAAACCCATTGAACTTGAAACGCACCGAACCATAGCCCGCCTGCCGCCGCAGCCAGACTTCGACCTTGTAGGGACGCTTTTCCAGGACCTCGTACCAGTCTTGATCTGTGCCGCTGTGGTTCCAGATCCCTATCGATTCCTTGACCCCGGCCGCCAAGTCCAGTTTCAAGTATGTTTCACCGGGTTCTTCGACCGGTGTATCGGGCTTATGCCGAACGAGTTCCCATGCCTTGCCCGGATTCTCGTCGGGGAAAAATTCGACCAGTCCTGGCAGCAGCAAATTGTATTCGCTCCATGCGTTCCACACTCGATTCGAAAAATATCGATTGCGCGAGGTTGAATAAAATTTCTTGCTGACGATCACCATGTCGCCGGCCTTGATCTGCTCTCTGACGGATGCGGGAATCCTGGTCAACTGGAGGTAGTGGCCGGTCTGTTTGTCTGGTGGGTAATCCGAACGAAAGACGACATATCCCGCCAAATCATTGGCGGCAACCGGGTCCCACTCCAGCACCAAAGCTCCGTCCGCGGTAAGCCTGCCCCTCAGGTTTCCGGGCGCAGACGGGCGGGTGGAATCCAATGTCAGTCTTGATGGTTTGAACTCAAAGAATGAAGGGATCGGCTCGTTTTTGCCGGTATTCTCCGGTCGCTCGATTGCAAACGCCGTCGCAGGCGCGGAAAGATTACCGCTGCGATCGATGGCCTTTACGGTGAAGTAGTATTTTTCTCGCGGCCGGTTCCAACTGGCCCACCGGAAGGTGAACCTGGTTGTATCGGGGGGCAGCACCTGATTGCCTTTGATTGCCCGCACCCAACCGCTTACGTGAAAACCGCCCTCGGCGACTTTATCCTCACGTACCATACTGAATTTGGCGTTCTCGATGCGGTAGACGAATACATCGGCGCCGTCGAGAAAGCCCTCGCGAAGCGTGTCATAGTAAGAGAGGGCAACAGCGGATACCACCACACGATTCGATGAATTTTCCAAGGCCTTGTACTTGTTGCGGTATACGACAGGCTCGAACCCCGAGCCTTCATCGATCAGACTATTGCCGATACCGGGGATGGTGGCGGTAAAGGCTGTGACGTCTTTATTGACAATATCGTTCGTTACTTTGAAATGGGCCGGGGTCTTGTAGTTGCTGCTGTAAGACTGCGCTCCGAATGCAATAGCGGAAACCAGACAGCACAGCGCCGTTCCGAACAAGGTGGGGATGATTTTGGAAAACATATTCACTTCTACGCACTCACCGGCTTTGTTACCAAACATATCGCGCTCCTGACCCGGATTTCGTAATGGGTGATGGGTGAATGGTGAATAGTGAGTCGTGAACGGTGAGTGGTAACTGGTCAATGGTGATGTCAACTTGCCATTTACGATTCATTATTCACAATTTACTATTCACCTGCCGATTACCGGTTCTTTATGGCCGCCGGCTGAAACCGGGAGGGCCTTGCAGTCTCAGGCGCCTTTGCAGGAACCTTGGCAAGCGCGAGCATGCGCGCATACGCAACGCCGAGGCCGGCCACCGACCAATAGATCACCGGAATGACCGTGATGCTGCTGACGGTGAAGATGATGATCAGTATGCCCAGCAGCGTGGAAAATAACACCTGGCCCAGCAGGTAAAGCTCGCCGTTCCTGTCGGCCAGATTCCGCATGTCTTTGAAAATGCCGGCGGTAATGGCAATGAAGAAACCCGCAAAAAGAGACAGGCCGACCAGGCCGCTCGACAGGCCGATGCCCAGGTAGGTATTGACAAGATCGATGAAGCCACCCCCCTGCTTCAGTTCCTGCATGGCCGGCGAATAGAAATAATCGAAGGCGCCGAAGAAGGGGTGCTGCATGATTACCTGCATTGATATTTCCAGTAACCGCTGGCGGTAAGTTACGTTTGCTTCGTCAACCGTTCCGACAAAGGGCAGATGGTCGATGATCGTTTGACCTGCAGGGGATACCAGCAACACAGGGATGACAATCAGGCCGAGCAACCCGAGTTTTGCGAAACGCAGTGCGGGAGACGGGCCCGTAGCGATGAATACCAGCAACATCGCAGCGGCACCCATCCAGGGCCCGCGGGACAAAGGGGCGATCAGGCCCACTATCAGCGCTACCAGCCCAAGACGCCAGGCCAGCGGATTGGGGACCGATTTTCTTAGATACAAAAAGAATCCCATGGCGACAGCCATGGCGTACCCCAAGGGAATAGGCTGCCCGGTAGACCCTAGAGCGCGCAGACTCTCGCCCCTGGGCAGGTAGTTCCCGAGACTCCAAATCACGCCCAGCGCATTCTTCAGGGGTGCGTAGAGTAACCAGTGCCACGCGAATTCGAAGGCGCCAATCAGACTCAGCACCAATGCGGCCACCACGAACGCCATCAGCGCATCCCGGAACCCCTGGAGATTCTTCAGCGAGCGGCTGGCCACATAATAGGGCAGGAAAACATCGATGAACACGTAAAAGGCGCCCATGCGCAGCGTATTGGTGAAGGTGCTGACCGTCAGCATCAGTAGAAACTGGAGAATGAGGTAGCCCGCCAAAAGCTTGTCGGGGAGCAATTGACCGAAGCGTTCCGTGTCCGGCCGCGCCCGCAGGGACAGGAATGCCGGCAACAGAACCGCGAGGGCGAGCAGGCGGACGTAATGGATGGTGAAGAAGTAACGGATGACGCCGAGACCGGTGATATCGTCGGGAATGGCCGGCACGGCGAACAGCAGAAAGAAGAACATTGCAAGCTTGTTCGGCTCGCGTGGCAGCGCGAAAAGCAGCAGCGCGGCCGCGACGATTATGAAGATCCAGAAATTGTGCGCAAGAAACGCCGCGAGGGTGATCCCGAACCACAAGTTGCGCCGGCGCTCGAAATCTCCGGCGGTGGACGCCACAGCGCAGGCAGGCGCCTTGGCAAATGCAAATACCGCGGTCGCCAAAACGAGAATGACGACCAGGGCCCTCAGATACTCCGGCATGGTCGGGCTACGCCGGAATTCGCGGCTTGATGACTCGCGCCAGAATGCCGTCGAGAAGCAGGAGGGCTATCAGCGCCACCGGCACCCATTCTAGCCGCGCGACGACTTGGGGGGGCTTGGCGTTCAGAATGGAGGACATCTTAAGGAAGGTGACGAGAGAGGACTAAGGAGTCCCCGCCTTACCCTCGCAGGCGGGGGAAGGAAATCTTGGCTTAATTGGGATTGCGTCGCCGCGTTTGCATTGACAAACAAAATGATCTTGCATCAGCCCGCCAGTTCAAAAGTCGTTCAGTACTGTACCGACGATGGTGGTATTGGCCTGCACCGCATGATCGGCGATGCCTCGCACCTGCGCGACGCGCGAGGCATTCTTACGCACGACGATCAGCGCGCAACCGGCGCGCATGATGACAGTTTGCGCGTCGGCGGTTTCGGCTGCCGCGGGCGTGTCGAGGAGGATGAGGTCGAACTCCTTGGCCAATTCGTGCAGCAGTTGCGAAAAAAGCGGCCGGCCCAGCAGCTCCGACGGGTTGGGCGGTTGCGCGCCGGCGGGCAGCACGGAAAGGTCGCGCAGCGACGGAATGCGCGGGATCGCCTCGGGCCCGCCGCGACCGGACAGCACCGCCGAAAGGCCCGCGCGGTTGTCGAGGCCGAATAGCTGATGCTGGCACGGATTGCGCATGTCGGCATCGATGAGCAGCGTGTGCTCGCCGAGCTGCGAAAAAACCACGGCGAGGTTGGCGGCGATGAAGCTGCGGCCCTCCTTCCTTTCCGCGCTGACGATGGCGAGCGCATTGTGGGCCGCGTCGGTGTCGAACCATCGCAGCATGAGCTGGCTGCGCAGGGCGCGCATTGTCTCCACCTGCGGAGCAAATGGAGCATAGGCGGCAACCACCTCTTCGCTGACCGCGCTCTGGCCGCGCAGCAGGTATGGATAATCGAATTGGCGCGAGAGGGCGAATTCGATATCGGCCTGCGTGATCAAGCCAAGCTCAATGGCCGCGTCGCCGAAGCGCAAGCCCTGCTCCCGCTGTACGCGCAGGATGCGCCCGGCGTCTTCGGCCTTGAGCCGGCCGGCGTCGATCAGGATAGCGCCCATCGAGCGATCGCCACGCTTGAGTGCGATGCCAGCGGCTGGAGCGAAAATGACCTCGCCTTGCTCCATGACGGTCCTTACCTCGCCACCAGGGCTGTGCTGCGACGCCAGAAGGCGAGGCGCCTTTGCGCCTTAGGCCGTACAATTACGCCAAGCACCGGAAGCTGCAGCATCTCGGCGAGGTCACCGGTTGAGCGGATGCGCCGGTCGAGCGTCTCGAGCAAAAACGCCGCGCCGCCGCCGAGCAGGATACCGAGCACAATCGCCATTAATATTGTCTGCGGCAGCGGTTTCGGAAACGAAGGCTCGAGCGGCTCGAGTGCCGGGCTCAGTACGGAAACATTGGTCTGGGTCGCTTGGCTCTCGAGACTCGTCTGGTTGTACCGGTTGGTGACCGCTTCGTAGGCTTTTTTCGCCGTGTCCACATCGCGTACCAGGATTGCAATCTCGTCGCGGTCCTCCTTCAGTCTGAGCAGTTTTGTCTTTTGCGCCTCAAAAACTTGCTTAAGTTCGACTTCCTTGGTCCTGCCAACGGCAGTGGAAGCGGAATAACCGCTCGTGACATGGCGGGTCTCCAGTATGAGTCTGTTCTTGAGCTCGGCGAGCTCGGCTTCCATGCGTTGGTACTGGGGATGTTTGATGCCAAGGTTGCCTGCAGCCTCCTTCAGCTTGGCTTCCCGCTGTGCTATATCGGTCCTGAGGCCTTGGACGACCGAGTTCTGCATCACCTCCGGGAGCGTATCCGAGGCGCCACTGCCGGAGCGCTGTTTGCTTTGAGCATCCCTGGTCTCTCCCTGGGCGGCGGTGAGCCTCGCGGAAAGATCGTTGAGCTTGACGAGTTCATAGTCCATGGCCTCAGCATTAGCAACGATACCGTTCTTCTGCTGGAAATCGGAAAGCCGGGCCTGGGCTTTCTCCACGTTTTCGCGAAGTACTTTGGCCTGATCTCCGAACCAGCGTGCATATTGCCTCGCCGGCTCAACCTTCAGTTCGACGGAGACTTCGATATATGCTTGCGCGAAAGCATTGGCAGCAGCCGCCACAAAGCCGGGATCGGATCCCCGGTATGCGATGTTGATGACATTGCTATCCCGCGAGGGGGTCACCGTCAGCCCTTTTTGCAGCAGATTGGCCATCCAGTCATCGAGCTTGCCTTTGCCCTTCGTGGCATTCAGCCACATTTGTTTCACGGTCTGGTTCGCACCCAGCCCCAGCACCGCGACGACCTTGCGCGCCATGCGGTCGCTCCTGATGATTTCCATCTGGGTATTCAAATTGCCGGGAAGCATCGTCGCGGGCAGCAACACCGCGGCCATCGGGTCGGCGGATCTTACGTCCACCATTACGGCGGTCTCCGCAGTGAATTGCTTAGGTAACAACTGGCTCCCCACTATCACCACGGTAATGGTGAATAGCGCCACCAACAGTGCGACTTTGTAGCGCGCCCGGAGGATGAAAAGAAACTGAAGCGGATTCATCGGACTTTCCTCAGAACAGGCTTTCGTTCACGTAGAGCACGTCGTCCGGCTGAACCGGGCCGTTCAAGTCAGCGCTCAAGAATTCGACTTTGCCATCGGCGCCGCGACGATACAGGCGCAACCGGCGCTCGGTGCCGCGCAACGTGGGGCCGCCACTTTGCGCGAGAGCCTGGCGGACCGTCATGCCGCGCTCGATGCGGGAGGAACCGGGTCTTTGCACCTCGCCATAAATGTAGTACATCGGCTGCCGGTAAACGTAGATCACGTCGCCCCCGGCGACTACGACATCGTTCTCCAGCTTGTTGTCGAGGAACATGCCGGCGATATCGATTTCCTTGCGCAACGGCTTGCCTTCGCGCAGTCCCGTGAGAATCGCGACGTCGGCGCCGGTGGGCGCAATCCCGCCCGCGATCGCAATCATCTCGGATACGCGGGTGTCGAAGGTCTCGAGCGGGAAGCGCCCCGCTCTGTTCACCATACCGAGGACCGATACCTGATTGCCGCGATTCTGCAGCAAAACGATGTTCACCTGCGGCTTCTGGATGAAGGTGCCGTCGCTCAATGCCTTGGCGATGGCTTGCTCGGCGGCGGGGATGGTCAATCCGCCGATCTTTACAGTTCCCACTAGCGGATAGCTAATCGTACCGTTCTCCGTCACCCGGGTTTCCACCGTGAGATCGGGATTCTGGAACACCAGGATGCGAATGTTGTCGCCTTTTCCAAGCCGGTATTCGGACTGCTTTTCCTGCGCATTGGCGCCAAGGGCTAACGCTACCGCGAGAACGAACAGAAGGCTCCGGAACAGTCGCTGCGATGTCATGGTTTGATCTCCGTGAGGCCCGGGGCATGCCGTATTCACTTGAGCCCGCCGACGCCTTTTTCAATGGTTTGTTGCGGCAGTTGAACCAGCTTGGATGGGGTGGTCTTGGCCTTCGCTTCCGCCTCGAGCCGAGCGGCGGTTTCCGCGTCCTTTCTTGCCTTGGTTAACGCCTCGGCCTTGGCTTTTGCTTCGACTTCCTCTTTGGCCTTGGCCTCGGCAAGCGCTTTCGCCTCGGCTTCGGCTTCCGCCTTGGCCTTCGCTTCCGCCGCAGCCGCGCCACCTGCAAACTCACCGAGGTATTCGATCTTCGCTCCGTCCTTGACCCGCTTCATTTCCTTGGCGATCACTTCACTGGAACTCCGGTTAAACAGGAACTGCTGTATTCGCGGGGTGGCAGTCGCCTCATCCACCGGCGCTGCTTGGCTGGCCACTACCCGGATAACCTGCCGCCCCCCGCCCGCCATTTCAAATACCCGAATCTCGCCATCTTTCATCGTCTGCAGCTTTGGCAGAACCTCGAGCGGAATCTGCTCTGCGGCGCGCACTCCGCGGTTCGCGGCAAATTTGGCCTCGCGGGATTTCAGCCACTCTGCAATTTCCTCCATGGAGCGGGCCTTTGCTGCCTGCTCCGCAAGTGCGGTGGCGATGCCCTCATTGGGCGCTACTTCAATCTCCTCGATATTGAACACGCGGCGCTGAGCAAACAGCTCAGGGTGTTCGGTATAATATTTCTTGACCTCCTCGGGCGTGGGCTTGGGTTGCTCTGCGGCGATTCGTTCGAGGTAGGCGCGGGCAAGCATTTCAGTCTTGGCAGCCTCTAT
>JBQMQE010000028.1:25892-27971 GCA_052172655.1 Burkholderiales bacterium
CTGCCTGGCGAGTTCCTGGTCGATCAGTTTGTCCAGGATCTCGCGCTTGGCCCTCTCCACGACTTCGGGCGCAACGTTCGGAGTTCTGGCGAGGATATTGCTGACTTGGGAAACCGTGATTTCAGTGGAATTGACCTTGGCCGCGACCTGGGTAGCGGCCTTCTTGTCCTCACTCTTCCCGCAACCTGCCGTCATTGCAACAGCGACGACCAGGGGGATGAGGCAGATCCGACGATGGAACTTCATTTTCTTCTATACGCTCGAAAAATTAATTATGGTTTCAACTGGATACAGATGAATCAGAATTATAGTTTCACGGATTCCGCGCTCCCCGCGGCAAACATTTATCTGACGATAGCGAAAACCGTGCCGAGGCGCTATTTCGATAAGGCAATTCGGGATACGGGAACACCTCACGAAATCAGAATGTCAGCCAGGCGCTGAGCATAGCTATGGTATCGTCGAAATCAAGTCCTGCGGCGTTGCTGGAACGCCGGTCACGCTGCACGGAGCCGGTTAACCGCAGATTGCGCATGGGCGGCGACCAATCAACAGCAAGCTGCGCACTGCGTAGGGTATCGCGACGCGACGGACCGGTGAGCGGGGCAACCGAGCCTCGAAAATCGTTGACGAGACGATAGGCAAGCATGCGTACTGTGATCCTCTCGCTGATTCGCAGAGATGGTGTAAAAGAAAATCTGTCGTCGATCCTGTAACTTGCTTGCGTGTCCGCCGTCCAGGGCAAAATGTTTCGGCTTGCGGAGAAGTTGAGCAGCAGCCTGCCATCCACTGCCCAGATATAGCTGAGTTCGCCGGTTGTGCCGGAAAAATCGCGCTGCGGAAGGTGTTCGTTGTGGCGATCGAGCCGGGCCAGTCGGCCGTTCAAAGTGGACTTCCCGCTTATCATCCATGCCGTCTTCAGCTCGCTTTCCCGCACGCTGAATTCGTTGTCGATCAAATTGACGGGATCGGGCCCCTGGGCCGGGTTGTTACCCCGGGTCGACCGTGTTGTGGCCGTGATCGAATTTCCGGACTCGGCCACATACTTGAGGCCTACTTCTCCGGCATTAGTGTTGTAACTGGGTTCGGCCAGGAAAACCTCGGAGTTTTTCGACTCTGTATTAACGGCACCCACCAGCACGTGCCAGCCGCCGAACATCCACCCGTCGAGGTTGAAGGTGCGAGTATCGGTGACGCGCACGTTGCGCTCCAGCGACGTTAGATCGGTAAAGGGAATAAGGCTCTCGGCGTGGTCGGCGCTCAACGTGCCGCTGATGCGTGGGCTCAGGCTCCACAGCCATGCGCCGTGGTATTTGAACGGATCCTGGTTAAGAAAAGTGAAATTGGCGTTGCGTTTGGCTGTTTGGCTGACATCGAACTGAAAACGCTGCTGCGCGTAAGCTTTGTCGATGAGCAGCCCCACGGTGGTCGTCGTAATGCGGTCCGACTTCCCGGGTATGCCTCGGGCGAGTTGCGGATCAGGAGCAGAATCCGGCACCCGGAAGACGTTGGCGTCCCACATGATTGACGTGTTCAGCCGCAACATAATCGGGCGGTCCTGGGCGGCGACGGGTTGTGCCACGACGGGTTGTGCCAGAAGAGCGGCCGTCAGTGCGCACACGGCCGCCGGAAAAAATCCGCAGCAAAACGACGCGTGATCGATTCCGGATGCGTGCCAATTTTGGCGCTGACTCCTTCGAGGTAAGAAATTTGCCTGCATGTCGCACTATCGAAAAATGGGCGTGAATCGGCAATCCTAGTATTGCAATTACCAAGTCATGCAACGACCGTGCCAAATCCCCTATTCCCTTTAGTGCCAGATAGTTGCGTTGTCAATAGGGCGCGGGCCACAGGTTCAATTGTCGTCAGGCGACGACAGTTCGGGGCATTTGAATTTCAAGCGGCTGATTTATCCGGCATTTCGTTGTCGCCGGGCGACGACACAGTCATATGAAAAGCACGGGGAAATCGCTGACTATCTGCTCGACTATCTGCTCGCGTCACCGGGCGCAATTGTAAATACTGCCTTAATGCGCCTGTTCCTGGTTTACACCCACACCCGCGTCCACGACAAGGGTT
>JBQMQE010000029.1:0-24206 GCA_052172655.1 Burkholderiales bacterium
CGGCGCGCCTCGGCGAAAATTGCCAGTGGCGCGCGCACCGCGCCGGGTTTGGTGCCCGAACTGAAGACGCTGCCGAAAGCCAGGTAGTCCACGCCGGCCTGCCGCGCTGCCTCAGCCAGCTCGATGCGGTCATAGCAGGAAGCGCCGAGCAGCTTGTCTTGCCCCAGGCGCCGCCTCGCATCGGCGAGGTTCCCGTCGTCCGCGCCCAGGTGCGCCCCGTCCGCCCCGAGTTCCAGCGCGAGCGCGACATCGTCGTTGACGATGAAGGCAACGCCGGCGGCGCGGCATAGCGCGGCTAGCGCCCGCCCTTGCTCGAGGCGCAACTCCGGGGGAGCGGTCTTGTTGCGGTATTGCACCACCGACGCACCGCCGCGCAGGGCCTGGCCGACTTTGCTGACGAGAACATCGGTGTGCTGCTCATCCGGCGTGACCGCATAGAGGCCGGCGAGTTTGCGCCTCACGCCTCAGTCCTCATGTTTCTCTTCCTCGTCCTCGGCTTCGCGCGCCCAAAAGAAACGGTCGGGAATGTGCTGCCCCATGCCCGGGCGAAAACCGGCGTTGAGCGTCTGCCAGGTGTACTCCTGCGCTTCGCGCACCGCTTCGGGAATATCCAGACCATTCGCGAGCGTGGCCGCGATAGCCGAAGCCAGCGTGCAGCCGGAACCATGATAGCTGCCAGGCAAGCGCTCCCAGCTGTCGCTGCGGATCACGCCCTGCTGGCCGTAGAGCGTGTTGATCACCAGCGGCGTGTTCTCGTGCGTGCCGGTGATCAGCACGTACTCACAGCCCATCTCCAGGATGCGCTTGGCACAGTCCTCCAAAGACCGCTCCTCGTCGCCGCCATCGTCGGCCAGGCGCTGCGCCTCGAGGCTGTTGGGCGTGATGATGGTGGTCTGCGGGATCAGCATTTCGCGCATGGCCTCGATCATGTCCTCGCTCGCCATCTCGTCGCCGCGGCCCGAGGAGAGCACCGGATCGAGGATCAGCGGCACGTCGGGATAGTCCGATACCACCTCGGCAATGGCGGCACAATTTTCCACGCTGCCCACCAAGCCGATCTTGAACGCCGCCACCGGCATGTCTTCCAGCAGCACGCGCGCCTGGTCGCTGACCCAGTCGGCTTCGATCGGCAGCACGTCCTCGACCCCCGCCGTGTCCTGCACCGTGATCGCCGTGACCACGCTAAGGGCGTGGCAGCCCATGCTCGACAGCGTGAGCAAATCGGCCTGAATGCCGGCACCCCCGGTGGGATCGGTGGCGGCAAAACAGAGGACGATAGGCGGCAGGGAGGCGGGCATGGTGGGTGCCATGCTGGATCAAGACATGGCAACAGGGTAAGATGCGGCGCTATTTTAACTCAAACCTGGCCCCTGGATATGACAGCAGCATCGACCAGCACCGAATTCAAGACTTGGATGTGCCTCATCTGCGGCTACATCTACGACGAGGCCGCCGGCGTTCCCGACGAAGGCATCGCCCCGGGCACGCGTTGGGAGGACGTGCCGATCAACTGGACCTGTCCGGAGTGCGGCGCGCGCAAGGAAGACTTCGAGATGATCGAAATCTAGCAGGGTGTTGAGAAAAGGGGGCCGGGACCGGAAAGGAAGAGTCCCACCCCTTCCTTAGGCCCCCTTTTGGATCCCCCAAGTCAGGGCTATTGGAAAACGCTTCTCTCGGAGAGGGCGTCATGATGCGGTGCACTTTCGTGTCGGACAAGCGATTTTCAACGGCCTGCCAGTCATAGCCCAGGGAGCGGCGCGCAGGAACCGGGGCAGGGGCTTGGCGAAAGTCTGTTCGTTCTGCGCCAAAAAATTGTGTATGTTCTGCCGGAGGTCTAAAATAGCACTGTGGCGATCGACCTTACCCACCATTTTCTCATCGCGATGCCGAACATGGTGGACCCTTCTTTTGCCAAATCCCTCACGTATATCTGTGAACACAACGAGCACGGCGCGCTGGGCGTGGTAGTCAACCGCCCCATTGATCTGAGTCTGCAAGCGCTGTTTGAGCGCATCAATCTCAAGCTGGAGCCGCGCGAACTGCACGACATTCCGGTCTATTTCGGCGGCCCGGTGCAGACCGACCGCGGCTTCGTGCTGCATCAGCCGGTAGGAGAATGGCATGCCACACTGAATGTACGCGACAGCCTGGGCCTCACCACCTCTAAAGACATACTCGAGGCGGTAGGCAAGGGCGGCGGTCCGGCCAAGATGCTGGTCACACTGGGCTACTCCGGTTGGGCTGCCGGCCAACTCGAGCACGAACTTGGCCAGAACGCCTGGCTCACGGTGGAGGCGGGCGAGCAGATCATTTTCGATCTGCCCGCCGAGGAAAAGCTGCCTGCGGCGATGGAGCTGTTAGGCGTGGATTTCGCCAACCTGTCCGAGGACACGGGGCATGCGTAAACGCCGCTGGCGTGCGCGGGATCGCGGCCAATGACCGGCTTGGCCGCCCGGCGCGCATCACCCGCGGCCGATCCCAGCGCCACCGGTACGGTGCTCGCCTTCGATTTCGGCGAAAAATTCACTGGAGTCGCGGTCGGCGAGGGCAGCGTAGGCATGGCGCATCCGCTGGGGCTGATCGCCGCGGAAGGCAGCGCGGCGCGCATGGACGAAGCTGCCGCGCTGGTCGCCGAATGGAAGCCTGGCTTTCTGGTGGTGGGACTGCCGCTTTCGATGGACGGTATGGAGCATGAGTTGACGCGGCGCTGCCGCCGCTTCGCGCGCCAGTTGGAGGCACGATTCGGACTCCCGGTCAAGCTGGTTGACGAGCGCCTGAGCTCGGCCGCGGCCGAGGAAGCGTTGAGGGCAGCGGGAAAAGGGGGGCGCAAGCACAAGCTGCGCGCCCATCAAGTATCGGCACAGATCATTTTGCAAAGCTATTTCGATGACCCCGGTTCTTCCCGATCCTGAAGCCCTGTGCGCGGAGCTGATGCATCAGCTCAAACCACGGGTCACGGCCGATACTGCACTGGTCGGAATTCACACCGGCGGCGTGTGGCTGGCCGAGCGGCTACACGCCGCGCTCGGCATCGTGCTGCCGCTGGGCGTGCTCGATATTTCATTCTACCGCGACGATTTCGACAAGACCGGGCTGCACCCGCAGATAAAGCCCACGCAGATCCCGTTCGGGGTCAACGGCCGCCATATCGTGCTGGTCGACGATGTACTCTACACCGGCCGCACCGTGCGCGGCGCAATGAACGAATTGTTCGACTACGGCCGGCCGGCTTCGATCAGCCTCGCCGTGCTGATCGACCGCGGCGGGCGCGAGTTGCCGGTCGCCGCTCAATATGTGGGCGCCAGACTGGAGGTGCCGCCGGGGCGCATGCTGGTGCTCGACCGTGACGAGAATGGCAAACTCAGGCTGAAACTGGATGCGTAACCCACAATTAAACGACAAGGGCGAGCTGCAGCACCTGCTTTCTATCGAGGGCTTGCCGCGCGAGATGGTCACCCATATCCTGGATACCGCCACCTCCTTCGTCGGCGTTACGGCGCGCGAAGTCAAGAAAGTACCGCTGTTGCGCGGCAAATCGGTATTCAATTTGTTTTTCGAGCCCTCCACCCGCACCCGCACCACGTTCGAAATCGCCGCCAAGCGTTTGTCGGCCGACGTTATCAATCTGAATATCGCAGCGTCCTCGCATACCAAGGGCGAGACTCTGCTCGACACGGTGGACAATTTGTCCGCCATGCATGCCGACATGTTCGTGGTAAGGCACGCGCAAAGCGGCGCGCCGCATCTGATCGCGAGCCATGTTGCCAGCCACCTGCACGTAGTCAACGCCGGCGATGGGCGCCACGCGCACCCGACCCAGGGCCTGCTCGACCTCTACACCATCCGCCACTACAAGAAGGATTTCACCAAGCTGTCGGTGGCCATCGTCGGCGACGTGCTGCATTCGCGCGTGGCGCGCTCGCTGATCCACGCGCTCACCGTCATGGGCACACCGGATTTGCGCATCATCGGACCCATGACCCTGATCCCTGCGGGCGCGGAGAAGCTCGGCGTCAAGGTGTTTTACGACCTGAAACAGGGCTTGCGCGACGTCGACGTGGTGGTGATGCTGCGCCTACAGAGCGAGCGCATGCGCGGCGCGCTGCTGCCCTCCGCGCAGGAATTCTTCAAGTACTACGGCCTGACGCCGGAAAAGCTGGCGCTGGCCAAGACCGACGCCATCGTCATGCACCCGGGGCCGCTGAACCGCGGCGTGGAAATCGATTCCGCGGTTGCCGACGGCTCGCATGCGGTGATTCTGTCGCAGGTGACGTTCGGCATCGCCGTCAGGATGGCGGTGATGAGCATACTGGCGGGAAATTGACTTAGCGGCCGTTTCAGAATTATCGAAACGGCCCCCGACTTAGGGGAGTATGAGGGGCCGAAGAACAGGTGGGACCCTTCCATTTCCACTCCGATCCCCTCATTTTGTAATGAGCTCTTAGATGAAAATTCACATCAAGAATGGTCGCCTGATCGACCCGAGCAACAACATCGATACTCAGGCGGACCTGTTTATCGCCGCCGGCAAGGTTGCTGCCGTGGGCAAAACGCCGGGCGGCTTTAGCGCAAACCGCGTGATCGATGCCGCCGGCCTGGTGGTCTGCCCGGGCCTGATCGACCTGTCGGCGCGGCTGCGCGAGCCCGGCTTCGAGTACAAGGCAACGCTGGAATCGGAAATGCTGGCCGCGGCGGCGGGCGGCGTGACCAGCCTCGCCTGTCCGCCCGACACCGAGCCTGTGCTGGACGAACCCGGCTTGGTGGAAATGCTCACGCACCGCGCCAAGACGCTTAACCTGGCGCACGTTTATCCGATCGGCGCGCTTACCGTCGGCCTGGCCGGCGAACAGCTCACCGAAATGGCGGAATTGCGCGACGCCGGTTGCGTCGGATTTTCGCACGCTGATGTGCCGCTGCGGGACAATCAGGTGCTGTGGCGCGCGCTGCAGTACGCCGCCACCTTCGGTTTCTGCGTCTGGCTGCGCCCACAGGACGGATATCTGGCGAAGGACGGCGTGGCGCACGACGGCGAAGTGGCCACGCGCCTGGGGCTGTCCGGAATTCCCGCTTTTGCCGAGACCATAGCGATTGCCACCATCGTCGAACTGATGCGCGCCACCGGTACGCGCGTGCACCTGTGCCGCCTGTCGACCCGCGAGGGGGTGGAGATGGTGCGCGCGGCGAAGCGCGACGGCCTGCCCATCAGTTGCGACGTCGGCATCCACCACGCCCACTTGTCGGAAATGGACCTGGGCTATTTCGACGCGCATTGCCACCTGCAGCCGCCGCTGCGCAGCGCGCGCGACCGCGATGCGCTGCGCCAGGGTCTGAAGGACGGCACCATAGACGCGCTTTGCTCGGACCACACCCCGGTAGACGAGGATTCGAAGCTGCTGCCTTTCGCTGATTCGGAAGCCGGTGCCACCGGCCTGGAGCTGTTGCTGCCGCTGACGCTGAAGTGGGCTCTCGAAATGAAGGTGCCGCTGGCGCAGGCGCTCGCACGCATTACACGGGAACCGGCGCGCATTCTGGGCCTGGACGCCGGCCACCTGTCGGAGGGCCATACGGCCGATGTCTGCATATTCGATGCGGAGCACTACCACAAGGTAAGCCCAGCAACGCTCAAGAGCCAGGGCAAGAACACGCCCTTCCTCGGCATCGAGCTGCCCGGCAAGGTGCGCTACACCCTGCAGCAGGGCCAGACCGTCTTCGAGGCGGGAAACGGCTCGTAGCAATTGCGCGCGAGCGCGGTGCAGGGAATTCTTGCCCGCCCGCCTTGGTTCAGGCTTGTTCGCCTTCTTGCGCAAGCAGCGCGGCGGGTTGCAGCCCAGCCGCCGTCACAAGGACCGACTTGCGGCGCGAGCTCATTCCGCGAGTAATTGTTACTTGACTCCTCTTCACCCCCAGGCGCCGGGCGAGGAATTCAATCAGGCATGCATTGGCTTTGCCGTCCACCGGCGGCGACGCGAGACGCACCTTGACACAATCGCCGTGCAAGCCGACGACCTCGGTGCGCTTGGCTCCGGGCTGGGCATGAACGTGGATGGTGACGCCGTCGCGGTTGACCTGATACCAGTTCAAAGCAGCGTCGCCACCGAGCGCGTGAGGTACTCGAGCGGGATCAGCAGCAGTTGCGCGGCGACCAAGGCGAACAACGGCGACAGGTCGACATTGCCGATAGGCGGGATCAGGCGCCGGAACGGGCGCAGGAAGGGCGCAGTAAGCGCATTGAACAGCGGCGCGAGCGGCGCATTTGGGTTGATCCAACTGATTACCGCCTGAATCAGGATGACCCCGATCAGCAGATACAGACTGAAGCGCGCCAATTCGAGCAGACTCAAGCTCAAAAGAGCGCCTATCACCACCCCCGACCCGCCGGCGAAGCCTTCACCTCTGAGCATATAGAGCAGGAACAGCAGCAGTGCCTCTACCAGCCAGGCTAACACCAAACTCGCCAGATCCACGCCGAATATTCCGGGAATGAAACGCCGCGCCGGCAGCACCAGCCAATTGGTCAATGCGGAAACGAACTGCCCCAGCGGGTTGCGGAACGGTGCGCGCATGAGTTGCAGATAGAAACGCGCCAGCAGCACAAACACAAGAAAACCGAATATGGTCTCAAGCAGGAAATGCAGAATTTGGCTAAGCATTGATCTTCCCGTAAGAAAAAACCGAGCGCCGGTTTCGCATCGATGAACCCGGGTTGAAACACAGCCGCCCTGCATTATGCGCGATGATCCACATTGGCCGATAGCCCGTCATTCTTCGGCACCCAGTTGCTCGCCCAGCTCGTGCGCGCGTTGGTTTGCCGCATGCAGCGCCCGCACGATAAGATTCTGGATCCGGTCGGCCTCCATGCTGGCGAGCGCGCTCTCGGTCGTTCCGCCCTTGGAGGTGACGCGCTCGCGCAGCAGCGCCACGTCCTCCTGGCTCTGTGCCGCGAGCTTGGCCGTCCCAACGAAGGTCTCGACCGCGAGTTTCCTGGCATCTTTGGCGGAAAAGCCCATTTCCTGCGCCCCCTGCTGCAGCGCCTCGATGAAGTAGAACACGTAAGCCGGCCCGCTGCCGGAAATCGCGGTGACCGGATCGAGCAGACTTTCGTCCTGCACCCATAGCGTCGCGCCGACCGCGCCCAGAATAGCCTCCGCCATGGCGCGCTGCTCGGCGCCGACCGCGGCGCCGGCGTACAGGCCGGTGATGCCGGCGCCGACGAGCGCCGGCGTATTCGGCATGCAGCGCACCAGGGTGGCGTAGCCGCCGAGCCAGCGCGACAAATCGGCGAGGCGAATGCCGGCGGCGATGGTGATCACGAGTTCCTGCGCCAGCCGCGGTCCCAGCGCCTGAGCAGCAGCGCGCATCTGCTGCGGCTTCACCGCCAGCACCACTGCGTCGCCCAGCGGCGCGGCTGCGGCCACCATGTCCACGCAGGCGACGCCGAACTGCGCGGCAAGCCGGGCGCGTGACTCGGTCTGCAGCTCGACCACGCGGATGGCGGATGGCGCATGGCCCTTGCCGATGAGGCCGCCGATCAGCGCGGCCGCCATATTGCCGCCGCCCATGAAGGTAATGTTCACGCTTGCTTCCTTTCGCCGAATATGGCGGTACCTATGCGCACGATGGTGGCGCCTTCCATGACAGCCGCCTCCAGGTCCTGCGACATGCCCATCGACAGGGTGTCGAGCCCGAAACCGGCGGCGTTGAGTTGCTCCAGCAACCGACGCAGGCTGGCGAAGCCCCGGCGCTGCTGCGCGGTGTCGCCGTCGGGCTCAGGAATCGCCATCAGGCCGCGTAGCCTGAGCCGCGGCAATGCGCGCACCGCCTCGGCCAGCGGACGCACCGCCTCCGGCGCCACGCCGCTTTTGCTCTGCTCCCCGCTGACGTTCACCTGAAGGCAGATGTCCAGCGGTTCGCGCCCTGCCGGTCGCGCTTCGGCCAGGCGCAGCGCGATTTTCTCGCGATCGAGCGAATGCACCCAATCGAAATGCTCGGCGATGGCGCGCGTCTTGTTGCTCTGGATCGGGCCGATAAAGTGCCAGATGAGCGGCAGCGCGGACAGCGCGGCGATCTTCGCCATCGCCTCCTGGACGTAATTCTCGCCGAATTCGCGCTGCCCCGCGGCGTGCGCAGCGCGCACCTCGCCTGCAGCGAAAGTCTTGCTTACCGCAAGCAAGGCAATCTCGCCGGACTCGCGTCCGGCGGCCCTTGCCGCCGCCGCGATACGCGCCCTTACGACTTGCAAGTTACTCGCGATTGTGGACATAATTTGGCGCGGGCGTGAACGCGATGAACCGGCGACGAATCGCAGCCACTCGGTCAGTTGCACTGTTGCCTGGCGCGTCACTCAGCATGGAGCAATTATAAATGGATATCTCTGAACTGCTTGCCTTCGTGGTCAAGAACAAGGCATCGGACCTGCATCTGTCGGCTGGTCTGCCGCCGATGATCCGCGTGCATGGCGACATCAAGCGCATCAACCTGCCGGCGATGGATCATAAAGACGTCCACGGCATGATTTATGACATCATGAACGATGGCCAGCGCAAGTTCTACGAGGAGAACCTGGAGTGCGACTTCTCCTTCGCCATCCCGGGTCTCGCTCGTTTTCGCGTCAACGCATTTGTGCAAAACCGCGGCGCCGGGGCGGTGATGCGGACCATTCCGTCCAAGATTCTGTCCCTCGCCGATCTGAAGTGCCCAAAAATCTTCGAGCAGATCGCCGATCAGCCGCGCGGCGTGGTGCTGGTGACCGGGCCGACCGGCTCGGGCAAGTCGACCACGCTGGCGGCGATGGTCAATCACAAGAATGAAACCGAAGAAGGACACATCCTCACGATCGAGGATCCGATCGAGTTCGTGCACGAGTCAAAGAAGTGCCTGATCAACCAGCGCGAGGTCGGTCCGCACACACTTTCGTTCAACAATGCGCTGCGCTCGGCTCTGCGCCAGGACCCGGACGTGATTCTGGTGGGTGAGATGCGCGACCTGGAAACCATCCGCTTGGCGCTGTCCGGCGCGGAAACCGGCCACTTGGTGTTCGGCACCCTGCACACCAGCTCGGCGGCGAAGACCATCGACCGCATTGTCGACGTATTCCCGGCTGCCGAAAAGGACATGATCCGCGCGATGATCTCCACCTCCCTGCGGGCGATCATTTCGCAGACATTGCTCAAGACCAAGGACGGTTCCGGCCGGGTCGCCGCGCACGAGATCATGATCGGCACGCCCGCCATCAACAATCTGATCCGCGAGGCCAAGATCGCACAGATGTACTCGGCGATCCAGACCGGTCAGCAGTTCGGCATGAAGACGCTGGACCAAGACCTGCAGGACCTGGTCAAGAGGGGTGTAATCACCAACGCGGAGGCGCGCAGCAAGGCGGCCAATAAGGACACCTTCCCCGGCTAGGCGGTGGAGTTGGCGTCGACGGCTTGCTTCGGCGCAGTTGCAGTCAAGTGCGAGAAAGACAGGCGGGAAGGACAGGCCCGGCCGTCGGGAAGATATACGGGCATATTTTGGACGAAACGGTCATCGAGGTGAAATATGGATAGCGGCCAGTCAACCAAGTTCATGTACGACCTGCTGCGGCTGATGCTGAGCAAAAAGGGTTCCGACCTGTTCATCACCGCGGACTTCCCGCCGGCGATGAAGCTCGACGGCAAAATGACGCCGGTGATGGATCAGAAGCTCACCGGACAGCATACCGCCGATCTGACGCGCGCGATGATGAATGACAAGCAGGCGGCCGAGTTCGAGGCGACCAAGGAGTGCAACTTCGCCATCTCCCCCGCCGGCATCGGCCGCTTTCGCGTGAACTGCTTCGTGCAGCAAAGCAAGGTCGGCATGGTGATGCGCACGATCACCACGACCATACCCAAGTTCGAGGACCTGGGCCTGCCGCCGGTGTTGAAAGACGTGGTAATGAACAAGCGCGGCCTGGTGATCATGGTGGGGGGCACCGGATCGGGCAAGTCGACCACGCTGGCGGCGATGATCGGCTACCGCAACCACAACAGCTACGGCCACATCATCACCATCGAGGATCCGGTCGAGTACGTGCACCCGCACGTCAACTGTTTGATCACCCAGCGCGAAGTGGGCGTGGATACGGCCTCCTGGGAAGCGGCGCTGCACAACACCCTGCGCCAGGCCCCGGACGTGATTCTGATAGGCGAGATCCGCTCGAAGGAGACCATGGAGCACGCCGTGGCCTTTGCCGAAACCGGCCACCTGTGCATGGGCACGCTGCACGCCAACAGCGCCAATCAGGCGTTGGACCGCATCATCAATTTTTTCCCGGAGGAACGCCGGGCGCAACTGTTGATGGACCTTTCGCTCAACCTCAAGGCGCTGGTGTCGCAGCGGCTGATCCCGCTGAAAGAAGGCAAGGGACGCGCTGCCGCAATCGAGATCATGCTCAACTCGCCGTTGATCGCCGATCTGATTTTCAAGGGCGAAGTGCACGAAATCAAGGAAATCATGAAGAAGTCGCGCGAACTGGGGATGCAGACCTTCGACCAGGCCCTGTTCGACCTGTACGAGGACGGCAAGATCAGCTACGAGGACGCGCTGAGGAACGCCGACTCTGTCAACGATCTGCGCCTCAACATCAAGCTACACGGAAAGGAATCCCAGAATCGCGACATCAGTGCCGGCATCGAGCATCTGAACATCGTTTGACGCGGGCAAGGCCGCTGCCTTGCCCGGACCCCCTCGCGGCGCGGCGACGCTAGATATCTAGCCGCGCGATGAGCGCATTGCTCTCGATGAACGCGCGGCGCGGCTCGACGTCGTCGCCCATGAGTTTCGAGAAAATCTCGTCGGCGGCGATGCCGTCCTCGATCTGCACGCGCAACAAGCGCCGCTTGGCCGGATCCATGGTGGTCTCCCACAATTGCTCCGGATTCATTTCACCCAGGCCCTTATAGCGCTGCAGCGCGGCGTTCTTCTCCACCTCCTGCAACAGCCAGGCCATCACCTCGCCGAAATCCTTCACCGCCTGCCGCTTTTCGCCGCGGTTGACAAAGGCACCAGGGCCAATCAGGCCCTCGAGAAGTTGCGCCGTGCTAAGCAGTTGCTGATAGTCACCGGAGAGCACAAAGTCGTCGTCGATGACGCATCGGCGGCTGTTGCCGTGCACGCTGCGCTCGATCAGGAGCCGGTGCCGCTCGTTCTTTTCGTCAAAACGCGGGGTCACCGCCATTTCCTTGTCGGCGAGCACGCGCTGCAGGCGCTCGGCGCTCGCGCGCGCGGCTTCGGCGTCGCGCAGATCCAGCTTCAGTCCGTTGCCGAGGATTGCCACCAGCACGTCGCGGTCGATCAGCCGCGCAATGCGGTCGATCACGGCGCGCGCGAGCAAATACGAGCTTGCAAGCAGCTGCAGCGCCTCACCCGAGATCAACTGGCTGTCTTGTTGCGGCAGCAGCGTCGCGCCCACCAGTGCCTGCTTGAGCATGTACTCGGACAGTTCGTGCTCGTCCTTGAGGTAGCGCTCTTCCTTGCCAATCTTGGCCTTGAACAGCGGCGGCTGGGCGATATAGATGTGGCCGCGCTCGACCAGATCCGGCATTTGCCTGTAGAAGAAAGTCAGCAGCAGCGTGCGGATGTGCGCGCCGTCGACATCGGCATCGGTCATGATGATGATGCGGTGATAGCGCAGTTTGCCGAGATTGTAATCGTCCTTGATGCCCGTTCCGAGGGCGGTGATCAGCGTGGCAATCTCGGCGAAAGCAATGAGCTTGTCGAAGCGCGCTTTCTCCACATTGAGTATCTTGCCCTTGAGCGGCAGAATCGCCTGGAACTTGCGGTCGCGCCCCTGCTTGGCGGAGCCGCCGGCGGAGTCCCCCTCCACCAGGTAGATTTCGCATAACGCCGGGTCCTTCTCCTGGCAATCGGCAAGCTTGCCCGGCAGGCCCATGCCATCGAGCACGCCCTTGCGGCGCGTCATTTCGCGCGCCTTTCGCGCCGCCTCCCGCGCGCGCGCGGCGTCCACGATCTTGGCGGTGATGGTCTTGGCGTCGCCGGGCCGCTCGAGCAGAAATTCGGCGAGCTTGGCCGCGACCACCTCCTGCACCACCGGCTGAACTTCCGAGCTGACCAGCTTGTCCTTCGTCTGCGAGGAGAACTTCGGCTCCGGCACCTTCACCGAAAGCACGCAACTCAGGCCCTCGCGCATGTCCTCTCCGGTGGTCTCGACTCTGGCCTTCTTCGCCAGTTCGTGCCCCTCGATGTACTGGTTGAGCGTGCGCGTCATCGCCGCGCGCAGCCCGGTGAGGTGGGTGCCGCCGTCGCGCTGCGGGATGTTGTTGGTAAAGCAAAGCACCTGCTCCTGATACGAATCGTTCCATTGCATCGCGACTTCCACGATAATGCCGTCTTTTTCGCCGACGGCATGGAATATGTTGTTGTGCAGCACCGTCTTGTTGCGGTTCATGAACTCGACAAAACCCTTCACGCCGCCGGAAAAGGCGAAATTTTCCTCCTTGCCCGCGAGCTGGTCCACCAAGCGGATCTTGACGCCGTTGTTGAGGAAGGACAGTTCGCGCAGGCGTTTCGCCAGGATGTCGTAGTGATATTCGACCGTACTGAAAGTGGTGGGGCTCGCCAGGAAATGCACCTCGGTGCCGCGGCGCTCGGTGGCGCCGATCTGCTGCAGCGGCGCAGTGGGGACGCCGTCGCGGAACTCCATGCTGTAGGCCTTTCCTTCGCGACGTATGGTGAGACGCAACCACTCCGACAGCGCATTTACCACGGACACGCCGACGCCGTGCAGACCGCCTGAAATCTTGTACGAATTGTTGTCGAATTTTCCGCCGGCGTGCAACTCGGTCATGACTATTTCCGCGGTGGAGCGTCCCTGCTCGTCATCCGGATGTTTTCCTGTGGGAATGCCGCGGCCGTTGTCGGTGACGCTGATGGAGTTATCGCTGTGAATGGTTACCGTGATGTCGTCGCAATAGCCGGCGAGGGCCTCGTCGATGGCATTGTCCACCACCTCGAATACCATGTGATGCAGGCCGGTACCGTCGGAGGTGTCGCCGATATACATGCCGGGGCGTTTGCGCACCGCATCCAGACCTTTGAGCACCTTGATGCTGCTTTCTTCATAGTCGCCGTTGCCGACATGCTGCGGATTCGTTTTGTCGTTCATTCCCGTTCTTCTCTTAACCTGTATTACAAACTGGCTGAATCTTAAAGGGCTTGCGCTTGCATACCGCCGATAGCCGTTAGATGCGCATGGGCATGACCACGTACTTGAAATTGTCGTTTCCTGGAACGGTGATCAGGGCGCTCGAGTTGGCGTCGCCCAAAGCACACTCGATTTCGCTGCAGTCCAGATTGTTGAGTACGTCCTGCAGATAGTTGACGTTGAAGCCTATATCCAGCGCCTCGCCGGTATACGTCACGTCGAGTTCCTCCTGCGCCTCTTCCTGTTCGTTGTTGCTGCAGATGATTTTCAGGCTGCCGTCGACCAATACCCAGCGCACTCCTTTGAACTTCTCGTTGGTGAGGATCGCGGCGCGTTGCAGGGCTTGCAGCAGCACGATGCGGTTGAGCAATAGCTTCTTGTTGTGCGTAGTTGGGATGACGCGCGTGTAATCGGGAAACTTGCCGTCCACCAGCTTGGAGATGAGAACGATGCCGTCGAAAGAGAAGCGCGCCTGGGTCGGGGACAGTTCCACCTCGACCGGTTCCTCGCTGTCCAACATAAGTTTGGACAACTCGAGAATGGTCTTGCGCGGGAGTATTACCTCTTGCATTCCTTCTATCTTGTGCGCCGCGCTCGCCAGTGCAAGGCGGTGGCCGTCGGTGGCCACAACGGTGATCTTGTCGCCTGCGGACACCAGCAGCAAACCGTTCAGGTAGTAGCGGATATCCTGCTGCGCCATGGCGTATTGCACCGACAGAAACAACTGCTTCAGCACTTTCTGCGGCAACGTCATCTTGGTGCTGGCACCCTCCGCCAGCGACAACCTTGGGAAGTCCTCTGCCGGCAGCGTCTGCAGATTGAACCGGCTCTTGGCGGCCTTGACCTGCAATTTTTTTTCCTGCAGCGCCAGCGTCACTTCGGATTGTTGCGGCAGGGCGCGCAGAATATCCAGCAGCTTTTTCGCGCCTACGGTAATGGATTTTGCTTCTCCCGGGTTGTCGCAGACAGCCCGCGCCGAAATCTGGATCTCAATATCGGTGGCGACAATGGTGATGTCGGTACCGTTGCGCTCCAATAGGACATTGGAAAGAATGGCCAAGGTATGGCGCCGCTCGATAATGCCGGAAACAGCATTAAGCGGATCGAGCAAAGCCTCCCTGTTTATCTTAATTGTATTCATTATATCTTCCTGATAATGATGATAATGCAGCGTCTTTCCGGGGATATGTGGCTAATTTCCTATGTATTCATATTACTGGGCTGTCATTCTCGCTTGTATAACCCTGTGGGTTCTTATTTATGCTTTGGGGACAAAATGGCGCTCCCGGCAAAAATGCAATTAGTCCACAGGAAGGGACGGGGTTGTCACCAGCGAACCTCATCCCTTCAACACCTGTTCCAGTACGTGGTAGTCGTGGTTAAGTTCGGTGTGCTTCTCGCGCAGCGAAGCTATCGTGCGGCAGGCGTGCAGCACGGTCGTGTGATCGCGATTGCCAAAGGCGTCGCCGATGTCGGGCAGGCTGTGTTGCGTGAGTTCCTTCGCCAGAGCCATCGCCATCTGGCGCGGCCTGGCGACATTGCGGCTGCGTTTCTTTGAATGCATGTCGGAGATCTTGATTTTGTAGAATTCCGCCACCGTCTTTTGAATGTTATCGATGGAAATTTGACGGTTCTGCACCGACAGCAGATCCTTGAGCGCTTCCTTGGCCAGGTCGAGCGAAATGTCCTTGCCGTTGAAACGGGAAAAAGCGATGACGCTTTTCAGCGCTCCCTCCAATTCGCGTACATTGGAGCGGATGTGTTTGGCAATGAAGAACGCGACCTCCTCTTGCAGGGGTACCGAGATGGCATCGGCCTTTTTCAGAACGATGGCCACTCGCATTTCCTGTTCCGGAGGCTCAATGCCTACCGAAAGCCCCCAGGAAAAACGCGATTTGAGCCTCTCTTCTATGCCGCTGATGTCTTTGGGGTAAGTGTCGCAGGTGATGATTACCTGCTTGTGCGCTTCTATCAGCGCGTTAAAAGCGTAGAAGAATTCTTCCTGGGTACGGTCTTTGCCGCTGAAGAACTGAATATCGTCGATCAACAGCAGATCGAGGGAATGGTAGTAGCGCTTAAACTCATCGAAGGACTTCTGATGGTAGGCGCGCACCACGTCGGAGATGTACTGCGCCGCATGTAAATAACGCACCTTGGCGGTGGGGTGTTGTGCCAATACGTTGTTGCCCACAGCGTGGATCAAGTGGGTCTTGCCCAAGCCGACGCCGCCGTAGACGAACAGCGGATTGTAGGAAGTGCCGGGGTGCTCGGACACCTGCAACCCCGCTGCGCGGGCGAGTTGGTTAGCCTTACCGATCACGAAGTTGTCGAAAGTAAATTCTGGAATCAGGCCCGCTTTCTCGTGGCCGCTTGAACGCCGGCGTGCGGGCTGGGTAACCGAGGTCTCCGCCGGTTTGGCCGCCGCCCCGGCTTGCGTCATGGCCAGGCTAACGCGTATAGGAGAGGAAAAATACTCGGCCGCCATCGCCTCGATACGGGCAAGGTAGCGGTTCTTGATCCAGTCCAGGACGAAGCGGTTCGGCGCGAGGAGGGCAATCTCCCCGGAAGGCGTCTTGCTATCGAGTCGGATGGGCTTGATCCAGGTGTTGAACTGCTGTGCCGGGAGCTCATTTTCTAAACGGCTCAGGCAGGAAAGCCAGAATCTTTCCATGGCCTTGTTCTAATATGTGGAGGTGCTTGGGATTGAGGACAAAAACAAGGATACATTTTACCTTTTCGCGGCGAAGTTATCCACAGGCATTTATTCAGCCATTCGTTCAGTTAGATCTAATGACGACGTTGACAGAAAAGGGCATTTTAGGGTTAAATGCCGGGTTCTGTCGTAAGCAAGAAAGAATCCCAAGATGAAGCGCACTTATCAGCCCTCCGTAGTCCGCAGAAAACGCACCCACGGCTTTCTTGTGCGCATGCGCACCCGCGGCGGTCGCGCGGTCATTCGCGCGCGCCGGGCCCGCGGCCGGGCCCGCCTTTCGGTTTGAGGTCGGACTCCCGGTTCGGCTTATCGAGGGAGCAAAGATTGCGCCGCAAGGCGCAAATTACGTCAGTGCTCGCTCGCGGCCGGTCCACAGGCGGTGGTGGCACGCAGTTGCATTCGGTGCCTAGCGATCGCGGACCGCGCCTGGGCGTGATCGCCGGCCGGCACGCGTGGCCTCGCGCAGTCGACCGCAACCGCTTCCGGCGCCTGGTGCGCGAGACCTTCCGCCTGCTGCAGCACCGCCTGCAGCCGCGCGACTATATAGTCAGGGCGCGCAATCCGCAGCGAGGCGAGCCTAGCGGCACCGAAATCGAGAAGTTGCTTGTTGCGTGGTGTACGACCGAAGGGGCGGGGCAGACGTGAGCAAGTTTCTACTCGTCCTGATCAAAACGTACCGCTACTTCCTGAGCCCGCTGCTCGGACCAAGTTGCCGCTTTCTTCCTACTTGTTCGGATTATGCTGTGCAAGCAATCGACAAACACGGCGCAGGGTACGGTGGTTGGCTTGCGCTCAAGCGCATCGCCCGCTGCCATCCCTGGCATCCCGGCGGTTATGACCCAGTTCCCTGAGCCCCAATGGATACGCAACGTCTGATACTGTTTTTCGTGTTTTCGTTCTCACTGCTGCTTCTGTGGGATGCGTGGCAGAAGGACCATCGCCCACCCGTCCCGGCGATCAAGCAAAGCGGGAAACAGGGTCCAGCTCAGGCCGGTGTGCCTAGCCCGAGCGTGCCGACGCAGGCAGCGCCGCTAGCGCAGCAGAAGCCGGGTGATGCCATACCGCCGGCGAAGGCAGTACAGGCAAAGCACGAGAAACTAAGCGTCAAGACAGATAGTTTCATTGCGGACATCGATTTGCAGGGCGGCGATATCGTGCGCCTGGAATTGCTCAAACAGAAAGACACGCTGGACCAGAATGCGAATTTCGAGTTGTTTACGCCAGCGCACCACTATGTGGCGCAAAGCGGTCTGATTGGCCCTGGGCTACCAACACATAAGACCGTATATAAAGCGGATGCACGAGAGTATGTGCTTACAGATAGGCAGGACAAACTGCAGGTGCGGCTCGAGGCGCCCGGCCCCGACGGGGTGAAGACAGTAAAGACGCTCACCTTCCATCGCGCGAGCTATGTGATCGACATCGCCCATGAAATAATGAATGGCAGCTCAGTGCCATTGGCCGCTCACGCCTACTTTCAGTTTTTGCGCGACGACACACCGCCTGCGGGCGATACGAAGATGGTAAGTAGTTACACCGGCGCCGCGATCTACACCGAGCAGGAGAAATTCGAAAAGCTTTCCTTCAGCGATCTGGACAAAGATAAGGCCAGTTATCCCAAGAAGGCCGACAACGGCTGGATCGCTATGCTGCAACATTATTTTGTCGGCGCCTGGCTGCCAAAAGAAGGAACGCCGCGCGAGTTTTACGCCAAGCCGCTGGCCGATAAACTGTATTCGGTTGGTGTGATCCTGCCGATTGCGGCGATTGCGCCCAATGCCAGCGGCAGCGTGTCGGTTTCGCTCTATGCCGGACCGCAGGAACAAGCCGCCTTGAAGGACATAGCGCCGGGACTGAACCTGACCGTCGATTACGGCTGGCTTACCGTTATTGCCGCGCCGATCTTCTGGTTGCTGCAGTTTCTGCACAAGTGGTTGGGCAACTGGGGCGTGGCGATCATCCTGCTCACGGTGCTGATCAAGGCGGTTTTCTTCCCGCTTTCGGCGGCGAGCTACAAGTCCATGGCCAAGATGAAGCTGGTGACGCCGCGCATGACCAAACTGCGCGAGCAATATGGCAACGACAAGGCGCGCCTGAACCAGGCGATGATGGATTTGTACAAGACCGAGAAAATCAATCCCCTCGGCGGCTGCCTGCCGATCGTGGTGCAGATCCCGGTGTTCATATCTCTTTACTGGGTGCTGCTCGCCAGCGTCGAATTGCGCCACGCGCCGTTCTACCTGTGGATACACGACCTGTCGGCGCAGGATCCGTATTATGTGTTGCCGCTGCTGATGATGGCCTCGATGCTGGTCCAGACTAAACTCAACCCAGTGCCGCCAGACCCGG
Organism: Burkholderiales bacterium; assembly: GCA_052172655.1. Classification (GTDB taxonomy): domain Bacteria; phylum Pseudomonadota; class Gammaproteobacteria; order Burkholderiales; family SG8-39; genus 2-12-FULL-64-23. Next base: position 18,249 of record JBQMQE010000029.1, read on the forward strand.
TGCAGGCAAAGGTCATGATGATCATGCCCTTCGCCTTCGGCGTGATGTTCTTTTTCTTTCCCGCCGGCTTGGTGCTCTACTGGCTGGTCAACAACATACTTTCCATCGCGCAGCAATGGCAGATCACCCGCATGATCGGGGGCGACAAACGCCATACGCGGCGCTGACAGCCGGTCAAGCCGCGCCGATCCTGCCTGACCCGGGTTGGGTTTCAGGAACAACGCCTCGGAGGGCCGGTCGGTGACTCAGCGCGATGACCCGATTGCGGCAATAGCCACCGCCCCCGGACGCGGCGGCATAGGCGTGGTGCGGGTGTCGGGCAAGAATCTCACGCCGCTCGCCCAAGCGATGCTCGGCAGGGTGCCAGCGCCACGGGCTGCCATCAGGCTGCCTTTCCTCGACGCGCATGGCGCTGCCATCGACGAGGGCATCGCGCTTTTTTTCCCCGCGCCGCGTTCCTACACCGGCGAAGACGTGCTCGAGCTTCAGGGTCATGGCGGGGTGGTGGTATTGCAGATGCTGCTCCAGCGCTGCCTCGAGCTGGGTGCGCGCTTGGCCGAGCCGGGCGAATTCACCCGGCGCGCGTTTCTTAACGACAAACTCGACCTGGCCCAAGCCGAGAGCGTGGCTGACCTGATCGAGGCCGCTACCGACAGCGCCGCACGCTGCGCGCTGCGCTCGCTGCGCGGCGAGTTTTCGGCCGCAGTCGAGGAGCTGCTGCGGCAACTGATCGAACTGCGCATGCTGGTGGAGGCGACGCTCGATTTTCCCGAAGAGGAGCTCGATCCGCTGGATCGGGCCGATGCCAAAGGGCGTCACTCCAGGCTGGTCTACGCGATCGAGGCCGCGCTGGCGAAAAGCCAGCAGGGAAGTCTGCTGCGTACCGGTCTGCAAATAGTGCTTGCCGGCCAGCCCAACGTGGGCAAATCCAGTTTGTTGAATCGTCTGGCAGGCGAGGAACTCGCCATCGTCACCGCGATCCCGGGAACCACCCGCGACAGCGTGCGCCAAGTGATACAAATCGACGGCGTGCCGCTCAACATTGTCGACACGGCGGGCCTGCGCGATACACAGGACGAAGTCGAGCGCATGGGTATCGCACGCACCTGGAGCGAGATAGGCAAGGCGGATGTGGTGTTGCTGCTGGTCGATGCGCGCGCCGGCGTGACCAAGCAGGACCTGGAGCTGGTGCAGCGCATTCCCCAGGGTGCAAAGCGCGTGTTCGTGCACAACAAGATCGACCTCGCCTGCAGAGCGCCGCGGGTGCAGCGCGATCAGGCCTCGACCGGAATCCATCTCTCTGCCAAGACCGGTGCGGGCATGGACTTGCTGCGCGCCGAGTTGCTCTCCGTCGCCGGCTGGCAGCAGGGCGCGGAAGACCTGTTCATGGCGCGCGAGCGGCACCTCATAGCGCTGCGCCAGGCGGCGCAGCATGCAGCCCAGGCCGGTGAGCATTTCGGCCGGCCGGAGTTGCTTGCCGAGGAGCTGCGTCTGGCGCAGGAGCAGCTCAATGCCATCACCGGCGAATTCGCCGCCGATGACCTGCTAGGGGAAATCTTCTCCCGTTTCTGCATAGGAAAGTGAAACCGCTGCCGCACCGGGCTAACGCGCGCGCAGCTTCGGGTCCAGGGTGTCGCGCACGGAATCGCCAAAGAGGTTGAAGGCAAACACCGCCAGCGTAATGGCCAGCCCCGGAAAGATCGCAATCCAGGGTGCGCTTTCGGCGTACTCTTCCGCGCCGCCTTGCAGCATCAGGCCCCACGCCGCGATGGGCTCCTGCACGCCGAGGCCGAGGTATGACAGCGCCGCCTCAAGCAGGATCGCCTGGCCGAGAAAGGTGGTCAGCATGATGAGATAGGGCGCCATGCAGTTGGGCGCCATGTGCCGCAGAATGATGCGCGTGTGGCTGTAGCCCAGGGCGCGCGCGGCATCCACATAGGGCATCTCGCGTATCGCCAGCGCATTGGACCGCACTACGCGGGCGCAGCGCGGGACAAACGGGATGGTGATCGCGATGATCACGTTTCCGGGCCCGGTGCCGAAAATCGCGACCACGGCGAGCGCCATGATGATGAGCGGGAACGCGAGAAACACGTCCATCACCCTCTGGAACAGCAGGTCGAACCAGCCACTGAAATAGGCGCTGGTCACCCCTAGCACCAGTCCGAGAGTGGAGCCCAGGATCGCGGAAGTGAAACCGATGAACAGTGCGGTGCGTGCGCCCCAGATGATGCGCGACAGAAGATCGCGTCCGAACTGGTCGGTACCGAGCCAATACGCGAAGCTCGGCGCCTGCGTCATGCTCTCGTAGTTGGTGGTAACCGGATCGTGAGGCGCGAGAAGCGGCGCGAACACCGCAACAAAAATCATGAAAATCACGCCGAGGCCGCTCACCGCCCCGAGCGGCTGCTGGCGCACCCACTTGCCCAATGCCTTGAACAAGGGCGGCCTTGCCGCGGCAAGTTCGGGTTCAATATTGGCGCCCGGCCTGGCTACGGCACTCGCTTCCGCCTTGATAAGCGCCTCTTCAGCCATAGCGGATGCGCGGGTCGAGCAATGCATAGCAGATGTCTACCACGAAGTTCACAAAAATGAATACCATCACCACGAGCATCACCAGGGACTGGGTCATGTTGTAGTCGTTGTTGACCACCGACTCCACGAACAGCTTGCCGAGCCCGTTCAGGTTGAACACCTGCTCGGTCACCACCAGCCCCCCGATCAGGAATGCGAACTCGATGCCGATCACGGTGATCACGGGCAGCATCGCGTTCTTCAGGGCGTGGCGCCGGATGATGAGGTTCTCCCACAGGCCCTTGGCGCGCGCGGTGCGCACGTAGTCCTCGCGCAGCACCTCGAGCAGCGCGGAGCGCGTCATGCGGGTCGCAACCGCCGAATAGCGGTAGCCGGTGGCCACCGCCGGCCAGATGAGCATGGAAAGATTGTAGAGCGGGTCCTCCCAGATCGGCCGGTAGGATATCGGCGGCATCCACGGGGTGCCGAACAGGTGCTGCGTCGAGATAAGTAGCCCGAGGATGATCAGGATCCCGAGCCAGAAGGACGGAATGGCGATGCCCGCGATGCTGATGCAGCGCACGGCGTAGTCGATCCAGGTGTTTTGCTTGACTGCGGAAATCGTGCCCAGGGGAACCGCGACGAGGATAGCGACGATGGTGGCCATGATCGCCACCTGCAGCGAAAGTTCAAAGCGCAGCGCGATTTCCGAGACGATGGGCTGCCCGGTCCACATGGAAGTGCCAAAGTCGAAGCGCATCAGGCCCCATATGAAACTCAGGAACTGCACCACCACCGGCTTGTTGGTTCCCATCTCCTCGCGGCAGATTTGGATCGCGCTCTCGTCGAAGTAGCCCCCGGTTCCGGCCATGCGCAGTTCGCAGATATCGCCGGGGATGAGCCGCAGCAGCGTAAACACCAGAAGCGCCGCTCCGAACAGGGTCGGGATGACCAGCAGCAGGCGCTTCAATATATAGCGGTACATGATCTTGACGGTTGAAAGCCGCCACCCGCGACCGGAAATGGTGCGGGCGGCGCGCTATCGTTCCGCCTATCGCAGCTTACTTGTCGAGCCACACGTTATCGAGCGACTGGTTGAGGTAGTGGCTCGGGCTGATCTTCCATCCCTTGACGTACGAGCGGTGGGGAACGATGCGGTTCCACCACAGCGTGATAAAGGCGTTGGCGTGTGTATCGAGCGTCAGTTTCTCCATCTCACGCATCAGTTTGCGCTGTTCTTCCGGGTCGCCGGACTGGTTCATCTTGTCGTACAAGGCGTCAACTTCGCGGTCCTGATATTGTCCGTACTGGCTGCCGGAGCGGTCGTCGGAGAGGAACTTGGAAACGTCCACGAGCGGATTGACGACCGACTGGCAGTTGAAGTCGGCGGAAACATCGTATTCTTTCTTGTTGCGCAGCATGTCGTAGAACGGCCCGGTTGGAAATACGTGCTGTTCGAACTTGAGCCCAACCTGCCGCCATTGGTCGATCAGCCAGGTGCCGACGATTTTGTAGGGTTGATCGACAGCGCGGTTGTTGAAATAATAGGTCTTCGACAGGTCAACACCCGCCTCTTTCAGCAGCTTCTTTGCTTCCGCGCGGGATTTATTGAGGTCGGGCCAATAGCCTGCGATCTGCTCAAGTTCCTGCTTGGTCGCGGCGAGATCGTGATGGGGGAAGACGATCCCACCCACGGTTTTGACGATAGCGATCTTGGACAGGTACTCGGAGCCGCCCCAGCGATCCACCGCCAGTGTCAGCGCCCTGCGCACGCGCACGTCGTCGAACGGCTTGTGCTTGTGGTTGATGGTCGTGAGCAGCACGCAGTTCCAGTCGCTGGTCTCAACGGTGATGTCCTTGCCCAGGGCCGCGACGAGGTCGTCGCGGGATTTCGGCGGGAAGCCGCGGAACTCGATCGCTGCGCGATTACCGCGGATCGCCTGCACCCGCAAAGATTCCTTCTTGGCGAAAATCGCGTCGAATCCGTCGAGATAGGGCCGACCCTTGACGAAAAAGTCGGGATTGCGCACGCCGCGAATCACTGCGCCCGCCTCGCGTTCCTTGAACCGGAACGCGCCGGTGCCGTTGATGTTCTTCTCGTACCAGTGCATGTCCTTGTCAAGCACGCTTTTCTGGTAGATGAAGTTGAACGGTACGGCAAGCGCCGGGATGAAGGCGCCGCTCGGATACTTGAGCTTGAATACCACCGTGTAATCGTCCGGGGCGGTCACGCTCTCCACCATGACGTAATACGCCTTGCGCGCGCTGACCACACCATCCGGAGGAAAAATGATCTTCTGGTAGGTGGCCACCACGTCGTGCGCCGTCAACTTGTCGCCGCTGTGGAATTTCACGTCCTTGCGGATTTTGAACGTGTAGGTCTTGCCGCCGTCGGTCGGCGCCGGCACCTTGCCCTCGCAGATATCGCAGACGAAGTCCTTGGTCGACGACGGATTATCGGGATTTACCCGGATCAACAAGCTGTAAAACGGCCGGATCGGATGAATCATCGCGAAAGTGGTCTCGCGGTGTGCATCGTAGCTTGGCGGCTCATCGGGAACGACAAACTGCAGGATGCCACCGTGTTTTGGGGTCTGCGCCCCAGCCTGGCTCGCCGCGCTGATGCCGATCGCGATGCTCGCCAGCATTACGTACACTGCTTTCAATCGAATGGTTTTCATTGGACCTCCTCCTTTGGTTAATCCAGCTTGTTGTCCGACAGCCGCAAGGCTATCGCGGAGCCGCCGCGGGCTATGGTGAAACCTGCGCTGGAACAAGTTCCCGCAATGCCCGCACTCAGTCTAGCTGCGCTCTTCGCACCTCCTCAAAAACGTGTCTAAACGCGCGGACAAGCGACCCAATGCCCGGGCTTCAGTTCCCGCAACTGCGGCACCTCCTGCTGGCAGTTGCTGACCGCCAGCGGGCAGCGGGGGTGAAACACGCAGCCGCTGGGCGGATTGATCGGACTCGGAATCTCGCCCTTCATAATGCGGTGCGCGCGCTGTCTCTCGACATCCGGATCCGGGATCGGCACTGCCTCGAGCAGCGCCTGGGTGTAGGGGTGCAGAGGATTGGCGAACAGCTCGTCGGAATCGGCGAGTTCCACCATCCGCCCGAGGTACATCACGGCTACCCGGTGACACAGATGGCGCACCACGCTCAGATCGTGGGCGATGAACAGATACGAAAGGTGGAACTGCTCGCGCAGGTTCTCCAGCAGGTTGATCACCTGCGCCTGAATCGAAACGTCCAGGGCGGATACCGCCTCATCGCATACGATGAACTCCGGATTAAGCGACAACGCGCGGGCAATGCCGACGCGCTGCCGCTGTCCGCCGCTCATTTCGTGCGGATAGCGATCCATGTATTCGCGGCGCATGTTGACCGCCTCGAGCAGGTCGCCGACCACCTTGCGCCGCGCGGCGCGCGTCTTCACGCCGTGCT
>JBQMQE010000029.1:24216-27965 GCA_052172655.1 Burkholderiales bacterium
GTGCGGATAGCGATCCATGAACTTCGGATTGAGCCCGCATACCGAAAGCAATTCCGCCACGCGTTGGTCACGCTCCTTCCGCTCAGGGTAGATGCCATGGACCTTCATCGGCTCCCCGATGATGTCGCCCACCTTCATCCGCGGGTTGAGCGAACTATAGGGATCCTGGAAAATGACCTGCATCCGTTCGCGTTTTTCGTTCAAGGCTTTTCGGTCGAGATTGGTGAGGTTCTGGCCCTCGAAAATGATCTCACCTGAGGTCGGCTTTTCGAGATGCAGAATGCAGCGGCCGGTGGTGGTCTTGCCGCAGCCGGATTCTCCAACCAAGCCCAAGGTCTCGCCGCGCGCGATGGTAAAGCTCACATCGTCGACCGCCTTGATCTTCGACGCCGTGTTGCGCGAAAACATTCCATCCGCGACCGTAAAGTGCATTTTTAAATTCCGCACTTCGAGCAACGGTTGTTCTGCCGCCGCAGGCGATGCGTGGGGACGCACCGCTGCGCCTGCGGCCGCAGTCATGACGCTTTCTCCAGCAGACGCTCCAGCCGGGCCTTCTCGAAGCACGCCGCAGCGTGGCCGGGCGCCACCTCCTCGATCCGTGGCGATTCCTCGGCGCAGCGCTCGACCGCGAAACTGCAGCGCGGCCGATAGGCGCAGCCTACGATCTCCCGCGTAAGGTCGGGCGGCTGGCCGTCGATCGGGATCAAACGCTCGCCGCGCGGCCGGTCCATGCGCGGGACGCTGCGCAGCAGTCCCAGCGTATAGGGATGAACCGGCCGGTGATAAATGTCGGCAGCGGTTCCGCTTTCCACGATCTTGCCTGCGTACATGACATAGACGCGGTCGGCGTAACGGGCCACGACGCCGAGGTTGTGGGTGATGATGACGAGTGCGACCCCCAGCCGTTTCGACAGGTCCTTCATCAGCTCCAGGATTTGCGCCTGAATGGTGACATCGAGGGCGGTCGTCGGTTCATCGGCGATGATGAGTTTCGGCTTGCACGAGAGCGCGAGCGCAATCATCACCCGCTGGCGCATGCCGCCGCTCAGGTGGTGGGGGTACTGTTGCAGCCGCCGCGCGGGCTCGGAGATTCCGACCATGTCGAGGAGCTCAATGGCACGCGCTTGCGCTTGCGCGGGACTAAACTTGAGGTGAATCTCCATGGTTTCACAAAGCTGCAGGCCGATGGTGAGCACGGGGTTGAGAGAGGTCATGGGCTCCTGAAAAACCATGGCGATCTGGCCGCCGCGCACCTGGCGGATCTCCTCGTCGTTCAGCGTGAGCAGGTTCTTCCCGTCAAAACGAATGCTGCCGCTCGCGATTCTTCCCGGAGGATCCGGAATCAGGCGCATAATCGACATCGCATTCACGGATTTGCCACAACCCGACTCGCCCACGATGCCGACGGTCTCGCCCTCGTTGACGGTATAGGAAATACCGTCAACCGCGCGAACCATGCCGGCGGACGTGTCGAATTGGGTGCGAAGATTCTCCACCTCGAGGAGTACTCGAGTATCGATCATGCTCCTCCTTTGTGGCCCCTCTGTCGGGGGATCCTGGTAGAAACGTAGACACTTTCGCGGCGCGTGTCAACACTTTGCCGCTACAATTCGCGCAGGTTTCTACTTTGGCCCGACGTGGCGGAAAGACAGGAAATTCAAACCTGCCTTTGTTTCGCACGCCTGGGCCATTGGCGACGCTCTGGCGCTGAGTAAGCGCTAGCGAGCACTACGCCCCGAGCATATTGCATCTGCGCCGGTCCCGTTACAATGCCGGCTAGCCCAGACGCGCTATCCCTTTGACGATCAGGACGACGGCGCCTGCGAGCAGGAGGATTTGCAGCGCGGCGTAGAAACGCGCCGGTGCGCTGGTCCGAAAGACGTGCGCGCCAAACCAGGTCGCAGCGACGACCAGCGGGGCCAGCAACAGGCCTTCGGCCAGCAGGGTCAGCGTCACGCGACCGGCCAGGACCACGACGATCATGCGCATGCACATGACGAGAACCGAAAGAACTACGTTGGTCCCGCGCAATGCGGCTGGCGTTGCGCAGGCATACTTCAGGTAGACCACAAGGAAGTAGAACGCCCCGCCGCCGCTCACCCCGCCGATGGTGCCGCCGACTAACGCGAAGCTTGAAGCCAATCGCCCGGAGCGAAGATCAATGTGGGCGGCGAGACGCGGCACGATATTGAACCGGTCCATCAGGACTATCGTGCTGAGCAGGATGCCGAGCACGAGCACCAGCCAGTTGGCCGACAGGATCGTGAACAGCCAGGTGCCGAGGACGCTCCCGATTATCAACCCCGCCATGAGCGGTCGCGCGACCTGCCATTGCGCGTCCTTCAGTCCGCTCGGCAACAGGTTCACCTGCGCCACTATCGTGGTGAGCAGCGCCAGCAGGATGGCGTGATGCGGCCCGAGCAAGAAGGTCGTGATGAGCACGATCGGCATATTCGAGCCAAAGCCAAAGGCGCCGCGGATGAAACTCCCGAACGCGTGCGCGGCAAAGACGATCGCGACCGCCCACCAGGCGATGCCGGCAAACGGTTCCACACCGGCTACAGGCCAGCCGTTCACGTTCGTCGGCCCATGAATTGACCTGCCATAGGGTTAGGGTTAGCCATCTTCGTGCTTCTGGCGCGTGCTAAAGCGCCGGGCGGTCCTGGTCAGGAGCGGGATGACAGCATTGTGCGGCTGGTGCAGCGCTTGCGGGCGGACCTGCCTGGCCGGCAGAAGCGTTATTCCGTCTCGCGTCGATCCTGCAGCGCCGCCGCCGCAATGGTCAGGCCGCGAACAGCATTCGCTTCGATGGCTTTCGCGACCAGGCCGGTCCGTTTCACCTCTTCGATGAACTCGCGCAGATAGCGCGCGCCGGAGCTGCGGCCTTTGGGCGTGCCCGCCGCCTGCTGCACCGCCGTGAAGTTGCCGTCGAGGATGCGCGACCCGGGCTGCTTCTCGTGATCGCTCACCAGTCGCGGCCTGAGCCCTGCGAGCGCATCGAGCTTGTCGTGCACATAGCGCTTGAATGCGTTGTCCGCGCCTTTCTCGTGCACCAGCGTCGCGTGCTTCAGGCTACGCGTGAGGTAGAGCTCGTAGGCGCTCTTGGTCGGCACCCCGATTCGCACCCCTTCGCGGTCCACATCGGCGATGCTTTGCAGCGTCGAAGCGGGCGGCACCAGATACGTGGCCTCGATTTCCACATAAGCCGCGGTGAAATCGATCTCCTGCGCGCGCTGCGGCTCGGCGCCGAGGAAGCCCACGTCCCACGCCCCGCTCGTCGCGGCGTCGGCCAGCGCGCCCGGATTCGGATAGGCGACGAGCTCGACCGGGACGCCCAGCCGCCGCCCCAGCTCCCGGCCGAGGTCTACCGCCACGCCACCGTGCGCGCCGGTCGCCGTTTCGGTTTTCGTGAGGAGGAAGTTCGAAAGGTTGATGCCGACACGTAGCTTGCCCGTGGGCGCGAGATCGGAAAGGACAGCGGAAGAAACTTCAGACATGATTATTCCTTGGTGAGTTTCAGGTCAAATGAGTTCCGGCGCGCGGCGCGACAGACCGGCGCGACGCGCGCTTGGTGCCGGTGTTGTAATCGACATTTACGCGTTTTTCGGTGTCCCACAGTTGCGTGAGCAGTGCCGCCGCAGCGGCCTCGCCCAGTACCGGTTGCGCGAGTTCGGTAAACTTGTCGTTCAGTTCTGCGTCGGTCAGCGGCAGCTCGGGATCGCCCTTGCGATAGGGCTGGAAGTGCGCGA
>JBQMQE010000030.1:0-27680 GCA_052172655.1 Burkholderiales bacterium
CGGCTCGCGCCGGGGCCCCTCTTCCGCCCTTCGGCGGCCCCTGCTCCCTGCTCATGCCGCACTCCTCCGGAGCATAAAGTCGCGCCCCATCAGGCGAAAACCGATCAGGATCAATACAACGGTAATGACCACCAGGATCATTCCGATCGAGGCCAGCATCTCGAAATTGCCCTCGTCGCTCTTGTCGAACAGCAGCACCGAGAGCACCTGAGTTTTGATGGAATACAGGAAGATCGCGGAGGAGAGCTCGCGCGTGGCGGGAATGAACACCAGAATGAAGGCGCCGGCCAGGCTGCGTTTGAGCAGGGGCGCCACCACCCGCCGGATTGCGGTGAAGCGCGTGCCGCCGAGGATGCGCACCGCGTCCTCCAACTCCGGGTTGATGCTGCGGATCGCCGCGTTGCTGTTGGCGTAGGCGATCGGCAGAAAGCGCGTGGCGAACGCCAGGATCAGGATCCACGCGGTGCCGTACAGCAGCAGCGGCGGCCGCGTATAAGCGGCGTAGAACCCGATCGCCAGCACGATGCCCGGTATGACGAACGGCGCCATGGTCAGAAACGACAGCACATTGGCGATGCGCTTGCCGACCAGTTCCCGGTTAACGACGTAGGCTATGCACAAGGCCAGCGTGATCGCGATGAACGCGGCTGCGCCCGCGTACATGAAAGTATTGAGCGTGGCGTTGCGCGTCAGGTTGTTCTCGAACAGCGTGAAGTACAGGTTATCCAACGTCAGGTTGTCCAGCGTGAAGCCGCGTCCCCAGGCCTTGGCCAGCGCGGCCTGGCAAATCACCACCATCGGCATGAAGAACGACAGCGTGCACACGGCCAGACAATAGCCGAGCAGCGGCCATTTCCAGCGCCCCAGCGGTATCGGCCGGCGCTCGCCGCCTTTGCCGGTGAGCGATACATAGCCCTTGCGGTGGGTGATGCGGCGCAGCAGCCAGAACAGAAACATGGTGATGCCGAGCAGCGGCATCGCGTAGGCCGCCGCCACGCCCACCTTGGGCGGAAACTCGAAGAATTGCCACAACTGGGTGGTGACCACCTGGAAGCGGCCGGGCAGCGCGATCAGTGCGGGCGAACCGAACAGCGCGATCGCTTCCAGGAACACCAGGATGAACCCTGCCAGGATGGCCGGCAGCACCAGCGGCAGCGTGATCGACACCGTCGTGCGCAGATTGCCCGATCCGAGGATGTTCGCCGCGTCTTCCATTTCGGAAGACACGAGATCGAGCGCCGACTTGGTGAACACGAACACATAGGGAAAACTGTAGCAGGCGACGACGAGCACCAGTCCGGGCATGGAGTAGATGTTGAACGGTCCCTTTTCCATGCCGGTCAGCGCAACGACCAGCCGGTTCAGCCATCCGGCATTGGGGCCGGCCAGCAGTATCCAGCCAATCGCGCCCAGATACGCCGGAATGACAAAGGTGCCGAGGATAGAAACCCACACCAGACCCTTACCGGGCATGTCCGTACGCGACAGCGCCCAGGCGAGCGGCACGCCGAACGCGAGGCACAGGCTTGCGGCGCTGACGCCCAGGACCAACGAATTCCCCAGCGCCTCCAGGTAGCGCAATCGGCTGTAGGCGCCCGCGTAGTTGGCCAGGGTGAAGGCCCCTGTGTCCGGTTGCTGAAAACTGACGATCATCAGGCGCAGCAGCGGATTCACCACCAGGAACAGCAGCACGACTATCGCCAGCAGCCACACCCAGACTGATTTGTCCAGATGGCGCCACCACTGGCCGAACGGGGTAGGCGAGGCCGATGACCCGGCCTCGCGCCTTGGAAGGACTACATTCACCGTTTAAATGCCGAAGGTATCGCGGAACTGCTCCTTCACTTCCGGGATGCCCTTGGCGATCTCGTCCTGCGTAGGCCGAATGGTCTTGATTTCATCCATCGCCTTGGCGCCCGGCAGAGGCTTCACTCCCTTTATCACCACCTGGGAGCGGTCCTTGATCTGGATTTCGGCCGCTTCCTTGTCCAGCAAGAATTCCACGAACAGCTTGCCGGCATTCGGCGCCGGGGCGTTCTTGGGAATACCGGTCAGGGATACCATCAGCAGGGCGCCGTCCGTCGGATAGCTGACGCTGAGGGGATTTCCCTTGTCGCGCGAGAGCAGGGTCGTCGCGTCGGAACCGGCGGCCACCCAGCGCTCCTTGGCGTTCAGCATAGTCACGGTATCGTTGATCGAGCGTCCGATCTGCGGCTTGTTCTTCTCCAGTTTGGTAAAGTAATCCCAGCCGTACAGCTTGCGCATCATCACCACCCAGGTGCCCACATAGCCGCTGAACGCGGGGTGGCCGATCGCAATCTTGTCCTTCCACTTCGGGTCCAGCAGGTCGGGCCAGTTCTTCGGCGCGTCCTTCTCGGCAACCAGACTGTTGTTGTAGGTGATCACCACCAGGCCTGCAGACGTGACCCAGTAAAAATTGTCCTTGTCGTTGTACTGCTTGAGCGCGTCCACCATGTTGGAAAGATTGTGCGGCTGGTATTGCTGCAGCAGCCCGCCCTTCTTGAGAGGCGGATAATGGCTCACGTCGGTGCTGCTGAACACGGAGGCGACCGGGACATTGGCCTTCAGATCCTGCCGCAAGCGCTGGTAGGCCACTTGCGCCGTGGTGCGCACGAAGTTGCACTTCACCCCCGGGTACTTCTTGTCGAATGCCGTGCACAGGTTGGATGCAGTCTCCGTGTTGTAGTGGGCGGTGTAGACGGTGAATTGCTTCTCCTTTTTCGCCGCGTCGTACAACTGCTGCTCCCATGCGGGCATTTGCGCCCGCGCCGGGGCCGCGGCGATGGTCAGGACGGCGCCCAGCAGCGCCAGAAAACAGCGAATCGTGTTATTGCTCATGGAACCTCCTCTAGTGGTTGACGCGTCTTCTATGTCTTTCTATCTTCTATGTCTTTCTATTCTGCTACAACTACCATCCTTCCATGCCGCCTCGCGCCCGTGCGGGTGACGCACCAGCGCAAGCGCTCAGCGGCCCTTAAACATCGGCTTGCGCTTGGCCATGAATGCCGTGCGCCCTTCCACGTAGTCCTCGCTCGCGAAACAGCGGTCGACCACCTGCTGGCACAGCGCCAGGTCGCGCGCGGTCTCGTCTTTTGCCAACTCGCCGACGATGGTCTTGATCGACGCCACGGTGAGCGGGGCATTGGCCGCGATGGCGCCGGCGTAGTCGCGCACATACGCCTCCAACTGCCCGTCCGGCACCATGCGATTGATCAGCCCCATCGCCATCGCCTCCTGCGCCGTGAACTGGCGCGCGGTGAAAAAGATTTCCTTGGCGAAGGACGGACCCACCACGCCCATCAGCTTGCGCACGCCCTTGGCCTCATAGCCCAAGCCCAGTTTGGCTGCCGGCACGCCGAATTTGGCGCCCTCCGCGGCGATGCGCATATCGCATGACAAGGCCACCGAGACGCCACCGCCGATGCAAAAGCCGCGGATCATGGCGATGGTCGGCTTGCCCGCGTGCATCAACTCGTCGTTTGCCTTGCCCGATGCCTGGTTGTAGATCCTGGTCGTCTCAGGGGAAGAGCGCTTCTCCTCGAATTCGGAAATGTCCGCTCCGGAAACAAAGGCCTTGTCCCCGGCACCTTTCAGCACGATCACGCGGATGGCGTCGTCTTTCTCGTAATCGCGCACGATGTCGCCCAGCGCTTCCCACATCGCCATGGAGACGGCGTTGCGGCGCTCTGGATTGTTGAACGTGATCCAGCCGATCGGGCCCTCCTTCTCGGCGATCATCTTGTCGGTTTTGGAGATTGTCATCTGGATTCTCATTCAACGATTAGCGATAGCGAGCGTCGCGCATCGGGCGCGGACGAATCAAATGGTGACAAATCATACACCCGATTAGCGCCGGCACAAATATGCTTCTAGGCTGAACGCGGGGGCGCGCATCCCCTACGGGCTGGACCTGAAGCACGATTTTTTGGCCGATCATCCACGACCTGGTGATCGATATCAAGCAAATTCGGCTCAGCTTAGGCGGAAGGGGAATGGATACGCACACATTCCCCGCTGCGGATATGATGAGGACTGTCAACGATCCGGCCCTATTGAGTTGATGCGACAGAGTGTCCAGAATAGCGGCCGTGGATTGCCGCGGCCGCAAACCCAGTAGCATAGTGCAGAACATGGCAACAGCTTCGCGCGAATTCCAGGTCATGGTGAAACCAATAGGCGCGGTGTGCAACCTCGACTGCCGCTATTGCTACTACCTGAGCAGAAAAGAACTTTACCCTAAGACTCAACTGTTGCGCATGGCCGACGATCTGCTGGAGCTTTATATTGTCCAGCATATCGGGGCGAGCCCGACGCAGTCGATTCTATTTTCATGGCACGGCGGCGAACCCACGGTACTCGGACTGGATTATTTTCGCCGCATCATCGAACTCCAGCGCAAGCACCAGCCGCCCGGGCGCGAAATCCTCAACGGCATTCAGACCAACGGCACCCTGCTGGATGAAGAATGGTGCCAATTCCTCGAGACGGAAAACTTTTTTGTCGGTCTCAGCATGGACGGACCGAGGGAGTTGCACGACCGCTACCGCATCGACAAACACGAACGGGCGACACACAAGAGCGTACTGCAGGCGTTTCGCCTGTTGCAGCGCCGTCGGATCCATTGCGATGTGCTCTGCGTGGTCCACAATCAGAACGTGCGCCAGCCCGCGGCGGTGTATCGTTTCTTCAAGGATATCGGGGTTAAGTTCCTGCAGTTCCTGCCCTTAGTGGCACGCGGCACAGATCGTGAAGTCAGCGCGGAAACTGTTCCGGCACTAGCCTACGGAGCTTTCCTCTGCACCATCTTCGACGAGTGGGCGCGGCACGATGTCGGCCGGGTCCACATTCAGAACTTCGACGAGGCAACCAGACCGTTTCTGGGGATGGAGCACGCGCTGTGCGTGTCCAGGCCGGTTTGCGGCAATATCGTCGTGCTCGAACATAACGGCGATGTCTATTCCTGCGACCACTTCGTCGACGCGAAGCATCGCCTCGGGAATATGCGCGAGACGCCGCTGGCCGAACTGCTGGAACACCCGGCGCTGCTGCAATTCGGACGCGATAAGCGCGAGCGCCTGCCTGGCTATTGCCGGCAGTGCGATGTCCTGGCTTTGTGCAACGGCGGATGTCCGAAGGACCGTCTGGGCAGGACGCCGGAGGACGAGGAAGGTCTGAACTATCTGTGTCCCGGCCTGAAGCGGTTCTATGCCCACAGCCGCCCCTACCTGCAGAAACTGGCGTGGCACCGGCGCTCGGGCGAGCCGATGGAGAATTACATGCGTACGCTGAAGTCCGAGGACGCCGCAGTTGCGCCCCGGGCGAGCCGCAACGATCCCTGCCCCTGCGGCAGCGGCAGGAAATACAAGAAGTGCTGCCTGTTGAATCGGCCGCTTTGAGGGCGGCGCTGGTGAATCAGCAGCAGCCCGGGCGCCTTGGCCGCAGCCGGCCGCGCCAACGCAGCGCGCACGCTGCGGCCGGAAGCCAACTTGAGTTCGATGCCGCTTGCTGTCGACGCCAATTTATCCTCCCACTCGTCAGGTCGAAATAGGTTCACGGCGCCGCGATAATGCCGTCCCGCGCCAATCTGTCGATCTCGGCATCCGCATAGTCGCAGTCGCGCAGTACGCTGCGGGTATCGGCGCCGATCGTCTTGCGTCCGGCCCAGCGGATTTTACCCGGCGTGCGGTAGAAATGCGGGGCGATGCCGGGAATGCGCAGCTTCCCCAAATCCGGGTCGGCTAGCGTCTCGATGCTCGCGCGAGCGACGACGTGCGGATCCCGGAAGAACTGCTCGATATCGTTGATCGGTCCGGCGGCGACATCGCACTCATGCAGGATTTTGAGCGCCTCTTCCTGCGTATGCCGAATCATCCAGGCTGCGACGATGCCGTCGATCTCCTGCGCGCGCACCGCGCGCAAAACGTTGGTCGCAAGCGTGGGATCGTCCGCGAGATCGTCGCGCCCGATTGCGCGGAACAGGCGCCGCGCCGTGGCGTCGGTAGTCGACGACACCACGACCCAGCGCGCGTCGGCAGTGGGATAGGCGTTCCTTGGCACGCTGCTCTTGGATCGGTTGCCGCGCCGCTCCATGATCTCGCCGGTCTGGTCGTAATTGACGACCATATTGCCCATCAGCGACAGCAGCGATTCATATAAATTCAGCTCGATCTCCTGCCCGCGGCCGGAACTCGCGCGCTCATGAACCGCCGCGAGCACGCTGTAGCAACCCACCAGCGCGCTTACGCTATCGGCGATCGGGAACGCGGGCAAGCTCGGCGGGCCGTCCGGCTGGCCGTTGGTGTAGACGAAGCCGCTGAACGCCTCGGCCAGGGTGCCGAAGCCGGGGTAATCCCGGTAGGGACCGCTGCGGCCGTAGCCGCTGATATGCAAAAGAATCAAGCCGGGGTTTTCGGCGGAAAGCTTGGCATAATCGAGGCCCCAGGCTTCCATTTTCCCGGGCCGGTAGTTCTCGATGACGATGTCGGCGTCGCGGGCGAGGCGGGCGAAAATCTGCGCCCCTTCCGCTTTGGTCAAATCGATCGCCACGAGCTGCTTGTTGCGCGAGACCACTTTCCACCACAGCCCGACACCGTCTTTGACCGTGCCGAGGCGGCGCACGTCATCGCCGCGGGGCGGTTCTATCTTGATCACCTCGGCGCCGAGATCGCCCAGATGCGCGCCTATCATCGGCCCGGCGAAAATGGTCCCCAGATCGAGGACACGCAGATTGGTGAGTGGACCCGTGCGTGGCGTCATGTCTACCTTTCCCAGTGCGGCAGGATGGAGTGCATTACAGAGAAGTCTGTTGAAATTCGACCCTGCGCCGGCCTCAGCGGGACGAGTCTGCGAACGAACGTCGCCCCAATTCATCCCAGCGCGATTCTGCGACCGCGTTGCGGGCGCAGATGCGGCCAAACGCGAGGCATTCGCCGATATTGCCGGTGCCCTGATACAGGTGGCTGTAGATCGACCCGAGCTCGCCCGAACTGTAGAGTCTCGCTATGGGCGTATGGTCCGGCCGGACGATCTGCCCCTTCTCGTTGCGCCGCGGCCCGCCTTGCGTGTTGAGCATCGACGGCGACAGCTCAATGGCGTAGAACGGCGGCCCACGGAAGGGAACCAGCATCTTGCTCCGGCCAAATTCCGGATCTTTCCCGCTGTCGCAGTTGCTGTTCCAGCGCTTGACCGATGCTTCGAGCGCCACTGGATCCAGCCCTATGACCTTGGCGAGGGCCGCGACCGTTCCGGCCTGCCTGATCCAACCTCGTTTCAATTCAGCGACGTTGTCGTCGCTCCAGTCATAGTGCTCGACAATCCGGCCCCAGCCCATCACCGGCTTCTTGTCGTAAAGCGGGCCGGCAGTGAACAGCGCATGGTCGAACACCATGAACATGGGACAGGGCGCCGGCGCCGGTCCCCAGCGCCCGTTCTTCTTTATCTTTCCGTGCAAGGTCCTGAGCTTTTCGTCGGTAAACCGATTCGCATCGGGCCCGACGACTATCATGCCGCCGGGCTGCTCGTGTGCGAAGTGCAGCGGCATCATCGAAAACGTCGTCTTGAATTCTGGCACTTTCAGTGCCATCGAGGGTCCGGCATAGTTGTTCATGTGCCACAGATCCGCCCCCACGGACTGGCCCATCTTGACGCCATCACCCTCGTTATAGGGGGTGCCGGAGGTGAAGCAATACGGAAGGCCCGGCAGGTAGTTCCGGATCATCTCCTGGTTGTTCTCGAAGCCGCCACAGGTGAGCACGACGGCCTTGCGCGCTTTTACGTAGATCGGCTTTCCGCGCTGCTCGGCGCGGATGCCGAGGATTTCCTTGGTGACGCCGTCCTGGATCAACTCCTGCCCCGGTGCCTCGTACAGGATATCGATCGGCCTTTGCTTCACCGCGCGTTCAAAGAAATTCCAGGTATTGGAGTATCCCAGGATGTCTCCATGGTGGAACTTGTGGACGCAGTCCGAGCCGGGGAGTTCCGGAAACTCGATGCCCGCAGGCGGGAACTGGTGCTCCTGCGGGTCGCCGCCGATGCTGGAGATCCAGTCGTTGTTCTTGCTCACCTCCTCGGCCCATGCCCGAACCATTTCCCGAGGAACAGCATAGGGACCGCACATGGCGTCAAGATAGGTGATGGCCTTGCCCACATCGGATACGTTGAGATAGCCCTGCGCGGCGACGCGGGTGTTGCCGCCCTCCTCTCCCTCGGGCGCCTTCTCCAGCATCAGGACCGTGGCACCCAGGTCGTGCGCCGTTATCGCGGTCGCAGCACCCGCCCCGCCGAAACCGACCACCACCACCTCCGCCTCCCTATCCCATTTCTCCGGTAGCCAGGGCTGTCGCACGATTTTTCCTCCAGATTCGTCAGAGCCTGTTGATTCAAAATCAGCACATGCCTCCCCTCACGCTCTCTAGGGCAGGGTCTCGTCAATGTCTTTGGATTGCTGGAATCCGGTCCCTTGAAGCACACTCTGTTTTGAGGCGCGGTTCATGGCACGGATACGGACAGGCGCATCGACCTAGGCAGCTACCTGCCTTATCGGAATCAGTCGTCTGCGACGCTGTTTCTCAGCACACCCACCCGGTCCACTTCGACTTCAATCACGTCGCCCGGCTTCATCCAAACCGGCGGCTCGCGCCGTGCGCCTACGCCGCCGGGCGTGCCGGTGACGATCACGTCGCCTGGCGCGAGCGCCACCCAGGTTGACAGGTACGATATCAGCCGCGGGATCGAGTGGATCAGGAACTCGGTGGTGCTGCGCTGCATCTCTACGCCGTTCAGCCGCGTTACCAGCGTAAGCACGCTGCCCGGCGCAATTTCGTCGGCAGTCACCATCCACGGACCGAAGCTGCCGGTCGCGGCGAAGTTCTTGCCCGCGGTCCACTGCGTGGTCGCATGTTGCCAGTCACGTACCGAGCCGTCGTTGTAGCAACTGTAGCCGGCGACGTAGTCCCATGCGGCTTCTTCAGCTATGCGGCGCCCGCTTTTTCCGATGATCACGGCGATTTCGCCTTCGAAGTCGAACTTGTGCGATTCGCGCGGCCGCAGCATCGGCTGCTCATGCCCGACCTGCGATTCGGCAAAGCGCACGAACACTGCGGGAACCTCCGTCTTCTCGTGTCTGCCTTCCTTCCTGTGATCATCGTAGTTCAGCCCGATGCACAAGATCTTGCCCGGGTTGGGAATCACCGGCAGCAGCCTGAGCGCGGCCAGTCTCAGATCGGGCGCTTGGCCGGCGCAGGCCTGTTGCGCCTGACCGAGCCCGCCATCAGCGAGCAGCGTGCGGATATCGGGATAATGCGCACCGATGCGCCGCGACAAGTCGATGATGCCGTCCCCGACAACGCTGCCGTAGCAGGCGGCGCCGTCATGCATGTAGCTGGCGAGTTTCATCGCGTGGCTCCGTTCGAAATAATGTCCCGATTCAGCTCGAGTGCCGGCCGCTGTGCGCGGCCGGCCGCGTGCTTGCTATTGTTTCTTGGCGCCGATTTTCTGGAAGAAGTTCTTGTACCATTCGGTCTCCGCCGGTATGTCTTTGGCCAGTTGCTGCTGGTCCTTGTAGTCGTAAGGCAGGTTGAAGTTCTTCAGCAGCGTCTGGAATTCCGCGCTTTCCGCGACTTTCTTGAACGTATCCTCCAGTTTCTTTACGACGGCGTCGGGCATACCCTTGGGACCGAGCACGAGGTAGCCGAGGGCGGGATTGTCCGGACAGCCGATCTCGGTCAGGGTAGGCAGATCGGGAAACATCGGATCCCGAGTCTTGCGATGGAAAATGACAAGCTGGCGGAATGCCCCTTGTTGGACCAAAGGCAGGTGAGAGCCGGCGCCGACCGCGAATTGCACATGCCCTCCCAAAAGAGCCGTATTGGACAGGTTTCCGCCCTTGTAGGGCACGTGCTTGAACTTGAGTCCCTTGCACTGCGCCAGAACTTCCACTGCGATTTGCTGCTGCGTGTGCAAGCCGGAGGAGCCGTATGCCATGCCGGGATTTTTTTTCGCATAATCGATGAATTCATCGATAGTCTTCCATGGCGCGTCGCTTTTCACCACCAGCGAGCCGACGTAACTGCTGTACTGCATCAGCACAGTAAAGTCGCGCGCCGGATCGTAGGCCAGATTCAGCAGTTGCGGGCGCACGCTCAGAACACCCGTGGACACGACAGCTAGTGTATAGCCGTCGGGTTTCTTGCTTGCCAACAGCCCCGCGGCGACGGTCGCGCCGCCGCCGGCCTTGTTCTCCGGCACGACTGCGACTCCCAGCAGTTTTTCGGCGCCCTGGGCCAGCCCGCGCGCGCTCAGGTCGGTCGTGCCCCCTGGCGAGTAACCGATGTAAAGCGTGATCGGTTTGTCCGGATAGGTTTCGGCGAGGACCGGTGCCGATGAAAGCACGGCCAGTTGCAGGCCTAGCGCTGCGGACACAAACTGGATGCATCTTATGGGTCTCATCGAATCTACCTCCTTTTGGTTAACAAAAAACGCCTCCGCTTTCATGTGGTTTCCTCTGCCTGGGCCACAACTATTTTCCGCTTTTCCCGGATACTGGGCAGGATAGAGGACGCCAGCAGGCCGGCCGCCAGGATCAGGCAAGCCAAAGAGATCGGCCGGGAAACAAAAATCTGCAGACTCCCTCCGGAAAGAATCAGGGACTGGCGCAGCGCATTCTCCAGCAGAGGACTCAAGACATAGGCAAGGATCAGCGGCGCCGGCTCATACTCGAACTTGCGCATCAGGTAACCTAAGACCCCGAAGAACAGCATCAGGTACAGATCGAAGACACTATTATTGATTACGTAGCCACCGAGCAGGGTTACGAACAGGATCATGGGGAATAGTATCGAGTAGGGAACCCGCAGCAACTGGACCCAGAGTCCGATCAGCGGCAGGTTGAGGATCAGAAGCATCACGTTTCCCACGTACATGCTGGCGATCACGCCCCAGAACAGATCGGGGTGGTTCGTGATCATCATCGGGCCAGGGTTGATGTTGTGGATCATCAGTGCGCCAAGCAGCATGCCCATGACCACATTGGCCGGAATCCCCAGGGTGAGCAGCGGGATGAACGCGCCCTGGGCGGCTGCGTTGTTGGCCGACTCCGGAGCGGCCACCCCGGCGATGGCGCCTTTGCCGAATTTCTCCGGGGTCTTGGACAAGCGCTTCTCCATGCCGTAGGTGACGAAGGAGGCCAGCACCGCGCCGCCGCCGGGGAGGATGCCAAGAAAGAAGCCGACGACGGAGCTGCGCAGTATCGGCGCTATCGCTTCGCGCCAGTCTGCGGCCGAGGGCAGCAGATGCTTCAGTTTCGTGGTCACGACCTCCTGCTTGAACTTTCTCTCCACGTTCAACAGGATTTCCGAAATGCCGAACAAGCCCATGGCCAGCGGCGCGATGCCGACGCCGTCGAGCAACTCGGGGAATCCTGCGGTGAAGCGCGGCGTGCCGGTCATCTCGTCCAGGCCGACGGTCCCCAGCAAAATTCCGACGCCCGCCATCATCAGCGCCCTGGACATCGACTTTTGCGCAAGGTAGGTGAGAATCACCAGCCCCAGGATCATCAGCGAGAAATATTCCGCGGGGCCGAAGCGCAGCGCCACCGAGACCAAGGGTGGGGCCAGAAGCTGCAGGCCGACGATCGCGATGGTCCCGGCAATGAATGAGCCGAAGGCCGCAATCCCCAGTGCCGGGCCGGCCCTGCCCTGCAGCGCCATCTGGTATCCGTCTATGGTGGTGATCACGGAGGCGGCTTCCCCCGGGATGCCGACCAGGATGGAAGTCGTGGAGCCGCCATATTGGGCGCCATAGTAGATCCCGGACAGCATGATGATCGCCGTCGTCGGCGGGATGCCATAGGTTATCGGCAGCAGGATGGCCATGGTGCCGACCGGCCCTATCCCAGGCAGAACCCCGATCAGCGTACCGATGAACACCCCGATGAAGCAGAAGCCCAGGTTCATCGGCTCCAAAGCCACGCTGAACCCTGCGACTATATTGGCGAAGAAGTCCATGAACGGCCGGTTTCCCGATCAGAAGCCGAAGATTCCCGACGGCAGGCTGGCTTTCAGGAAGATTTTGAAAACGAAATAGGAGACGACCAGAGTCACTATCGAAATGATCAGCGTGCTTTTCCAGCTGAGTTTCTCCAGCCCCTTCATGATAATGACTAGCAGCAAAAAGCCGGTCAGGACAAAGCCCAGGGTTTCCAGCACCAGGATGTATGCCAGCGTGAGAATACCGATCGCCAGCGACCGCCGCCAATACACGCCCTCCCACAGGGTTGAGAGCTTGCGCTGCGCGGCGCGCTTCATCCTAAAGGATTGCAGCAAGACCAGCAGCGCCATCAGGCTGATGAAGCAGCCTGCCGTGAAAGCCAGGAAGCCCGAACCCGGCGCACGCGGCGTGCCCACGCCCAGGCCGACGGAGGCGTAAATGCTGGCCGCGCCCAAGGCGAGCCAGCACAGGCTGCTCAAACGATCCGAATTCATCGAACGATCTTCCCCCCTCAGTTGCGTTGCACGCGAATCGGGTACGGCGCCACGACCTTAGCCCGCCGCTCCAAGCACAGACTCGCCCGGCTTGGGCGTGCGCGGCAGCGTGGGCACCACGGTCATTTCCGCAACGGTGCTCCGGCCCGGCAACAGCGCGAGGAAGCGAATGGCCTGCGCAATGTCCTCAGGCTGAACCATCCGCGCCCGCTCCTCGGCGCTGTAGCTGACGGCGCGCTTTTCCAGAATGTCGGTATTGACCACGCCCGGCATCAGCGCGGTGCAGCGTATGCCGTTGCCCCCCTCCTCGGCCGACACCGACAGGCTGAGCCCGTTCATGCCGTGCTTGGACGCCGTGTAAGCGGTGCCGGCGATGCCGGAAACCCGTTTGGCGGCCATGGAGGAGACGTTGACGATCAACCCGTCCTGTTGCCGGCGCATGGCGGGCAGCACGGCATGGATCATGTTGAAGGCGCCGGTGAGATTGGTCTGGATCACCTGGTCCCAGTCCTCGCCCGTCAGCGCCATCAGCTTGCGGCCGCGCACGTTCAGACCCGCGTTGTTGACCAGCACGTCCACCCGCTGGTGGCGCTCGAGCAATCCGGCTGCGGCAGCATCCACCTCGCCGCGCCGGCACACATCGAGCGCAAGGATTTCCCCGCGCCCCCCGCCGGCGCACACCTCGTCATAGGCGCTCTCGAGCTTGTCCGCGCGCCGCCCGATCAATACCAGCGTGGCGCCGTCTGCAGCGAACATGCGCGCCACCGCGCGCCCGATGCCGGAACCGGCCCCCGTGATCCACACCACCTTTTTCCCGAATACCGACATGGGTCTCCTTGCGCGATCCTTTGAACGCTAAGCGCTCACGTTCGCCTCACTTCCCCAGCAGCTTGCGCGCGATCAGCATGCGCTGGATCTCGCTCGTGCCGCCGCCGATCTGCGCATGGCGCACATAGCGGTAAAAAAGTGTAAGCGGCAGTTCCAGCGACTCGCCCATGGCGCCATGGATCTGGATCGCTGAATCCAGGCAGCGGGTGCCCCACTCGGTAGAAGTGAGCTTGACCAGCGCCGCCTCGGCGCGTATATCCTCGCCGCTATCCGCGCGCGCCGCCATTTCGTAAGTCATCGAGCGCAGCGCCATGATGTCGATGTACATGTCCACCAAGCGCCACTGGATTGCCTGGCGCTCGGAAATCGGCTTGCCGAAGGTGATGCGCTGCTTGGCCCAGTCGACCGACATGTCGAGCGCGCGCTGCATCTTGCCCAGGCAATAGGGGCCGCGCAGCAGCCGGTCGTGAATCGTGAGCCATTTCTGGCCGAAGGTGAAGCCCTTGCCGACTTCGCCGATGACGTTCTCCTCGGGCACGCGGCAATTCTCGAAACGGATGATGTATTGCGCAGACTTGGGACCGAGCCAGGTCCTCAGACCTGGCTCTTCCACCTGCACCCCCGGACTGTTGCGCTCGACCAGGAACATGGTGATGCCGCCGCGCTGGCGCTTTTCGGCATCGGTGACGGCCTGCACCATCATGATGTCGGATTCCGCCGCCATCGAGATCCACATCTTGGTCCCGTTCAGCACCCAGTGCTTGCCGTCCTTCACCGCCTTCGTTTGCATCATGCCGCCCGGGTCCGAACCCGCATTGGCCTCGGTCTGCGCGAAGCAGGTGGTCTTCTCGCCTTCGATCACGGGTTTAAGGAAACGTTCGATCTGTTCCCCCTTGCACTCGTACAGGATATTGGGCACGTTGGCGAACGGAAACGGCACCGGCGTATACATGAACTGTTCCAGCACCACCACCTGCGCCAGCATCGACAGCCCGGAACCGCCGTGCTCTTCGGGAACCATCATGTACCACAGGCCGGTATCGCGCGAAATCTTGATCAGGCGATCGACCACGTCCGTCTTGAATACCGCTTTCAGGTTGATCGTTTCCTTGACGCCGTAAGCGTGCCCCGGATGCGCCAGATATTCCTGCTCCAGCGGCAGCAGTTCCTCGCGCACCAGGCGCTTGGCCAGTTCCTGATATTCGACGATCTCAGGCGGCAGCTTGTACACCGATTCGTTGCTAGAGGTCGATTCCAATTTTTGCTCCTGTCAGGTGGTTGGAGTGTCGGGCTCAGGCGGTTCTGAGTCCGGGAAGATCGCGCGCCTGCGGCAGGCGCTCAAGCGACATCAGCGCGTCGAACAAGTCCTTCGCCGGAACGCGCAGCGTGCCCACTTGCACGCAGCCTTCGAACTTGGCCCACAGCTCCTCGCGCGCGAGCGGCAGATCCGGACCGCCGCGCACTTTCGTGACTTTGATGCTGCGGGAGCGCGGACCGCTGTCGGTCTCGATCGACACCTCGTCGTAGATCGCGTGTCCCGGGGCTGCAGGGTCTTCGCGCTCATCCTGCTTTACCACGACGCGCTTCATCAGCGCCTGCACCTCGGGTCTGCGCACGAAGTCATCGGTAAGCTCGGCAGGGCTCGCGCGGCCCGCGATCAGGGCCGAAGCCATGGCGAACTCCATGCTGAACTTCGCTTCGAGGCCGGTCTGCGGCGCGTGGTTGCGCAGTATTGTTGCGTAGCGCGGGCTGGTCGAAACGATGACGCGGCTCACCTTGCCCGCATCCATCCGGTCGGCCTGCAACAGGTCGAGCATGCCGTCGAGCGCGCGATGCGTGCAATAGCACAATGGATATTTTTTGACGGCCACGCCGTCTCGCGCGAGCTTCCACACGCTGCCGGCCTCGATCGCCGACTCGCGGTCTATCCTTCCCGCCGGCGATACTGCGCCAAGGAAACCCTGCGGATGCTCGAGCGCGTCGAGCGCAGCGGTGAAGCCTTTCTCGGCTAGCCGCGCCGACACCACGCCAGCGTGCGCTGAGCGCCCTGCATGGAACGGCTTCGTCATGGTGCCGAAGTTAGACATGAGGCCGGCACTCTGCGAGGCGCCAAGTGCGATCGCATGCGCTGCCTGCTCCGCGTTGAGCCGGCGCAGCGAGGCGCAAGCCGCCGCTGCGGCGATAGCGCCGAATATGCCCGTGGGGTGCCAGCCCTTGTTGTGATGCTGGTCGGATTCGCGCCGCACCAGCTCGGCCCAGGTTTCGTAGCCTGCGGCATAGGCCAGCACCATCGCTGCACCCGAGGCACCGATCGCCTCGGCCTCGGCGAGAATTGCAGGCACGAGCACGGCGCTGGGGTGGCCGCGCTGCGCAACATCGTCGAAATCAAGCGCGTGCGCAGCGGTGCCGTTGATCCATGCGGCCTCCGGCGCCGAAGCGCGGCCGGCACCGAACAGCAGCGTAGCTTCGTCCCCCGCCGGCGCGAGCATCGCGCGAACCAACCGCGGGGCCGGTTCGATCGCGCCTGCGATCATCACGCCGACGCAGTCGGCAAACCCCGTGTGGGTAAACGCAATGGCGTCCTGGGGAATATCCTGGTGGCGCAGTCCGGCGATGAATTTGCCAAGGCCGACGGTCAATGCGACGGGCATGTCTGTGCTCCTCTTCAGTTGCCATAGAGCTTGTTTCAAAACGATGGGATGCAGGTGGGAGCAAAAGGCTCCCCCCCTTGTTCCGCCCCTCATGTTCCCTAATTCCGCGGCCATTGCGGTAATTCGGAATTTGCCCCTTAGTGAAATTCAGGCCGCCACACGGATTTTCTCGCGCAATCGGTTAAGCGTGCCGCCCTTCATCACACAGCCCGGCAGCGGGTGGCCGACGATCTCCTCGGCCAGCAGCGCCGACTCGATCAACTGGTCCAGATCGATGCCGGTCTCTATGCCCATTTCCGCGCACATGAACACCAGATCCTCGGTGCAGACATTGCCGGCCGCGCCGCGATGCGCGGCAAACGGGCAGCCGCCCAGTCCCGCGACCGCCGCGTCGTAAATCGAAACCCCCATTTCCATGCCGGCGTAGGCGTTGGCGATGCCCATGCCGCGCGTGTCGTGCAAATGCAGCGAGATCTGAAGCTGCGGATACTTCTCGCGCACCGCGCCCACCACCCGCTTGATCGACAACGGCGTCGCCCAGGCCATGGTGTCGGCCAGGGAAACAACCTTTATATCGAGCTGGTACTGCGCGCCGATGTCGAGCATCTGCCGGATCATGTCCAGTATGTGCGGGATCGGAATATCGCCCTCGAAGTTGCAGCCGAACGCAGCCATCAACCCGGCGCGCTCGACCGGCACCTTGTACTGCCGGTACATCTTGACCATCGCGTGCTGGGCTTCGATGTTCTCCTTCAGCGTGCGCTTCTGGTTGCGCAGCAGGAATTTCTCCGATGCGGTCAAAGACAGCGTGCCCTTGACATCGAGCTTGCCGCTCGCCAGCGCACGCTCCAGCCCCTTGTCGTTCAGCCACAGCCCGGTGTAGCTCACGCCGGCGGCTCGGGTAAAGCCTTGCACGACTTCGTCCGCGTCGGCCATGCCGGGCACGTTCTTCGGCGGCACGAAGGACACGGTCTGGATCTGCTTCAGGCCGGTCTTGGAAAGGGAGTCGATCAGCTCGATCTTGCGCGCCGTCGGAATCGGGCCCTTCTCGAACTGGAAGCCCTCGCGCGGCCCTTCTTCGTTGATGCGTACTGCCTTGGGTAAGTCTGACATGTATGCGCTCCGTTGCGTAATGGAGAGAGGATGGTCTGGGAGTGCGGCTTCAGGACTGCGGCGGAACGAACGGATAGGGCACCGGCTTGCCGCCGCGATAGGGCAGCGCGAGCGTCGCCTTGCCCGGCGTCGATTCCTTGCCCTCATCGTTGGTAATGCCCAGATCGATGTCGACCAGGCCGTATGCCGGGGCGTCTCGCTTGGCGCTGACTTTGCCCCATACGGACAGGGTCTCGCCGACGAGATTCATCGCGCGAAACTGGAAACTCACTTTCCACACCCAGCCGGCGGGACCGACCCAGTCCTTGAGCAGTTGCAGGATGAATTGCTGCTTCAACGAGCCGTTGATCAGCAGTCCGGGCAACTTGTCGTGCTCGATGGCGAACGGCTTGTCGTAATGTATCTTGTGCCAGTTCTCCATCGCCGCCGACCAGCGCATCAGGTGCGCGGTGGTCAGCGGGCCTTTTTCCAGCACCGCGAGCGCGGTGCCGACGTCAATATCCTCGAAATAGCGGGGGCCGCCCATAGCCATGGCTCATCTCCTGATCAGGGTGCGACGGGTCGTCATCAGCAGTTCGTCGTCGCCGTTGCGGTACTCAGTCTCTATGGTCACAAAGAGCATCGGACCTTTGCTGGTCTCCTTCTCTACAATGTCGGCGTAGCGTGAGCGCAGCTTCACCGTTTCGCCGAGGCGGGCGTAGCGGAAGAACTCGATTTCCGAGCCGCCGTTTAGCAGCGCCAGATGTTTGATCGGCTCTAGTTCAGGCAGACCCTGCGCCGAGGTCGCGCCGAGCCCGTCGAAATCCGGATCGCGCGCGCGCAACTGCATGGGGTCCGGCACGCCGAACGCGCGCCGGAACATGTGCGTCGGAAACAAAGGCGGCGCCACCGGCCCGCCGAAGCGCGCATTGTTCGCGCAGGTCTCGGAGAATATCGGGTCCTCGTCCTGAATCGCCTGCGCGTAGCGGCGCACCGCACCGCGCTCGACCGGATCGCAGGCAGTCTCGGTCTGCGACTGCAGGCCGATGTATTTCTTCAAGGCTTCAGTGAGCAATGCCATGAGTCCTCCTTTCGTTTCAGGGCGAACCGCGGCCCGACGCGACACGCCAGCTTAGACAGGTTCGCCCGCGCTCAGCCGGGCGTTCCGATGACGCCTTTTGCGAGCAGTGTGCCGATGGCCTCCTCGGCCAGCCCGAGTTCACGCAGCACCTCGGCCGAATGCTCGCCCAGCAGCGGGGCGTGGCGCCTGATGCCGCCGGGGTTGGCCGAAAGCTTCACCGGCAGACCCGCCATGCGGATCTTGCCTGCGGTCGGATGTTCGATTTCAACGATCATATCGCGCGCGGCGACCTGCTCGTCCTTCACCACCTTGTCGATGGAATTGACCGAAGTACAGGGTACGCCCTGCGCGGACAGCCGCGTGACCCATTCGTCGACCGTGCCCGTGGCGAAGACCTCAGCCAGCATGGGGATCAGCGTCGCGCGGTTGGCGGCGCGACGGTCGGGCGTCGCAAAGCGCTCGTCCCCCGCCCACTCGGGCTTCTTGATCGCGCTGCACACGCCCTGCCACATGCGCTGGGTGAATGCCGCGACCACCACCCAGTCGTCCTTCGCCTGGAACGCCTGGTAGGGCACTGACAATTGCGAAGCGGCACCGCGGCGCACCGGCGGCCGGCCTGTCGCGAAATAGGAAGTGAGGTGGTAGGAGAGCATCGCCAACTGGCCTTCCATCAGCGAGGTGTCCACGCGCTGGCCGCGGCCGCTGCTATTGCGCGCCTGCAGTGCAAGCAACACGCCGATCACACCGAACATGCCGCCGCCGAGGTCTGCCACGGAAATTCCGGCCTTGACCGGCCCGCGGCCTTCCTCGCCGGTAATGCTCATGTTGCCGGAGAAAGCCTGCATGAAGATATCGTTGGCGCGGTCGTGCCGGCGCGGGCCGGTCGGCCCGAAGCCGCTGATGCCGCAGTAGATCAGGCGCGGATTGATTGCGGCGAGCGCGTCGTAACCTATGCCCAGCGCGTCGAGCGCGCCGACACGGAAATTGTCTACCAGCACATCGGCACTCGCCGCGAGCTGGCGCAGGATGTCGACGCCTTCGGGCCGTTTCAGATCGATTGACAGGCTGCGCTTGTTGCGGTTCGCCGCGGCGAAGTAATATCCGACCTCGCCCGGGAAATAGGGTGGCCAGTGACGCGTCTCGTCGCCTTCGCCCACGCGTTCGACTTTGATCACGTCGGCGCCGTAGTCCCCCAGCGTCATGCCGCAAAACGGCCCAGCCATGGCGACGCCGACTTCAATCACTTTGATGCCGGCGAGCGGGGCCTCCGGCTGTTGTTTGCCCATCGTTTCCTCCTCGCGTGCGAACGTCGCTTGTGCCGCTGCCGGTTGCGCAACCAGTGCTCCGCCCCCTGCCTCGCGCCAGCGCTCGCTGCGCAAAATCATACGCCCGGCAAAAAACTCCTTGCCGCTACTCGCATTGCGAATTTATAATTTGTATCGTGAATTATATTAGTTGATGCACTCTCACACGTCAACTGGGTGTCAGGCGGAAAGCACTCTGCAGGGACCGGAACCGTGGCAAAGCAAGTGAAATTGGACGAACCAACCGCGGATGCGCAAAGCGCTGACCGTCAGTTCGTAACGGCGCTGGCCCGCGGGCTCGAGATCCTGCGCTGCTTCAGCGCACGCCGGCCTGAGCTAGGGACGACGGAGATTGCGCTGCTTACCGGCTTGCCGCAGCCGACCGTATGGCGCCTTTGCCACACGTTGATAAAGACCGGATATCTCGCGCCTTCCCCAGCGAACGACAAATTGCGCATCGGCGTCGGCGTGCTGAGCCTGGGCTACGAAGCGATAGGCGCCGTCGAAATCGGCGATCTCGCGCAGCGCGAGATGCAGATCGTAGCCGACGACTTCCGCTCGGCAGTATCGCTCGCGATCCCCGACCGCCTGGACATGGTGATCGTGAAGCGCGCGCAGAGCAATTCGAGGCTGGTGGTGAACCTTCACGCCGGATCGCGCCTGCCGATTGGCGCCTCGACCACCGGCTGGGCCTATCTGGCGGTGATTCCGGCCGAGCAGCGCGTGCAGTTGGTAAATCGTCTCGAAGCGCACTACGGCAAGCGCGAATGGAAAGCCAAGTGGCAAACCGCAAGCGCGGCAATCAAGAGTTACCACAAGACCGGCTACATCCTCAGCGGCGGCGCGTATGATCCGGAGATCAACGCGATCGCTATCCCGATCCAACCGGATGACGGCTCGCAGTTCTTCGCGCTGACCTGCGGCGCGCCTGCGGCCGTGGTCCCGGTAAAGACCTTTCACCTCGAGATAGCGCCGCGGCTGATCCGCGTCGGCGAATTCATACGCGCCGCGCTCTCCCACACGGGTTCCGCCGGTACGGTACGCTGAGTTGCGCGCCGCCGGCGAATGAACGCAGCAAACGCGAGTCCGACTGTCGCAGAGGCTGGCGCAGCCGCGCTCTTGGCGATTGCAGTCCACGACGCGCCATCCGCGGCACATTTCCGGACTGTCAAGCATCACGCTTCGATGGTGCGCGCCTGGCAAAGCTAAGCGCGGGAGGATGCCGAGGCCGGAGGCAATTTCGGCGTCAGCACGGGATACGGGCCGTCGGCATAGTCGTGGGTGGCGAGGATAATTTCGCGCAGCGCACGCCGGCTCACCTTGCCCTGGGCATTGCGCGGCAGTGCGGCGACGCTGACGTAGGCGCGCGGATGCTTGTGGCGCGACAGCGCCGCGACGCGCACCCGCGCTTCCGCGCTCCAGTCGCCGCTCGCGCCCTCGGCGATCGCGACGATGACCTCGCCCCAGTAGTCCGAAGGCAGCGATGCGACGCACACCTCGCCGCAGGCGGCGAGGTGTGCGAGACAAGACTCGATCTCATCGGGATTGACGCGATAGCCGCCGGTCTTGATGACGTCGGCCACGCGCCCGGTAAGCCAGAGGCGGCCGCGCTGGTCCATTCGGCCCAGATCGCCGCTGCGGTGCCAGCCGCCCGGATGGGGCTGGTAGCCGTCGGCGTCCAAATAACCGTCGGACATGTGCCGCGCGCGCAGCCACACCTCGCCCTCGACCCCGGCCGCCAGACACTCGGCCGCGCCCGCGCGGATTTCGATTTCGACACCGGCGCTGGGCCAGCCGAGGCAACTGCCAGCGGCGAGCGGCTCGCTGGTGAAATGCGCGTGTGTCTCGCCCGGCGTGAGCACGGTGATCGGGTTGACGCACTCGGTCTTGCCGTAAGTGATGCGCACCACCGGCCCGAACATCGCGCAAGTCCGGGCGTAAAGTGCAGGTGTGAGCGGCGCTGTGCCGGTGAACACGCAGCGCAGGCCGCTGAAACGCACCTCGCCGAATGCCGCCGCCAGCTTCGCCAGCACCGTGGGCGGCGCGAACAGCGCGTCCAGCTCGGCTGCTTCGAGCAGCGCCCGCACGCGCGCCGGGTCGACGCCGTCGTGCAGCAGCACCTCGCCGCCGTGGTCGTACCAGGCGTAGGCGAGCAGCGAAGCGCCATGGATGTAGGGCGTCATCAGCAGGATGCGCGATCCCGGGCACGGCGTGAACGGCAGCGCGGCTTTCTGCAATTGGTTGCCGAGCCAGCGGCGGCCGTGGCTGTAGATGAGGCCCTTGGGCCGGCCAGTGGTGCCCGATGAAAACAGGATGCGGCCGCGCGCTGCGGCCGGCACCGGCGCGAGTGTGGCGCCTTGGTCCGTATCCGCCAGATCCTCGACCGCGATCGGCTCGATGCCGAGCGCGCGCAGCGCCCCGGCTCGCTCGCGCTGCGTCACGGCAATGCGATAGCCGGCGAGACGCGCACTCCAGGCGATTTCATCCGCCGTGTATCCCCAGCTCAGAGGCGTCTCCGCCGCGCCGGTGAGGATGACACCCCAGGACACCCATGCCGCGGCCAGACCGTTGGGCAACAGCGTCGCCACCGAGTCTCCCGACTCCACGCCGGCGGCCACAAGCCGCGCGGCCAGTGCGTGGGCGCGCGCGCACAGTCTTGCATACGTAAGGACGGCGCCGCGCTCGTCGCGCGCGGCGGCGAGTTCGCCGTAGTGCGCCGACAGCGTGCGCAACTCCCACGACCAGGGAATGCTCTCGATCACCGCACCCTGCCCTTGCGCATGCGCCGCTAGCGCATCAGCAGATGCGGCAGCCAAGTTGAAATCACCGGAACATAGGTGATGAGGAGCAGCAGGCCGAACATGAGCAGAATGAATGGCACAGTGCCGCGCACGACCTCGGCCAGCGGCGTGCGCGAAATGTTGGCGATCACGAACAAGTTCAGGCCGACCGGCGGTGTCAGCAGCGCGAGTTCCATATTGATCACCATCACCACGCCGAAATGGATCGGATCGATGCCCAGCGGCCCCAACATGGGGATGATCACCGGCAGCGTCAGCAGCATCACCGAGAACACTTCCAGAAACATCCCCAGCATCAGCAGCAGGATATTGACTACGATCAGGAACTGCCAGCCCTGAATCTTATGTTCCTTCACCAGTTCCACCGCGCGCGTGGCGACGCCGGTCTCGGTAATCCAGTGGCCAAACGCCAGGGCCACGGCGATGATGATCATGATCGCCGCGGCGTTGCGTATCGCTTCGGCCAGCACCGGCAGTAGCGCGCGAAACGTCATGCCGCGGTAGACGAACAGCGACAGCAGGATCGCCACCACCGCCGACAGGGCGGCCGATTCGGTCAGCGTGACGATGCCGCTGTACAGGCCGCCGAGCACGATCACCGGCACCATGAACGCGGGAATTGCATAGACGGTGCGGCGCAGGCGCTCGCCGCCGGGCAATGGCGCGCCGCGCGCATAATGGTGGCGATGGCTGTACCAGATGATGTAGCCCGAGAACAGCGCCGCCTGCATCAGTCCCGGTATCACGCCCGCGAGGAACAAGCGCGGGATCGACTCGTCGGCGAGCACGCCGAAAACGACGAAGGCGAGACTGGGCGGGATCAGGATGCCGAGCGTGCCCGAGGCACCGATGATGCCGGCGGCGAAATGCGCCTGGTAGCCATGCTCGCGCATCGCCGGCACCAGGATGGTGCCCATGGCGATCGCCGTGGCCACCGAGGAGCCGCACATCGCCGCGAACACGGCGCAGGAAAACACGCACACCAGGCCGAGGCCGCCGCGTACGTGGCCGACCCAGGCCTCGGCCGCGTTGATCAAGGCCTTGGCCACGCCGCCGCGCTCCATCAGGGTGGCGGCGATCACGAAATAAGGCACCGCCAGCAGGGTCTGCGAGTTGAGCTCGTCGATGAGTTTCTGCGCGAACGAAAGCAGCTTGCCATCGACGCCGAACATCAGCGCTCCGGTAGTCCCCAGCGCTAGATAGATCGGCACGCCGATCACCAGCAGCGCCAGGAACACTACGAGAAAGACGGCAGTCAAGGCGCTAGGGCTTTTTTCTGAACAGCCTGATGCAGCGCCCGGCGTAGGCCGCCGCCATCAGCAGGGCGCCCACCGGCAGCGCCGCCCCATATATCCACAAGGGAAAGCGCAGGCTGGTGGTCGAAACATCGCCGTAGGAATAGGTCTGCCAGGTAATGGCCACGCCTGTGCCAAGGAGCATCAGCGCGAACGCAAGCCCGAGCAGCTCACCGAATATGCTGATGGCCCGGCGAA
The DNA here is from genome assembly GCA_052172655.1 of Burkholderiales bacterium. GTDB lineage: Bacteria > Pseudomonadota > Gammaproteobacteria > Burkholderiales > SG8-39 > 2-12-FULL-64-23. The sequence goes on from JBQMQE010000030.1 coordinate 23,751, forward strand.
ATCTGGGCGCGAACATGGCGACAAACAGGTCGGCCCGGACATGGCGGTCGGCGGAGGTCACCAACCCCAACGCGAGGAACACCGCCCAGATCACGAGATAGACCTGCACCTCGTCCGCCGCCTCCAGCGTGAGGCGGGGAACGAAATAACGCACGAACACATTATAGGTACAGATCATCAAGGCGAGCAGCGCCAGGCCACCGACCAGAACCTCTTCGAACCGGGTCCAGGCCGAGCGCGGCAGCGCGTGCGGCGCCAGCTCGGCCTCTACCTTGCCCGCGAGCGCGCTGGAGAGCTTGACCTGCTCGGGTGCGCCCGCCTGATCCTTGATCGTCACCGCGGCTCAGCGCCGATTGGATTGCGCAAGCTTGCTGCTGTCAGAACGCGACGCCGGCCGCTTTCAGTTCCTTCAAACCCAGTTCGACCGCATCGGCGTCAATTTTCATATCTTTGACCAGTTCGGCCTGGCTCGTCATCAAACGCTTCCTCGCGGCGACGATGTCCGCGGGCGAAGCGGCGACGATCTTGACGCCGTTCTTGATCAGGGTATCGCGCGACTCGATCTGCACCTGGTGGGCGAGCTTGCGCTCTTGGCCGATTGTGGCGTCCCAGGAGGCAATGATCGCGTCCTGCACGTCCTTCGGCTGCTTGTTCCAGAAATCCAGATTCACCATCGGCACGTACTGCCCGAAGTACTGGAAATCCTCGAAGCTGTATTTCAGGCCCGAATCCCACAGCTTTGCGGTGACAGCGCTCTGGTGGGTCGTGGTCACTCCCTCGACCACGCCCTGGCTCAGCGCGAGGGGCAGGTCGGGCCAGGGGATCAGCGTCGGCGAACCGCCAAGCTCCTTGATCCGGGCGGCGTTGGCGCTGCCTCCGGGAAAGCGGATCTTCATGCCCTTGAGATCGCTGTAGTTTTTGATCGGCTTGGACACGCTGTAGAAATGCTGGAAGCCGAGGTCCATCCACTTGCCCAGGATCTTGACCTTGAGCTTTTCTTCCATGCGCTTGTTGATGAACTGGCCGAGCTTGCCGTCCATGATCTTGTGCACCGTATCCTCGTCCACGCCATAGAACATCGGCAGCGACTGTATCGCCGTGTTCGGCGCGACGCCGTCGAGCTGCCAGGTGCCGGGGATGCCCATTTCCACCGCGTTCTGGCGCAGCGCCTTGGGGATGTCGCGATCGCGGAACAACTGCGCGCTGGGATAGATCTCCACCACAAGCTTGTTGCCAATGCGTTTCTTCAACTCTGCCGCGAACGCTTCGCTGCCAATGTTGCGCACATGCGTCGCGTTGGTATCGAGCGAGATGCGCATTTTCTCCTGTGCCAGCGCCGCGGCATGCGGCAGCAACGTCATGGCCACGCTGGCTAGCGTAAGTGCCAAGCGAAAGCGAGAATTGTTCATAATGTCTCCTCCGTTAGTTGCACTGCGAAAAAAATATTGTCAGGCGCAATTCAATATACACATGCATTGCGTTTTGCGATAGTCCCCCAAGTTTTTCGGCCATCCTTGACATGCTCAAGGAGCTACGGTAGGTTGCATGACAGAATGAACGGTGAAAGCGGCGTGCTCGCGCTGCATATGCAATAAAGTTTCATCGGCAAATTTGGGCTCCGCTTGGGGTGTACGCAGCCCGTCATCATCAAATCGGCGCGTCCCGGGAGCCTAGCATGCAACGCCAGTTGTTTTCCACCATTGATGTGCGCGGCGTGCGCTTAAAGAATCGGATCGTCCTCTCTCCGATGTTGACCTATGCGGCACAAAACGGACACGTGACGGACTGGCATCTGGCGCATCTCGGAAAATTCGCCGTGGGCGGTGCGGGACTGGTATTCATGGAATCGACCAAGGTCGATCCGCGCGGCTGCACCACGCCACGGGATCCCGGACTGTGGAAGGACGAATTCATCGAGCCGCTAAAGCGGATTACCGCCTTCATCAAATCGTTCGGCGCGGCCGCGGGCATCCAGTTGGGCCATTCAGGACGCAAGGCGAGAAATGCGCTGCCGTGGGAGGGCCGGGCGCCGCTGTCCAGCCACGTCGGCGTGGATCACGGCGAGGAGTGGGAGCTGATCGGCCCCAGCGCAATTGCGCACAGCCCCGGGGCGAGCGTGCCGCGGCCGATGACACTGCGAGACATCCAGGAGGTGATCGAGGCCTGGGGCGCAGCCGCCGCTCGCGCCCATCAGGCCGGATTCGATGTGCTCGAGATTCATGGCGCGCACGGTTATCTGCTGCATCAGTTTATGTCGCCCGCCGCCAATCAGCGCAGCGACGCCTATGGCGGCTCGCTGGCGAAGCGCATGCGCTTTGCGGTGGAGGTGGTCGAGCGCGTGCGCCAGGCCTGGCCCGCGGATAAGCCTTTGTTCTTTCGCGTTTCCGCGGTCGACGAAGATGGCTGGTCGATCGATGACAGCGTGGCGCTGGCGCGGGTGCTCAAGACCACGGGCGTGGACGTCATCGATTGCAGCAGCGGCGGCATGTCGGCCCAGTCCGTCGGCGAGCATGCCCCCGGGTATGGCTACCAAGTTCCGTATGCCGAACAGATCCGCGCCCAGGCCGATATCAGGACCATGGCGGTTGGCATGATCATCCACGCCGACCAGGCCGAAGCAATCCTTCAGGCCGGACAAGCCGACCTGGTGGCGCTGGGCCGGGAACTCTTGCACAACCCGAACTGGCCGCTGGATGCCGCCGAAAAGCTGGGACTGGACGCACCATACGCAACGGTGCCGCCCAACCATGGCTACTGGCTGGCAAAGCGCAACCTTGCTGCCGTCGGCGGCAAGCCATCCACATGGCAACGGGGCATTGCCGATGTCGGAGACGGCGAGGCCGCCGCGTATCCAGTCCGGTGCGCCGATAAATCCTAGGGGGAAGGAATGAGCAAACTGCGCCATGAGATTCTGGATTGGAAAGCCGGGCTTGCCGCCTGAGCGTCTGCTCGGCGAAACCGTCCGTGTTCAGGGCAGCGGTCGCGCGATTTGCAGGTGCATGCGCTCGAAGAATACCGTCAGCACGCGGTAAGTGAGCCCCCAGATGGGGTGGCCTTGATAGAGGACAGCGGGGCTGTCGTAAATCGCGCCATCGCGCGGGGTGGGCCGGTAGCCCGCGTTGTGCGGATCGAGCAGGTGGCGCAGGGGCACCCAGAACGCCTCCGCCACCTCATAGTTGGGCGTGAGCGGATCGAGCGACTCTCCCAGGTGGAACACATGCGGGCAGAGTGTTCCATCGCCGGGGACGCCGTTGCGGTTGATGCGCTGTGCCCCGAGCGCTCCCAGGTAGGGCGAGCGATCGAGCCGCAGGCCGACCTCCTCCCGGGTTTCGCGGATGGCCGCTTCGCGTGAGTTCTGGTCGATGAGATCCACGCGTCCGCCAGGCAGCGCCACGTGGCCGGACCAACGATCCGATCCGTGCTCGGCGCGACGGATCAGACACAGGCTCAGGTCGGCCGCATCGCCTGCCAGTACCAGCGCTACTGCGGCATGCGCGCTTTCTTCCCGGTCCGGGAATCGCGTGCGTGCGAAGCTAAGTTGAATGTAGCTCAGCTCGGGCGGATTCGGGGCAGGCAGATCGGAATAAATTGGCATGAGGCTATTTGTACCGCAGCAGCGGGCGCTGTGCAAGCGGCCCAAAATCGCACGCAACCTCACCTATGTCGGGCTCGGCCATGCGATGCAGGCGGAGGTGGTGAACAAAGACTTCTGGGAAGCGCTCGCCAGGCGAGTTCCATTTTTGCGATTGCCATCGGCGCCAAGGTATTCGTTGCGTTCATCGCCTACACCCAGGTAGCGGTGCTGTTCGCGAGCTGGGTGGCCGAACTCGGCCTGTCGCCGCTGATGCTGATGCTGATCCTCACCATTCTCTACATCATCCTCGGCATGTTCATGGATCCGCTTGGCATCATGCTGCTGACGCTGCCGGT
>JBQMQE010000031.1:0-27674 GCA_052172655.1 Burkholderiales bacterium
CGATAACGGTGATGCCCGTCATCCTGTTCGACCGGCTGATCGGCTTTCAGCCAGGGGCGCTGCCGCTTTATATATCGCTGTGGGTCTATGTTTCCCTTCCCCCGGCATTGCTGGCGACGCGGCGCGAGCTGTACGACTACGCGATGGCCATGGCCGCAACCTGCCTTGCGGCGCTGCTCGTGTTCTACTTCTGGCCCACGGCAGTACCCGCAGCCGACATCGACTGGGCCCGGTATCCCGACGTGGCCTTCCTTAAAAGCATGGATGCCTCTGGCAATGCCTGTCCATCTCTTCACGTCGCCACAGCCGTTTTTTCGGGCATCTGGTTGCATTACTTGCTGCGCCGCTTTGGCGCGCCGCTGTGGCTGCTCAGCGTCAGTTGGATGTGGTGTACCGGCATCGTCTATTCCGCCATGGCTACACGCCAGCATGTGGCGGTCGATGTGTTGGCCGGCCTGGCGCTGGGAGTGCTGGCTGCCACTCTGTCGCTGCGGTATCGCCTGGACGCGGGCGTGATTGGTAGCGTCCAACAAACACAGCTTTAGCATCGATAATGCTTGACCGAGTTTGAGCAATTTCAATGATTGACCAATTGAATTAGTGCATCTACAATAATTTAATGAAATCACGCCTTACTTGGAAGGAACAGAAGCGAGCAAAAAATCTGGACAAACATCATTTGGATTTTGCGGATGCGGGGTTGGTGCTGGATAGCCAGTTTCGGCTGGACGTGGAGAGCGTCAGAAACAATGAGGAGCGCACGCAGTCGTTTGCTTAAGTATTCGACAAGCTTGCCGTGCTAACCGTAGTGCATCTGCCAGGCACACAGCCCCACATTATCAGTTTTCGTATTGCAAGCGAGGAAGAGCGAGAGGTCTATCATGAGTGGCTCGAAAATGACTACACAGCGTAAGGAAATTTTGGCAGCGGTAAAGAAGGTGCCGCCGGGCGGTGATTACGCGTGGGACGGCAAGGACGAAGATGATCGTCCATTGACCCGCGAAGAAATGCAAAAAGGCGTTGCAGCATACCGCAAGAAGCGCGGGCGCCCGATCAGTGCCGTTCGCAAAGAGCAGGTGAGCGTCCGCTACAGCCCGGAAGTTCTGGCTTACTTCCGCGCGACCGGCGAAGGCTGGCAGACCCGCATGGATGCGGCTTTGCAGGTTCTGGTTAGAAAACATCCAGACTGGTTGAAGAAGCTCGGATAACGCAAGAACTGCGCAAAGTCTATGGAGACCAAGTGACAGCGTCAGCTCCATGAGCGAATTCATGGTGCAGGTGGGGCGCGAACCATCGGACTGGAAACCGATGCCCGAGGTCGGCGCAGGCGCGTGCGAGATTCGAGTGCGGGACGAGGCCGGCGCCTTTCGGGTGATCTATGTGGCGAAGTTTGCCGACGCGATCTACGTGCTGCACGCCTTCCAGAAGAAGGCACAGAAGACCGCTCAGGCAGATCTCGATCTGGCCGAGCGACGTTAGCGCGAGGCCCAGGCGTTGGCGAAGGAGCTGAGTCGTGGCAAAGGTCAGTGAATCGAGCGACCAAGCGCCTTGGCATCGCCCAGCCGCGCGTCTCCAAGGTCAGTCGTCATCGTCGCGTTGCTCGGGCTACCGTGCTCAAGTACAAGCGCACACGGGATGCCCAGCGCGAATCGGCGCTCAAGGAACTCGCTACTCTCTCGCAACGCCACCGGCTCGGCTATTGACCATGCTGCCGGTTGTCGTGCTCGATGCCTGTGTTCTCTATCCGGCAGCGCAGCGCGATCTGTTCATGTGGCTGGCAGCGGGGGCGCGATCCGTGCACACTTGACGAACCAAATCCACGATGAATGGATGCGCAATGTCGAGCGTGATTACGACGTCGCACGCAGCGTTCTGGAGCGCGTGCGCAAGCTGATGCATCATGCAACTGGTGATTCCTTGATCGGCCGGTACCGAAAGCATGAGCGATTATTCCCGAAAACCGATGCCAAGGACCGTCATGTCGCCGCCGCCGCAGTCGCGGCACGCAAGCGTTCCGGCGTGGACATTGTCGCGATCATCACCTGGAACCTCAAGGATTTTGATCGCGGGGAACTCGCGCGAGCCGGAGTCGTGGCCGAAACTCCGGATACCTTCTTGTGCCGATTGCTCGCAGACTCGCCGGAAGATGTTATCGCGGCATTTATGCGGATGCGCGATAACCTCCGGAACCCGACCAAAACGACCCGGCAGTGTGCTGACACGCTGGCCGCACAGGGCTTGAAGAGGTTTGCGGGGCTGATATCGGCAAGGGTTGAATAACTTTGGCGTTATTGATGCCCCTGATCGTCTCCTGCCGGCCTATTCTGTTGAAAAACTCGGTTTCTCCTGAAGTTCGAATCAGACTGGGGGCCTACCTGTGCAAATAGATATCGCACCAGAGAGCCTATCCGATGCTTCACCAGCGAACTCAGCATCACATCCTCGATCGAAATCGCATCTGGCGGAAAATCGCTGCCCATGCAATTTCGAGTTTATCAACACAATACGTTCGATAGCCGACATTGATGAGCGAACGACCCGGAGCGGTACTGAAGACTTGCCGCAGCGGTAGCCGACAGTCAACATGTGCTCCCAATTTAGGGATTTGCTCAGTGAGTTCGTCACAGGCATCAGCGCGTAGGCGAAGCACCCGGCACAACCCCAGCCTCATCATCCACAGCCTTTTGCACCGCCCGATAAAACGCCTCACGTGATGCGCTGGCGACAGGGTCACTGGCGCCACCCCTCCAGTTGGCGTTGGACGCGATCACGAGTTTGCGCTTGGGGTCAATGAAGATGCCCTGGCCGAAAATGCCGCGCGCGGTGAAAGTGCCGTCGGCATAGGTCCACCACAGGTAGCCGTAGCCACGGTCTGGCTGACCGATGCTGGTGCGTGCGGTGGTGGCTTCGGTCAGCCAGCCTTCAGGAACGATGCTTTGCCCGTTAACTGCGGCACCATTCAGGATGAACTGCCCGAAACGTGCAAAGTCCCGCGACGCAGCCTGAATGCAGCAGCCGCTGATCTCTTGCCCGGTTTTGCTGAGAATCCAGGTGGCCTGCTGTTCCATACCGGCGGGCATCCAGATCTTTTCTGACAGGTAGGCCGACAGGGGCTTCTTCGTCGCCTGGTTGAGGAGGATGCCCACCAGGTTAGTTTCGCCTGTGCTATAGAGCCAGCGTGTGCCGGCGGGCACCTCGCGCGGGAGTTTGCGCATATAGCTCACAAGTGCATCCACGCCCTCTTCGGGCTTGTGGTTGTTGAACTTCGCCACGTCGGAGTTCGGGTCCGCGTAGTCCTCGTTCCACTTCACGCCCGAGGTCATGGTCAGCAGCTGGCGGATGCTGACGTCGTCGTAGGCTGAGCCTTTCATCTGCGGAACGTAGTCGCTGACCTTGTCGTCCATGCTTTTGATGTAGCCATCGCGGATGGCCGCACCCACCAGGGTGGAGGTGATGGACTTGGCTACAGAGAAACTCGTCCAGCGCCCGCTGCTGTCAAAGTCCAGGCCGTAGCGCTCCAGACGCAACTTGCCGTCATGCAGCACCAGGAGCGCTGCGCTGCGCTGGCCCGCCATGTAGGCATTGACGTCCATAGTCAGCTTCAGCGGTGACCCCGGCGGCAATTGTGATGGATTGCTTCCAGCTGGAATGCCCCGCGACTTCGCGAGGATAGAAAGCCGGTCCAATGCGCGAAATGCCGCATCGCGCTGAGGCTCGCTCCAAAACAGTAGATCCCGGTTGGTGGGCAGCGTCGCCAGAAGTCCGCGCGTTTCTTTGTCGAGGCTGAACCAGCCGGTAATACCAGCAGCGGCAAGGACGACCAGTGCCCCCAGGGCAATCTTCTTGAGTTTCAATCCGGTGCTCCTCAAGAATGGTGGCGATTGGCTGGATTGGACACGGTGGTACTATTGTGGGTCAGCGGCCCCAACGCCACCGACGGATAGGAATTTCAACCACATGAGGCCAAGTATCGCCCATAGAAGCGCTATAAATCCAAGTATAAGCCCTCGCCGCCGTTGGTACGCGATGAAAACTTACCATCTGAATGATGGTTCTGCGCGTTCAAACTTGACCAGGGTGTTCAGCCTATCCTGCCTAATTTCTTGGCAGGGACAAAGGGGATGATCACCATGCAGAAATTGGGAAGATTGAGGCGGTTGTATTTCCGGGACGACTTGACGCTGTCCGAGATTGCGCGCAAGACCGGGTTTGCGCGATACACCGTGAAGACATGGCTTAAGGCGGCCGAAGGCGTGGAGCCGAAATACCGGCGGCGCGCGGGGCAAACCAAGATTTCGCCGTTCACTGCGCTGCTCCGCCACCTCACTCTGACGAGTTTTGACTATTGCGGACGGACGCTCAGGCCGACACACCGAAAACCACATCGAGTTGGCAAGCGGCAGCTCCACCTCAGTTAGCGGACCCTCGTGACATCAAACGCTGGGCGGCGGCTTTGGGTCGCACGTGACGATTCGCGCTTTTTGAAAGCTGACGCTGGCCGGAATTGCGGTAGGTCGCGGACGTCACGGTGAACAATCGGCCAAATCGGGCTTTCCCCGGTTTCGCACCCCTACCGGTTTCCTAATCAGTTCTTTGCGGTATCCTGCCACTGGTACCGATAGGAGTGACCATGTCAGACCTGCAGAAACAATTCGACGATGCGGTCGCGGAGTCTAAGCAGCTCCCCCAGCGTCCAGATAACAGCACCCTGCTGAAACTCTACGCGTTGTACAAGCAAGGCACGAGCGGCGATGCAGGAGGTGCACGTCCGGGCGTTGGTGATCTGATAGGGCGCGCCAAATACGATGCGTGGTCCAACATCGCGGGCACATCCAAGGAGCAAGCGATGCAGCAGTATGTGGATTTGATCGACTCGCTGAAGGACTGACGCGCTCTTCGTAATGGAGGAGCCTGCTTCGCGACGTGAACGACCATTCAGGACAATTTGTCGCCAGCTGTAAGCCGGGACATGGTGCGGCGCGTATTGAGACAACAGCAAAATGCAAGTGTCATTGAATGCCAGTGCCGCGGGCCTGCAGCTCGATGGAAAAAGAAGGGGTAATTACCTCTTAGTAAGGGCAATAAAGAGGGTAATAGAGCAAATCCGTCATACCTCGCAAGGGGTTACAATCCGCCGTCCGAGTGAAGGTTTTTTACCCCTCAACGTTCCGAGTTCGCACCTTCGACTCTCTTTGTTAACGGCTTGCTTTACTTACGCTAGGCTTGCTTTTCTGTGAACCCCCTCTGGCTGTCCCATTTCACCGCGACCAGCAGCATCGGTCGCGGCCTGGACCAGACTCTCGCCGCGCTGCGCCAGCGTCGCCCCGGGCTGGCGCCGTGCGCATTCGATACGGTGGATCTGGCGACCTTCATTGGCGAGGTGGTCGGGGTGGATGCAGTGCAGCTTCCTGCGCATCTGGCCGATTTCGATTGCCGCAACAACCGGCTCGCGTTGCTGGGATTGCCATTGGGGTCAGCTTCGAATAATTTTTGACGGATTGTGGGGCGGCGGATATGCGCTATTCGTTAACGAGCAAAGGAACGCGGAGTTGTAGGAGGGGTAGAATTGAAACCTTAACCGTCGGAGGCGCGGATGACTGAATTAGTGAAAGATCTCGAACGCCAGGCGCGTCAACTGTCGGCCGAGGAGAGAGCCCAACTGGCCGAGCTACTTCTGGAGTCACTTCACGAAGGTCCTATCGCTGAGATTGAAGCGGCCTGGGCCGTCGAAATCCGAGAGCGTGTTGTCGCCTTCGAAAGGGGAGAATTGCAGACTTACGCTGCCGAAGAAGTCTTCGCTGAGGCGCGGCGAATCGCGAAGTGAGATGTGCTCGTTTTCTAGCGCCCGCCCGCCGCGGGTACGTACACGAAGTTAAGTTGTACTCGGAGGCCGGTACCGACGTCGGAGTCAGGTTTGCAGCGGCCGTTGAGGAGGCTACTGTGCGCGCGTTAGCCTTTCCGCAAGCGGGCTCCCCTGCAGAAGCGAACACCCGGAAGGTCTTCTTGAAAGATTTCCCGTTCGCCTTGGTCTACCGTCCGGAGCCAGCCGGCATTCTGATCTTGGCACTGGCGCATTTCTCTCGCGCCTCCGGGTATTGGGTGTCGCGTGCCCGCTAACCCGCTCTGGCTGTCCCATTTCACCGCGACCAGCAGCATCGGCCGCGGCCTGAACCAGACTCTCGCCGCGCTGCGCCAGCGTCGCCCCGGGCTGGCGCCGTGCGCATTCGATACGGTGGATCTGGCGACCTTCATCGGCGAGGTGGCCGGGGTGGATGCAGTGCAGCTTCCTGCGCATCTGGCCGACTTTGATTGCCGCAACAACCGGCTCGCGTTGCTGGGATTGACTCAGGACGGATTTGCCGAGGCGGTGTGCGCTGCAATCGCAAAATACGGTGCGCAGCGCGTCGGCGTGTTTCTCGGCACCAGCACATCCGGCATTCTGCAGACCGAGCTCGCCTACCGGCGGCGCGACCCGGTCACCGGCGCGCTCCCCTCGGATTTTATTTACCGCACCACGCACAATACGTTTTCGGTCGCGGATTTCACGCGCCATTATTTCGGGCTGACCGGTCCGGCGGTGGTGGTGTCGTCGGCATGTTCGTCCAGCGCCAAGGTTTTTGCGTCAGCACGACGCATGCTGGCGACAGGGCTGATAGACGCGGCCGTGGTGGGGGGCGTGGATTCGCTGTGTTTGACGACGCTGTATGGCTTCAGCGCGCTCGGCCTGACTTCTGAACGCGCATGTCGCCCGTTCGATGCACAACGCAACGGCATTTCGATTGGTGAGGCGGCTGCCTTCGCGCTGCTGGAACGCACCCCGGAACATCTGAACCCCGATGCCGTGCTGCTGCTCGGCATCGGCGAATCCAGCGATGCCCACCATATGTCATCGCCGCATCCGGATGGCCTGGGTGCGCGCATGGCGATGCAGGATGCGCTGAAAATGGCAGAATTGAAGTCATCTGAAATCGACTATATCCACCTGCACGGCACGGCTACCCAAAGCAACGACGCCGCGGAGGCCAGGGCGGTTCGATCTGTATTCGGCGCGGACACGCCGTGCAGCTCCACCAAAGGCGCGACTGGCCACACCCTGGGCGCCGCCGGTGGCGTGGGGGCGGTGATTTGCGCACTGGGCTTGCAGCACGGCATGCTGCCCGCGGGGCTCAACACCGAGCAAGTCGACCAGACGCTGGGCCTGGACTATCTGCTAGAGAATCGCGAGCAGCCGGTGGCGCGTGTGCTCAGCAATTCGTTTGGATTCGGCGGCACCAACTGCAGCCTGGTTTTTGCGCGCGCGCATTAGACCCATGCATACGCTCAGCGCATACATCGAGGGCATCGGCTTACTCGGACCCGGTTTGGCCGACTGGCCGGCCGGTCAGGCCGTCCTTGGCGGGCGCGAGCCCTATCAGCCGCACAAGACCGTGCTGCCGCCACCCGCGTTGCTGCCCGCGGCGGAACGACGGCGCAGTTGCGCGATTGTCAAACTTACCCTCGCGACCGGGCTGGAAGCCATCGCAGCGGCCGGACTCGACGCGGCCAAGTTGCCGAGCGTGTTTTCTTCCTCCGGCGGCGACGGCGAAAACTGTCACATCATTTGTGAAATGCTCGCCTCAAATGACCGGCAGATCTCCCCGACCCGCTTTCACAATTCGGTACATAACGTTGCCGCCGGGTACTGGGGCATCGCCACCGGCGCGATGACCACCTCATCGGTGTTGAGTGCCTTTGACGCGAGTTTCGGCGCAGGTCTGCTGGAAGCGCTAAGCCAGGTTGTGGTGGATGACACACGCATCGTTTTGCTGGCGTGCGACACGCCCTACCCGGAGCCGCTATACAGCACCCGGCCGATTCCTGATGCGTTCGGCATTGCCCTGGTGTTGGCGCCGCAACGCAGCGCCCAGGCGCTGGCGCAAATCAGCGTCAGCCTGACTGACGCCGGCGCCGACCGGCTCGACGATAGCGCGCTGGAAAACCTGCGCTTGGCCATCCCCGCCGCACGCGGCTTGCCGCTGTTGCGCAGTATCGCGCTGCGGCAAGACAAGCACGTAGTGCTGGATTACCTCGACAGCACGCGCCTCACCGTAGCGATCGCTCCGTGCTGAATCAAACCGGACTGGACCACGCCTGGATTGCCCGCCACATCCCGCATCAGGGCAGCATGTGCCTGCTGGATTGTGTCGAGGCCTGGGATCGCGAGCGCATCCAGTGTCGCGCGAGCAGTCACCGCGCCGCCGACAACCCCTTGCGCGCCTACGGCCGGCTCGGTGCCGCCTGCGGTATCGAATACGCGGCACAGGCCATGGCCGTGCACGGCGCCTTGCTGGCGCCGCCGGACGGCAGCAGCACCCGCGTTGGTTATCTGGTCAGCGTGCGCGGCGCACAGTTGCAGGTGCCGCGACTGGACGACATCGCCGCCGATCTTCTGGTAGAAGCCAGCTGCATCACGCGCAGCGAAAGCAATATTCTTTACCAGTTCAGTGTCAGCGCAGCGGGTCGCCTGCTGCTCAATGGGCGCGCCACGGTCGTGCTCGACGCCGGCGCACTCACAACCACTTCAGGAGCGACGCCATGAGACATGCCCTGGTCACCGGCGGCAGCGGCGGCATTGGCGCGGCCGTCTGCCGCCGTCTTGCCGCCGACGGCTGCCATGTCTACATTCATGCCCACAGCGGAGTGCAAGCCGCACAGGCGCTGGCCGATGCCGTTTGCGCCGGCGGCGGCAGCGCGCAGGTGCTGGCGTTTGATGTGACTGACAGCGTGGCGGTCGCCGAGGTGCTGACCCCTCTCGTCGAACAGCAGCCGATCCAGATTTTGGTCAACAATGCCGGCATCCATGACGACGCCGTGTTCCCGGGCATGCGCGCCGAGCAGTGGCACCGGGTGCTGGACGTATCCGTTAACGGCTTTTTCAACGTCACCCAGCCATTGATGCTGCCGATGATACGCAGCCGCTGGGGGCGCATTATCAATGTGTCTTCGATCGCCTCCCTGACCGGCAATCGCGGTCAGGTCAATTATTCCGCGGCCAAGGGCGCGCTCAATTCAGCCACCAAGTCGCTGGCGCAGGAAGTCGCCAGTCGGGGTATCACCGTCAACGCCGTTGCGCCCGGCATCATCGATACCCCCATGAGCGAATCTGCGTTCGACGCCCAGGCTATCGCGCGCATGGTGCCGATGAAACGCGCCGGCACACCCACCGAAGTTGCCGACCTGATCGGGTTTCTCGCCTCGGCGCAGGCAGCCTATATCACCGGGCAGATTATCTCCATCAACGGCGGCATCATTTGAAGGCGAGCGACAGCATGTCCACCCCTAAACCAGCTCCCGTGCATGCACCGCACATCCCGCTGACCGATTACTACCAAACCGAGCAGGATCGGCAGGCTTATTTGCGCGAGATGTTCGACAAGACCGCGGTGGATTACGACCATATCGAGGCGATTTTTGCATGGGGATCCGGTTCCCGCTACCGGCGCCAGGCGCTGGTTCGCGGCGGTTTGAAACCGGGCATGAAGGTATTGGACGTCGGCGTGGGCACCGGCCTGCTCGCAGCGCAAGCCTGCATCTTGACGGGCAATGCCGCCCTGGTCACGGGGGTCGATCCCAGCCTCGGCATGATGGCCGCCGCAAAGTTGCCTAAGGCGATGGTGTTGATCGAAGGCCGCGCCGAGTCTTTGCCTTTTCCAGACAATCATTTTGATTTTTTGAGCATGGGCTATGCGCTGCGCCATATCAGCGATCTGGCCGTGGCCTTTGCGGAGTTTGAGCGGGTGTTGAAGCCCGGTGGCCGTTTATGCCTGCTTGAAATTACCCCGGCGCAAAACCGCTTTGGGCGATGGCTGCTTAAAACCTATATGCGCCGCGTGCTGCCGCTCCTGACGCGATTCGTTTCCCGGCAAAAAGATACCGCGACCATCTGGCGCTATCACTGGGATAGCATCGAAGCCTGTGTACCCCCCGGACAAGTGCTGGCGACACTAAGCGCTGCCGGGCTGAGCCGGGTTGAACGGCATCTTGAACTCGGCGTGTTTTCAGAATATCAGGCGGTCAAGGCGGATAGATGAAAAGCGCGGTCCTAAAATCGTCCCCGCGCACGCCTCAGCAGCAAAACGGGTAAGCGCAACACAAAGCCGATGAACAGGCGTGCGTGCATCCAGGTCAACAACAGGTTGTCGCGCAGGTAGCGGAAATGCGACACGCCGCCTTCCTCGGCGCGGTAGTAGCGCACCGGGGCGGGCAGATTGACCGGCCTGACCCCGCGCCAGCACAGGCGCACCGCGGCCTCGGGGTCGAAATCGAAGTGGCGCATCCATGGCTGAGCGCGCATCACCCGCCGCAACGCTTCGACCGGATACACGCGGAACCCGAAGAGCGAGTCGCCAATGCCTGCCCACAGCGTTTCCAGATTGGCCCACCAGTTGGATATGCGCCGCCCTTTCACACGCAAGCCCGGCGCACTGGCATCGAATACCGGCACGCCCAGTATCATTGCAGCCGGCTGGCTTGAGGATTGCGCCATGAACGCCGGGATGCGTTCGGGCGGATGCTGGCCATCCGAATCCATGGTTAGCGCGTGACTGAATCCCGCCGCTGCCGCCTGATCCAGGCCGTGCAGCACTGCCGCGCCCTTGCCCTGATTGCGCGGCAACACGATCACGCGCAGGCCGGCGTCTTGCTCTGCCATCGCCTGTAAGCCTTCGGCGCTGCCGTCGGTGCTGCCGTCGACCACCACCCAAACCGGGGTCCAGTATTGGCGTGCCGCGCGCACGGTTTCGTAAACTTTGGCGCCGGGGTTATAGCTGGGGATGATGACCAGATGCGTGCTTGAGGCGGCCATCATGGCGGCGTGCGGGAAGTGAGTTCCGGCGTACGCTCAGCCTGCCTGGGCAGGGAATTGACCGGGTTGAATGCCGAGCCTGGTACCAGCTCATGCACAAAGTAGTGTTCCAGTTCAGCCATAAAGCGCCGGGTATGCTTCGGTGGATCGAAGCGCCGCCCCAGGCGCACCCGATAATGGATCGGCATCGGCGGTTTGCGGAACAGCGGCCAGCCTTTGCTCAGGTACGCCGAGTCGGTTTCTATCAGTATCGTCTGCACCGGCACCTGCGCATAATGCGCGATCAGGCCGATACTGCCCTTGAGCGGATTGACCGGGCAGCGGGTGGTGCGCGTGCCTTCCGGGAACAACAGCAGATGGCTGCCGCAGGCAAAATCTTCGGTTGCCATTTGCACCATGCGCCGCACCGGCTCATTACGGATGTAGCGCGCCAGCCGGCTGCCCGCACCGAGAAGAAGATTGTTCATCAGATCGGATTTAAGCACGCAGGCGACATTGGGCAGGCGTGAAATCACCATTACGGCATCGAGCATGCACGGATGATTGGGCGCAATGATCAGCGGCGGTCCATGGCGCAGGGCATCCAGCGCCTCCAGATCGAAGCTGCAGCGGCGCGACGCGCTCAGGCTGGCAAGGTAGAGCCGAAATGTCCCCATGATTACATAGCGCCCCAGCGCCCGTCCCCGACGCTCGGACAGCAGCGGGTACACGAGCATCGCAATCGGCGTCCAGGCCAGGCACAGCACCCCCAGCCAGGCCAGACCAAGATACAGCACCAGGTAATCGTAGCCGTTCAACAACACACGCAATGCGGCACGCATGATCAATTCGTCGCTGCGCCAATTTCATCCACAGCGCGGATGTTGCGCCGGCGCGCCCGCCATGCCTTCAATGTGCGCCTGATGTTGAGCAGGCTAGTCGCGTAATACAGTCCTTTGAACAGCAGCAGCGGGCCGCGAATCGGGGTTTTGCCATACACGTCACCGGCCAGCACCGACAGCAGTGCCTCCTCT
Source organism: Burkholderiales bacterium (assembly GCA_052172655.1). Lineage (GTDB taxonomy): Bacteria > Pseudomonadota > Gammaproteobacteria > Burkholderiales > SG8-39 > 2-12-FULL-64-23. Next base: position 11,857 of record JBQMQE010000031.1, read on the forward strand.
ACGCGAAAAATATTGCGCGGCTGCATGAACATATTGCGCATGGTGGGGTTGGTTACCCGGTAGATAAACCAGGAAAACGCCTTCGGACCAAGCCGCATCGTCTTGTCGAATTGTTTCAATGCAGCGGCCGCCCGCCGCGGGTGGCGCAGGCAGGTGTCCACAGTGTCGGCCCCGACAAAGGCGCTGTGCATGGCGAGCATCACGCCGGAAGAAAACACCGGGTCAATAAAAGTATAGGCGTCGCCCAGCAGCAGATAATTGCTGCCGTGGGTGCGGTCACAGACGTAGGAATAATTGCCGGTGGCCTCAACCGGCGAGCTCAGTTGCGCATGTTTCAGCCGCTCGCTCAACGGTGCGCACAATGCGATGGTTTCGCGCAGGAATTGCTCGAGCGATTTCTTGTTGCGCGTCTTCAGGTAATACGGCCAGGTCACCGCGCCGATGCTCGCCGTGCCTCCGGTCAGCGGGATGAACCAGAACCAGCCATGTTCAAACCAGAAAATGCTGATATTGCCTGCGGCCTTGCCCGGATTGCGCTCGGCCCCCGAGAAGTGGGCGTAGATGGCGGCACTGTTGTGTTTCTTGTTGCGCCGCTTGGATTTGAAGCGATTGCCGAGAAAGGTGTCGCGGCCCGAAGCATCCAGCACAAAACGTGCGTGCACCGTTTCGATGCTGCCGTCATCGTGGCGCGCCTGCGCCAGCGCTCCGGCATCGTCCGGCAGGAAATCGATTTCCCGTACCTGGCAGCCTTCCACCACACGGGCATTCTTGCGGCTGGCGTTGCGCAGCAGAATTTCGTCGAACTCGGCGCGGCGCACGTGGTAGGCCATGGGCATGGATTTGTCCATGGCATCGGCAAATTCGAACGATTGTTTGTGATCATGCCAGGGCGAGACAAATTCTGCGCCCCATTTTTCCATGCCGATGGCCTTCACGGCGTCAGCCACGCCGAGCTTTTCAAACAGCGGCAGATTGGCGGGGAGCAGCGATTCGCCGACGTGAAAACGCGGATGGTGCGCTTTTTCCAACAGGGTCACGCGGTAGCCGCGCTCGGCCAGCAGCGCAGCGGCTGTCGCGCCTGCGGGCCCACCGCCGATCACCAGCACATCGCAGACAGAAGCACCAGCGGCGGATGCGGCGGGGGGAGTGTTCATCGCTTGGCCCGGCTAGTCACTCATCCGCCGAATTGTATCGCAATGCGCTGTTTGCTCCGGCCATGATTTCTGCTTTACCGGCTTGGCTCAATGCGAGGTGGGGCGGGCATCCCGGCGACAAAGCCGGCAAGCTTGCCGGCAGCAATCGCACGGCCGCACCACCAGCGGCGCTCTTCGCGGCCGAGGAGAGGGGCTGCACGCGCTGCAAGACAGCGGCGTCTCTGCGCGACCAGAAGTCCGGGGCAACCCCGGTCAGCCCGGCCGATGTTACAAGGTGCAGTCGTAATCGATGGTCAGCGGCGCGTGGTCGGAAAAGCGTTGGTCCTTGTAGATCGCGGCGGCCTTGGCGCTGGCCGCGATTTCCGGCGTGGCGATGTGGTAGTCGATGCGCCAGCCCACGTTCTTGGCCCAGGCCTGGCCGCGGTTCGACCACCAGGTGTACTGTTCCGGCCGCGGATCCAGCCGCCGGAATACATCGACCCAACCGACTTTGTCGAATACCTCGCCCAGCCAGGCGCGTTCCTCCGGCAGGAAACCGGAATTCTTCTGATTGCCGCGCCAGTTCTTCAGGTCGATTTCCTTGTGCGCGATGTTCCAGTCGCCGCAGAACACGATTTCGCGGCCGTTCGCCTTCAGCTCGGCCAGGTGCGGCATGAACTCGCGCATGAAGCGGAATTTCGCCTGCTGGCGCTCCTCCGAACTGGAACCCGAAGGCAGGTAGACCGAGATCACGCTCAGCTTGCCATAGTCGGCGCGCAGGTAACGGCCTTCGGCGTCGAACTCCCTGGAACCAAAGCCGCCGACGACCTTGTCCGGCCGCCTTCGGCAATACAGGCCGACACCGCTATAGCCCTTCTTCTCGGCGCAATTGAAATGGCCGGAATAGGGATGCGGGTTGAATATCGCGGGCGCGAGGTCGGGCAGTTGCGCCTTCACCTCCTGCAGGCAAACGACGTCCGCATTCTGCGCCGCGAGCCAGTCGAGCAAGCCTTTGCTCACCGCCGAGCGTATGCCGTTGAGATTGAGCGTGATAATGCGTAACATGGCTGGGGTTCAAGCACCGAGCCGCGCGCGCCAGGATCGGCAAATGTCGGATTTTCGCAAAGAGTTCATCGCCTTCTGCATCGATTGCGGCGTGCTGCGCTTCGGCCAATTCAAGACCAAGGCCGGACGCATGTCACCCTATTTCTTTAACGCCGGCCTGTTCAACGACGGTGCAAAGCTCGGGCGTCTCGGTCAATTCTACGCGAAAGCCATCCTCGCCACAGACCAGCCGTTCGACATGCTGTTCGGCCCCGCGTACAAGGGAATACCGCTGGCCGCGAGCGTGGCCATCGCGCTGGCACAGGCCGGGCGCAATGTCCCCTACGCCTTCAACCGCAAGGAAGCCAAGGACCACGGCGAAGGCGGGCGCACCATAGGCGCAGCGCTCGCCGGGCGGGTGTTGATCGTGGATGACGTGATCTCCGCCGGCACTTCGGTGCGCGAATCGGTCGAGCTGATCCGCGCCGAGGGCGCCACGCCCTGCGGCGTGGCCATCGCGCTGGACCGGCTGGAGCGCGGCGCCGGAGAGCGCACGGCGGTGCAGGAGGTGCGCGAGAATTTCGGCCTGCCGGTGATCGCCATCGCCGACCTGGACGACCTGGTGCAGTTTCTTGCCGCCAAAACCGATCTGGCGCAGCAGTTGGTCGAGATCGAGCATTACCGCCAACTCTACGGAGCAGACGCACATGCTTAAGCCGCAAACCCTGATTCTCGCAACCCTGCTCGCGCTCGCGCTCACGCCGGCATTCGCAAAGACCTACAAGTGCAAAGACAGCAAGGGGAGCACCTACTACACCCAGACGCCGCCTGCAGAATGCCTGGGCAAGGAAATGGAGGAGTTATCCGGGCAGGGCACGGTGCTGAAAAAACGGGACGCCCCGCTGACGCCGGAGCAGCTCGCGGCGCGCAAAGCCGAGGAAAAACGCAAGAAAGAGGAGGCGGAGCGGGCCAAGGAGGAGAAGCGCAAGAACCAGGCGCTGCTCAACACCTATTCGAGCGAGAAGGATATCGAGGACGGCCGGCGGCGCGCGCTGAAGCAGGCCGAACAGGCGACGAAGGAGATAGAGAAGCGCATTGCCGAGGCGCACCAGCGCACCAAGAAGCTGGAGGCCGAGAAGGAATTCTACGTCAAGAAACCGCTGCCGAAAAAGCTGAAGGATGACATCAAGAACAACGAGATCGACCTCAAGGGGCAGCAGGACGCACTGGCGCGGAGGAAGAAGGAACTCGACGAAATCAACGCCAAGTACGATGAAGACAAGCGGCGTTATCTGGAACTGACCGGCGCGAGGCCGCGGGCCGCGACAGCGACGAAAAAGTAATAGCCTAGCTCGCGGCGCAAGCTTCAGCCCGCGAGTTTTTTCTTCAGGATCTCGTTGATCTGGGCCGGGTTGCCCTTGCCCTTGGTCGCCTTCATCGCCTGGCCGACGAGCGCGTTGAACGCTTTCTCCTTGCCCGCCCTGTATTCCTCGACCGATTTCGGATTGGCGGCGAGCACCCCGTCTATGACCTGCTCCAACTCGCCTGCGTCGGAGATCTGTATCAGGCCTTTGGCAGCAATGATGGCCGCGGCGTCGCCTTCGCCGTTCCACATGGCGTCGAATACCTCCTTGGCGCCCTTGCCGTTAATGACCTTGTCCTGGAGCTGCTGCAGCAGGCCGGCAAGCTGCCGGCTGCCGAGCGGCGATTGGGAAATCTCCAGCCCGGCGCGCTTGAGCGCGCCGAAAAGCTCGCCCGTAATCCAGCTTGCGGCGAGCTTGTGGCCGCCGCCCAGCGCGCCGATCAGGTCTTCATAAAAATCGGCCACTTCCCGCGACGAAGTCAGCACGCCGGCATCGTAGGCTGAAAGCTGATGATCGCGGATATAGCGCTCGCGCTTTGCCTGCGGCAACTCCGGCAGTTCGGATCGAATCCGTTCGATCGTTTCAGCGCTGATCGCCAGAGGCAGCAGATCGGGATCGGGAAAATAGCGATAGTCGTGCGCGTCCTCCTTCGAACGCATCGAGCGCGTTTCCTTTCTGTCCGGATCGTAGAGCCGGGTTTCCTGCACCACGGTCCCGCCGTCTTCGAGCAACTCGATTTGGCGGCGCACTTCGTAGTTGATCGCCTCTTCCATAAAGCGGAACGAATTGAGGTTCTTGATCTCGCTGCGCGTGCCGAGCGCCTCGGCACCCTTCGGCCGCACCGAGACGTTGGCATCGCAGCGAAACGACCCCTCCTGCATGTTGCCGTCGCAGATGCCGATCCAGCGCACCAGCGCGTGCAGCGCCTTGGCGTAGGCCACGGCCTCCTCGGCGCTCCTCATGTCGGGCTCGGTCACGATTTCCAACAGCGGCGTGCCGGCGCGATTGAGGTCGATGCCGCTCATGCCGTGAAAATCCTCGTGCAGCGATTTGCCTGCGTCCTCTTCCAGATGGGCGCGCGTGAGCCGCACGGTCTTCTCGCCGTCCCTGAGGGGCAGCGACAGCGACCCGCCCTGCACCACCGGCAGTTCGTACTGACTGATCTGGTAACCCTTGGGCAGGTCGGGATAGAAATAATTCTTGCGCGCGAATACCGAACGGCGGTTGATGTGTGCGCCTACGGCAAGGCCGAAACGAACGGCTCGTTCCACCGCCCCCTTGTTCAGCACCGGCAGCACCCCCGGCAGCGCGATGTCCACCGCGCAGGCCTGCACGTTGGGCGCTGCGCCGAACTGCGTCGCCGCTCCGGAAAATATTTTCGACGCAGTCGAGAGCTGCGCGTGGGTCTCAAGTCCAATGACGATTTCCCAGTCCATCGTCTACTCCGTCCCCGCCGGCCGGCGCAAATGCCAGTCGGTCGCAAGCTGATACCGGTGCGCGGCCTGCAGCATGCGCGCCTCGGCGAAATAGTTTCCGGTCAGCTGCAAGCCCACGGGCATGCCGCCCTCGCCGAAGCCGCAAGGTATGGACATCGCCGGCAGGCCGGCGAGGTTCGCCGCGACGGTGTAGATGTCGATGAGGTACATCTGCACCGGATCCGATACCTTGGCGCCGAGCGCGAACGCGACGCTGGGTGCGGTCGGTCCCATGATCAGGTCGCACTGCGTGTAGGCTTCGCTGAAATCGCGCGCGATCAGGCGGCGTATTTTCTGCGCCTTGAGATAGTAGGCGTCGTAATAGCCGTGTGACAGCACGTAGGTGCCGATGAGGATGCGCCGTTTCACTTCGGCGCCGAAGCCCTGCGCCCGGGTTTTGCGGTACAGGTCGGCGAGGTCGCCGTATTCGGGGGCGCGATAACCGTAGCGCACGCCGTCGAAACGCGACAGGTTGCTTGATGCCTCGGCCGGCGCGATCACGTAATAGGCGGGGACGGACAAGCCGGCGTTGGGCAGGCTGATGGCAATGCGCTGCGCGCCCAGTTGCTCAAATTGCGCCAGCGCCGCTTCCACCGCAGCCCCGACGTCGCGCGCAAGGCCATCGCCGAAGTATTCCTTGGGCACGCCGATGCGCAGGCCGGCAAGCGGCTTGGCGCGATCTCCCGTAATGGGCAGCTCGAGCAAGCGCGCATAGTCCTCGGCCGGCCGCTCGAGGCTGGTCGAGTCGCGCGCATCGAAACCCGCCATCACGTTCAGCATCAGCGCAAGGTCCTCGGCGCTTTTCGCCATCGGCCCGCCCTGGTCCAGGCTGGAGGCAAAAGCGATCATGCCGTAGCGCGAGACCACGCCATAGGTAGGCTTGAGGCCGCAGATGCCGCAGAGCGCCGCGGGCTGGCGGATGGAACCACCGGTATCGGTGCCGATCGCCGCCGGCGCCATGCGCGCGGCCACCGCCACGGCCGAACCGCCGCTGGAGCCGCCCGCGACGCGGGTCGGGTCCCAGGGGTTTTTCACCGGCCCCCAGTAGCCGGTTTCGCTGGACGATCCCATCGCGAACTCGTCCATATTGGTCTTGCCCAGAATCACCGCTCCGGCGGCGTTGAGCTGCTCCACCACGTGCGCGTCGTAGGGGCTGACGAAGTTGGCGAGCATTTTCGAGCCGCAGGTGGTGCGCCAGCCCTTGGCACAGAAAATGTCCTTGTGCGCCAGGGGAATGCCGGTAAGCGGCTGCGCCTTGCCCGCTGCGATGCGCGCGTCGGCCGCGCGCGCCTGCGCCAGGCTCCTGTCGGCATCGACCGTCAGAAATGCGTTGAGCCCGGGATTGAGCCGCGCAACGCGATCCAGATGAAACTGCGTCAATTCGACGCTGGACAGTTTCTTCTGCGCGAGCAACGCGGAAAGCTGTTTGAGGGTGGAGTTGAGCATTTGGGCGCGAGGCGCGCGACCCGCTGCGCACGCAGTACGGGTCCCGCGTCCCGGGTCTTATTCGATCACTCGATCACTTTCGGCACCAGGTACAGCCCGTTCTCCACCTGTGGCGCGATGGACTGGTAGAGTGCGTGTTGGTCGCATTCGGTGACCCGGTCCTCGCGCAGTCGCTGCACCACGTCCTGGCCGTGGGCCATCGGCGCAACCCCCTCGGTATCGACCGACTGCATCTGCTCGATCAGCCTGAAAATGTCGTTCAACTGGCCTTGCGCGGCGGCCGCCTCGGCATCAGTAATTTCAATGCGGGCGAGCCAGGCGACCCGTTTAACCTCCGGCAAAGTCAAAGACATGGAATTTGGACTGAATTGCTGCGTTAAAGTGCGGTATTATAACGCATTTACCAGCCCCATTTGGATTGGAACACTAGCAAATGTTCGGATTTCTACGCGGTTATTTTTCCGATGACCTGGCGATCGACCTCGGCACCGCCAACACCTTGATCTATGTGCGCGGCAAAGGCATCGTGCTCGACGAACCTTCTGTCGTCGCTATCCGGCAGGAAGGCGGCCCCAGCGGCAAGAAGACGATACAGGCGGTGGGCAAGGAAGCCAAGCAGATGCTGGGCAAGACGCCCGGCAACATCGTCGCCATCCGTCCGATGAAGGACGGCGTGATCGCCGACTTCACCGTGACCGAACAGATGCTGAAGCTGTTCATCAAGAAGGTGCACGTTTCGCGCCTGCTCCTGCCGAGCCCGCGCATCATCATCTGCGTGCCCTGCGGCTCGACCCAGGTCGAGCGGCGCGCGATCCGCGAGTCGGCGATCGGCGCCGGCGCATCGCAGGTGTTCCTGATCGAGGAACCGATGGCCGCGGCGATCGGCGCCGATCTTCCGGTGGCCGAAGCGACGGGCTCGATGGTGGTGGACATCGGCGGCGGCACCTCGGAAGTCGGCGTGATCTCGCTCGGCGGCATGGTGTACGCGGGCAGCGTGCGCGTAGGCGGCGACAAGTTCGACGAGGCCATCATCAACTACATCCGCCGCAACTACGGCATGCTGATCGGCGAAGCCACTGCCGAAAAAATCAAGAAGGAAATCGGCTCCGCCTTCCCCGGTTCGGAAGTGCGCGAAATGGAAGTGAAAGGGCGCAACCTCGCCGAAGGCATACCGCGCAGTTTCACCATTTCCTCGAACGAAATCCTGGAAGCGCTCACCGAACCGCTGAACAGCATCGTCAGCGCGGTGAAATCCGCCCTCGAATATACCCCGCCGGAACTGGGCGCGGACATCGCCGAGAAGGGCATGGTCCTCACCGGCGGCGGCGCGCTGTTGCGCGACATCGACCGCTTGCTGATGGAGGAAACCGGGCTGCCGGTGATCGTGGCCGACGATCCGCTCACCTGCGTGGTGCGCGGTTCGGGCATGGCGCTCGAAAAAATGGACAAGCTCGCCTCGATCTTCACCGATGACTGAACCCGCCAATGGGTAAGGGGCGATGAGCAAAAGCCTGCCGCGCCACCCGACGCATCGGCCGGCACTCGTCGCAGGCTAACGCCCGCATGGAACACCGGCCGCCACCGTTTTTCAATCGTGGTCCGGCGCCCCTGGTCCGCCTCACCTTTTTCGTATCGCTCGCGATCCTGCTGATGGTGCTCGATGCGCGCTTTCGCTATGCCGAGAGCGTGCGCCAGGTGGTGGCGCTCGCCGCCTATCCGATGCAGCGCATCGCCATGGTGCCGGTGGATCTGTTCCATGGCGTGGCCAATTATTTCGGCAGCACCGCGGCGCTGCGCGAGGAAAATGCCGCGCTCAGGACGAAGCAGTTGCGTGCGGCGCCTGAACTGCTGCTGCTCGCGTCGCTACAAGAGGAGAACAAGCAGTTGCGCCGCCTGCTCCAGGCGCAGGAACGGCTGCCGCGCAAATCGGTGTTTGCCGAGATCCTCTACGCCGCGCGCGACCCGTTCTCGCGCAAGGTGGTGATCGACAAGGGCTCGCAGAGCGGCATCGTTCCCGGCCAGCCCGTGATCGACGATATCGGCGTGATCGGCCAAGTGACGCGCGTGTATCTGCTCATGAGCGAAGTGACGCTGCTCTCGGACAAAGACCAGGCGATCCCGCTGCAGGTGCTCAGAAACGGGTTGCGCGCGGTCGGTTACGGTGGCGCCGAGGGCGGCATGCTCGATCTGCGCTTCATGGCCGCAAACGCCGACATCCAGAACGGAGACACCCTGGTCACCTCGGGCATAGACGGGACCTACCCGCCAGGACTGCCGGTGGCCACGGTGGCGCGCATCGAGCGCGATTCGGCCTATGCGTTTGCGCGGATCAGCCTCGCGCCGACCGCCGGCACCGAGCGTTATCGCCAGGTGCTGGTGCTGTCCAACGACGCCATACCGCCGCCGCCGCCGGAAGCCGAGCAGCCGGCGCGCAAGCCGCCCCGAACCAAGCGCCTGCGCAAGACCGAATAACATGCAACTGCAAGCGCATCCGCAGCGCATCCTGCTGCCGGCCAGAATCAGCTTCATCGTACTGACCCTGGTGCTGGGGCTGCTGTTCGACCTGCTGCCCTGGGGCAATATTGCGGGCGTGCCGGATCTCGCCGCGGCGATACTCGCCTTCTGGTGCATCCACCAGCCGCGCAGGGTCGGCATCGCTGTCGCATGGACACTGGGCCTGTTGCTAGACGCCGGCTACGGCGCGCTGCTCGGCCAGCACGCGCTCGGCTACTCGGTGCTCGCGTTCCTCGCCTTTGCGGTGCATCGGCGCATCCTCTGGTTCCCGCCGTGGCAGCAGGCACTGCATTTGCTGCTGCTGCTGTTGTCGACGCAACTGCTGACGCTGGTGATACGCATATTCGCCGGCGCAGACTTTCCCGGCTGGACCTATTTCGCCGGCAGTTTCGTAAGCGCGGCGCTATGGCCGGCGTTGAGTTTCCTCCTGCTGCTGCCGCAGCGGCAGGCGGAAACGATGGACGAGAACCGGCCGCTCTAGCCCATGCGTCTACCCGAATTCAAGGACCACCAGCGCGAGCTGTATTACTTTCACCTGCGTATCGGCATCGCCGGCGTGTTCGTGCTCGCCGCTTTCTCGCTGCTGCTGCTGCGTTTCGTATATCTGCAGATCGTGCAGTACGATTACTACCGTACCAAGGCCGAGGACAACCGCATCTCCATCGTGCCGATCAAACCCAATCGCGGGCTCATTCTCGACCGCGGCGGCACCGTGCTGGCACGCAACTACTCCGCCTACACGCTGGAAATATACCCGGGCAAGGTCGCCGACCTGGAGAAGACGATCAAGGAGCTGGAGAGCGTTGTCGAAATCCGCGCGAGCGATCACACCCGCTTCAAGCGTCTGATGATCGAAGCCAAGGGAGCGGACAGCCTGCCGATCCGCACGCGCCTGAGCGACGAAGAGGTGGCCCGGTTCGCCGTAAACCGTTACCGCTTTCCCGGCGTCGACATCCAGGCGCGCCTGTTCCGCCAATACCCCTTGACCGAGCTGGCCTCGCACGTGACCGGGTATATCGGCCGCATCAACGACCGCGACGTGGAGCGCATAGAGGAAGCGGACCTCTCCGCCAACTACAAGGGCACGGACCACATCGGCAAGACCGGGCTGGAGCAAAGCTACGAGAACGCGTTACACGGCATCACCGGCTACGAACAGGTCGAAGTGGACTCCGCCGGCCGCGGCGTGAGAACGCTCTCGCGCACCCCCCCGACCCCGGGCAACAACCTGGTGCTGACGCTGGACATCAAGCTGCAGCAGGTGGCCGAGCAGGCGTTCGGCGACAACCGCGGCGCGCTGGTGGCGATCGAGCCGGACAGCGGCGGCATCCTCGCCTTCGTCTCCAAGCCGGGCTTCGATCCGAATCTGTTCGTCGACGGCATAGACACGGCAAGCTGGGATCTGCTCAACACCTCGCTCGATCTTCCGCTGGTAAACCGCGCGCTGACCGGCACCTATCCGCCCGGCTCCACCTTCAAGCCCTACATGGCGCTGGCGGCGCTCGAATTGGGCAAGCGCACGCCGCAACAGACGATCAACGATCCCGGCTATTTCCAGTTCGGCGGCCATCGTTTTCGCGACGACAAGCCCGGCGGCCACGGCGTGGTCGACATGTACAAATCGATCGTCCAGTCCTGCGACACCTATTACTACGTGCTCGGCAATGACCTCGGCATAGACAATATCGCGCGGTTCATCGGCCAGTTCGGTTTCGGCGCGAAAACCGGCATCGACATCGAAGGCGAAGCCGCCGGCGTGCTGCCGTCGCAGGAGTGGAAACGCAGGCACTTCAAAAAACCCGAGCAGCGGAAATGGTATGCCGGCGAAACCATCAGCGTCGGCATCGGCCAGGGCTACAACGCCTACACGCCGCTGCAGATGGCACAGGCGATGGCGACGCTCGCCAACAACGGCGTCATGTACCGCCCGCACCTGGTCAACTACATCGAGAACATCAGCAGCGGCAAGCGCACCCTGGTCGAGCCCGAACTCGTGCGCACGATAAGCTTGAAGCCGGAGAACCTCGAGTTCATCCAACGCGCCCTGGCCGGGGTGAATATCGAGGGCACGGGCGCGCGCGCCTTCGCCAAGGCCGAATACACCAGCGCCGGCAAGACAGGCACGGCGCAGGTGGTGGCGATGAAGCAGAACGAGAAATACAACGAGAAGAACGTGGCCGAACGCCATCGCGATCACGCCCTGTTCATCGCCTACGCTCCGCTGGAAAGCCCCAAGATCGCGCTCGCGGTGGTGGTGGAAAACGGCGGTTTCGGCGCGCGCACCGCGGCGCCGATCGCGCGCCAGGTACTGGACTACTACCTGCTCGGCAAGCGCGTCAACCGGCCTGCCACCGAGGTCCCTGGAGATGAAGGCGATGATTAGGCGGATGTTGAACACGGGTGCCGGGGCGGGAACGCAAGGGTACCCGCCCCTTCCCGCGCCCGTTTTATATCCCCCGAAGCAGGAGCTGTTGAACCCGTTGCCATGCAGTGGCGGGAAGGAGAAGCGTTGATGCGAGGGGATGTGCAACAGCCGTTCAAGAACCTGTGGCTGCGCTTCACCGACAACATTGATGGGCCGCTGTTTGCGCTCGCACTCGCTTTGCTGCTGCTCGGCCTGATCACCCTGGCGAGCGCGGCGCACGATACGCCGGCGCGCATCAGCAGCCAGGCGGTGAGTATCCTGGTGGCGCTCGCGGTGATGTGGACGGTGGCGCAATTCCAACCGCAGACATTGATGCGTTTTGCCCTCCCGGCCTATGCGTTCGGGCTCGCGCTGCTGATCGCGGTGGCGCTGTTCGGCGATGTCGTCAACGGCGCGCGCCGCTGGCTGAACCTGGGCGTCACCCGCATCCAGCCTTCGGAAATCATGAAAATCGCCATGCCGCTGATGCTCGCCTGGTATTTCGACAAGCATGAGGCGACATTGAGGCTGCGCGAATACTTCGTCGCCAGCCTGCTGCTCGCGCTGCCGGTGCTGCTGATCGCGCGCCAGCCCGACCTCGGCACCGCGTTGCTGGTGACGGCGGCTGGTTTCTACGTAATCTTCCTCGCCGGCCTGTCCTGGAAGATCCTGCTCGGCCTGGCGCTTGCGGGCGGCGCCAGCCTGCCGTTCCTGTGGTCGCTGATGCACGACTACCAGCGCAACCGCATATTGACCCTGCTCGACCCCACTTCCGACCCGCTGGGCGCGGGCTATCACATCATCCAGTCGGTCATCGCCGTGGGCTCGGGCGGACTCGCCGGCAAGGGCTGGATGAAAGGCACGCAGGCGCACCTGGAATTTCTCCCGGAACGGTCGACCGACTTCATTTTCGCCGTTTTCTCCGAGGAGTTCGGGCTGATCGGCAACTGCCTGCTGCTGCTGCTGTACCTGCTGCTGATCGGCCGCGGCCTGGCGATCGCCGCCAACGCGCCCACTTTTTTTGCGCGCCTCATGGCTGGCGCCGTGACACTGACATTTTTCACCTACGCCTTCGTCAACATGGGCATGGTGAGCGGTATCCTGCCGGTCGTGGGCGTGCCCCTGCCGCTGGTATCCTTCGGCGGCACGGCGCTTGTGACACTGTTCCTCGGTATCGGCATACTGATGAGCATCCACCGGCACCGCAAACTGGTTCAAACTTGAGCACCCGGACCGCAATTCGATTTTACCGCCAAGGACAAACAATTATCGGTTTGGATTCCTTTGCCTCGGTGGCGGTCAAGGTTTTTTTTACTGTCGGCATGGTCGCGCTGCTCGCCGCTTGCGCCAGCGCGCCCAAGCGGGTACCGGTGGAGCGCGAGGCGGGCGTCGCCGCGCAAAAGCCCGCGCCAGCGCCGCGCGGCGGCGCCTATTATCAGGACGATGGTCCGGGCGACAAACCGCCGGCGGACCTGGATCAAATCGCGGATGCCGTGCCCAAGCCGGAGCGGCTCGCCCGCGCCGCCAACAATCCTTATACGGTATTCGGCCAGCGCTACGTGCCGTACAAGACGCTCGCGCACTACCGACAGCGCGGCATCGGCAGTTGGTACGGACGCAAGTTCCACGGCCAGCGCACATCCAGCGGCGAACCCTACGACATGTACGCCATGAGCGCCGCGCACGCGACACTGCCGATTCCGAGCTACGCGCGCGTGACCAACCTCGCCAACGACCGCAGCGTGATCGTGCGCATCAACGATCGCGGGCCGTTTCATTCGGGACGCCTCATCGATTTGTCCTACGCTGCCGCATATAAGCTGGGCTACGTCGGAGTCGGCAGCGCGCCAGTGGAGGTCGAATCCGTCACGGCGCAGCAGAGCGTGACCGCCGCCGCGGCGCCGGCGATCCTGCCCGCGGCCAGCCCGTCGCGGGCCGATCCGGCCAAATCGGCGCAAGCAATTCCGGTCGATGCCGAGGCGGGCGGCATTTACCTGCAGCTCGGCGCGTTTTCCGCGCGCGATAACGCCGAGAATTTCCGTGCCCGCGTCTATCAGCAGCTCGCCTGGCTCAATGACGCGATCCGGGTTTTGGCGCGTGACGGCATGTACCGCCTGCGCCTCGGTCCTTACCGCGACCGCGATGAAGCCGACGGCATGGCTGAGAAAATCCGCGCGGAACTCGATTTCAAGCCGCTGGTCGTAAGCAAGTAAAGCCTGTCGGGGGCCGGTTCGGTCGTCCCGAATGAGCCTTTTGATGCAATATGCGGCTGGTATAATTTACGCTTTTGCGGCTCTCCTTCATGACCCTGAAACACTTGCTGTTTTCCCTGCTTCTGCTGCCCGCCCTCGCATTCGCGGACGCCCCTGCCCCGCCGCCGATTGCCGCCAAGGCATGGCTGTTGTACGACTTCACCAGCACTCAGGCCATTGCCAGCGCGAACGAGCATGAGCGGGTCGAGCCCGCCTCGCTGACCAAACTGATGACCGCTTACCTCGCGTTCTCGGCGCTGAAGCAGAAAACCCTGACGCTCGATCAGGTCGTGCCGGTATCGGAGCGCGCCTGGAAGGCGCCCGGCTCGCGCATGTTCATCGAGCCGAAAAAACCGGTGAAGGTAGAGCAGCTGCTGCATGGCATGATCACGCAGTCGGGCAATGACGCCTGCATCGCGCTCGCCGAAGCCATCGCCGGGTCCGAGGACGCGTTCGCGCAGGCGATGAACCGCGAGGCGCAGCGCCTGGGCATGAAAGAGACGAGCTACACCAACGCCAGCGGCCTGCCCGGCCCCAATCACTACTCGAGCGCGCACGACCTGGGACTCCTCGCCGCAGCGCTGATCCGCGATTTCCCCGAGTACTACGCACTGTATTCGCTGCGCGAGTACCGTTACAACAACATTATTCAGCCCAACCGCAACCGGCTGCTGTGGCTCGACCCGAATGTGGACGGCATGAAGACGGGCCATACTGAAAGCTCCGGTTTCAGCCTGATTGCATCGGCCAAGCGCGGCGCGCGGCGCCTGCTGTCGGTGGTGCTGGGCGCGAACTCCGACAACGGGCGCGCGCAGGAAAGCCTGAAACTGCTGAACTACGGCTTCCAGTTCTACGACTCGGTAAAATTGTACGACAAGGGTCAGGCGGTGAGCACCCTGGAAGTGTGGAAGGGGACCGCGAGCCGGCTCAAGGCCGGGTTCCTGTCCGACTTCTACGTCAGCGTACCGCGCGGCCTCGCCGATCAGTTGAAGGCGGATCTGGTGAGCCTGCAACCGCTGGTGGCGCCGATCGGTACCGGCCAAAAAGTCGGCACGGTCAAGGTGACGCTGCGGAACAAGCTGTTGGGCGAGTATCCGGTGGTGGCGCTGGAGAACGTGGCTATCGCCGGATTTTTCGGCCGCGCCTGGGACGGCATGCGGCTTTGGTTCAAGTGAGAGCCGCTAAACGGGCCTGGTTTCAATCACCGTCCCGATCACGCCAAATGGCCGACGGAACACATAGCAGGAGACGAAAATGATCTACCTCAATGGCGAGTGGATGCCGATCGAGCAGGCCATGGTCCCGGTGCTCGACCGCGGTTTCATCTTCGGCGACGGCGTGTATGAAGTGATTCCCTGCTATTCCGGCCATCCGTTCCGCCTGCGCGAGCACCTCGCGCGCTTGCAATCCAGCCTCGATGGCGTGCGCATAGCCAACCCCTACAGCATCGCGCGCTGGGATGAACTGGTGCGCGAGATCGTGGTGAAGAACCCGATGGACGATCAATACGTCTACCTGCAGGTGACGCGCGGTGTGGCGCCGCGCGACCACGCTTTTCCCAAGGGTGTGAAGCCGACCGTGTTCATGATGTCCAATCCGCTCACCACGCCGTCGCAGGAACAGCGCGAACGCGGGGTGGCCGCGGTCACCGTCGCCGACAACCGCTGGCTGCGCTGCGACATCAAGTCGGTGTCGCTGCTTGCGAATTGCCTGCTGCGCCAGGCCGCCGTCGACGCGGGCGCAGCCGAATCGGTGCTACTGCGCGATGGGCTCCTCACCGAGGGCTCGGCGAGCAATATTTTCCTGGTCAAAAGCGGTGTCATCATCACCCCGCCCAAGAGCAATTTCATCCTGCCCGGCATCACTTACGACGTAGTCATCGAACTGGCGCGCGCCCACCAGTTGGCGCTGGAAATCCGCCAGGTAAGCGAAGCCGAGGTGCGCGACGCGGACGAGCTCTGGCTCACCTCCTCGACCAAGGAAGTGCTGCCGATCTCGACGCTGGACGGAAAACCGGTCGGCCACGGAACGAGCGCGGGCAAACCCGGGCCGGTGGCCGCGCGCATGCATCAGCTCTACCAGGACTACAAGCGCACGGTGATGCGTGCGCCGGCCAAGGTCTGAGAACCCATTGCAAAATGCATTTTGCAATGGCAAACATAGGGGAGCATGAGGGGCGTTATCCC